>NZ_JBHXSK010000025.1:0-156435 GCF_042716195.1 Streptomyces sp. NPDC058683
CGGCCGGCTGCGCGGCGCGGTCCGCGGCCTTGCCTCGGCCGGCCTGCCGCCCGACGAACTCCTGGGCCGCCTGGACGATCTCACGACCCGGTGGGGCCACGGCCCTGACGCATGGCAGGGCCGTTTCAGGGGAGCGACCTGTCTCTACGCGATCTACGACCCGGTCTCCCGGCACTGCGCGATGTCCCGTGCCGGGCATCGGCCACCCGCCGTGATAGGCCCCGATGGCCGGGTGGACTTTCCCGACGTGCCTGCCGGGGCGCCCCTCGGCCTGGGCAGCGGCTCCTTCGCCAGTGCGGAGTGGGAGGTGCCCGAGGGCAGCAGGCTGGTGCTCTACGGCCACGGCCTGATCCAACGCCGAGGACAGGGCGCCGATGCCGGCTTCGCTCTGTTGCGGAGGGCTCTGAGCCGAACTGCCGCCCGTAACGGTGTCGTGGGCCCGGAGGAGACCTGCGCGGCCCTGTTCGACGCACTGCTCCCCGCCCGCCCCGATGGAACCGTCGCGCTGATGGTCGCCCGAACCCGCGGCATGCGACCTGATCAGGTCGCCGACTGGGATGTTCCCGCAAAGCCGGAGGCGCTGACGGACCTGCGCGCCGCTGTTACCCGCCAGCTGGCGCACTGGGGCCTGGAGGACCTTGCCTTCACGACTGAGCTGATCATCAGCGAACTCGTCAACAACGCCATCCGCTACACCATCGGCCCGATCCACCTTCGGCTGTTCTGTGACCATGCTCTTACGTGTGAAGTGTTCGACTCCAGCACTGCCATTCCCCATCTGCATCAGGCGTCCACCATGGACGAGGGCGGACGCGGTCTGTTTCTTGTCGCCCGGCTCGCCGAGCGCTGGGGGGCGCGGCACACGCAGGAGGGAAAAGTGATTTGGACCGAGCAGCCCCTGCCGCAGACACCGCCAGCCAGCATGGAAGTGCGGCCAGTCGCCGCGACGAGCCACCTCTCACAAGTCAGCCGGACCGGTTATTACGATCCCTGCCCGGCTTGAGGAGGAGGCACAGAGGGGGACAGCAAGCCGAACGGGGACTGGGACGGACTTATGGTCGGCTCCGCCCCCGTTCGCTTGCAACGCTTCGGGCCGATCAGCCCCGGCAATGCGAGGGGATCGTCTGGTGCCTGAAGCCGTGGTTCTCGCGGCCCCTGCCGGAAGCCGATCTGGTCGTCAATTACTGGGCCCGTCGAAACGGGCAGATTCCCGGAATGCTCAGAGTCGAGTGGGCTGAATTCGATACCGTATCTCCACACCGTTCGCAGGAACTCGTTGGCGAACTCCGTAGTCAGTTGCGCTCCGCCGCAGAGCCGCTGGCAGAATCCGAACGGGGCATGATCGGCCGTATCGCAGACTGGGCCCCGAGACAGTGGAGAACCCGCGGCGCTACGCCGATACTCCGAGCCGCCGCGCCCACGCCGCGCCGAGATCGTCGGCTTGGCGATGGCCGCGCGGAACGAGACCTTTGGTCGGACCGAAATCTCCTACGGCGTCGTGCCGCCCGGAATAGGCATGGTGTGCCTCATGGTCGGCTTCGCCACATTTCAGGCGGGGTGGGTGCGAAGAAGCGTCGAGCCGAGGTACTCGACGGCGAGCAGTGCGACTTCCAGATCGATGTGCTCGTGCTGGACGGAGTATCCGAGGATTTCCTCGGCTTTCCGAATGCGGTACTGCACGGTGTTCTTGTGCAGAATTTGAGCACTGGCGGTGGCGGTGTAGCTACAGCCGGTGCCCAGGAAGATCCGCACCGTCTCCCGAAGTCGTGCGCTGTTCTCGTCATCGACGGCCAAAGACCCCAGGACGCCCCACACCCACGCACGCATGTCGCCGACGTTCGTAGCCATCAGGGCGAGGGGACCGACATGAGAGAAGTTTGTGAACTGGGGGACTGGTTTGGCCACTGCTGCGAGTTCCTGCGTGCGCACTGCCTGGCGGTGTGTGGAGCGGAATCCCTCGATACCGTAGCCCACGCGTCCGGCGCACATGTGCACGGAAGGATCGCTGTGCTCGACCACGTCTGACAGCTGTTTCCAGGAGATGTCGCTGTGGGAGCCGAGCGGCAGCCAGGCCCAGGACAGGACTGCGTCTCGGGGGACGAACAGCGGCCTGGCGGGGCAGTCGAGCTCCCGGCCGATCTCATTGGTGATCTGGTCGAGTCGAGCAAGCCCCTCGCCCCTGCCGGTCAGCGTGGGCAACCAGGCCACCAGCCCCAGGTGGTTCTGCCGGAGCCGGTAACCAAGGGCTGGTTCGGCCTGGTTGAGATCGACGTCCTTCTCGGTGAGGATGTCTCGCACGCGTGCGGCGCGCGCGGCGGTCTGGCTGAGTAGCCAGTGATCGCGTTCCTGTTGGTAGACGACGATGGCATGCTCCGTTACCCGGTCGTTGTAGCCGAAGGCCACCTGCAGCATGCGCCGGGTGGTTGCGGTAGAGAGAGCGCTGTCGGCGTCCTGCCTGTTGAGTTCGTCCAGGCACCACTGAAGAAAGCGCCAGTGGCCGAACCTGTGGGCCCTGATCAGTGTGCTGAGGGGAATGTCCCTCTGGGCCAGTCTCCTGGCGTACTCACGAGCGGCCGAAGGCCCCTCGATCTTGTCCAGAGGAATGTCGTTCTCGAAAACGTGCAGCAACGTGGCGGAATTTTCCGCGATGGTCGCCCGCATGATTTTGATGAGGGTTGCGTCGCCCCTGATCTCCGGGATCTCGGCAAGAACATACTCCTCCGTGTCGCGGCTGAGTTCCTCGAGGTGTGACCCTAGGTTCTCCGCGACTACAGACAGTTGCTTTGCGGCCTCTGGATGCTCCGCAGCCATACCCCGATGCTACAGGGCCGTCCGCGATCCGCTTCTTCGAGAGGCGATGGGGCGCACTCCGGCGAGACTTGCGCGAATATCGCCGACGGATTAGTGCATCGGCATCAATTCCCATCCGAAGGTCGTACGGTGCGCCCAGTGTTTGCCGTGGGTTCGACACCTAGCCTCTGGTTACTGACGGGACCTTTCGGCGCGATCCGGGGGATCGACTCGCCTTCAAGTCTTTCTTCGAAAATGTCCTAGGGGTGATCCGAGTTGACCAATATTCTCCGATACAGGCTCACGGAGCCGCTTGGTCCTCGAGAGGTGCCCGACTCTGCGATTGCGATGATCGACGGCCAGGGGACGGTGGTGGGCTGGACGAGTACCGCGCAGCAGCTTGTCGGTTATGCGGCCGGGGAGGTGGTGGGCCGGCCTGTCTGGTTCGTGCTGCCCTTTCTCCAGAACGCCCTGCAAGGATGGGCGGCCAGCGAGCAGTACCACGCCCGCGGCGGCTGGTCCGGCACAGCGACGATCCGTCACCGCGGCGGCCACACACTCCATGTGACCCTGCGTGTCTCGCTGTTGTGGGGCCGCGACGGAGCAGTCCACTGGCTCGTCTCCGGTACCGACATCGCCGCGCTGTCCGCTGTGGAGATCGCCGGATCGGTGCGTGAGTCGCTTCTCGTCCGCACACCGATCGGCATCGCGGTGCGTGACTTGGAACTGAGTTGCGCCTGGGTGAACGATGTCAGCGAACTCCAGGACGGCATCCCTCGTGACAAGCGGCTCGGACGGCGTCTCCCGGACTCGCTGCCCGGCCTCGAGTCCGAGGCGCTCGAAGCGGTGATGCGGCAGGTGCTGAGCAGCGGCCAGACCGCGGTCCACGAGTACCGTGCGTGGCCGCCGGCGGATCAGCGCCGGGAGCACGCCTTCGCGGCCTCTTTCTTCTGCCTGAGCGACGCTGACGGCCGGCCGCTGGGAGTGTGCTCCATGAGCGTGGATGTCACCGGCAACCGGCGGGCCCGTGAGCGCCTAGCCATCCTCAGCGAGGCCAGCACCCGGATAGGCAGCACCCTGGACGTGATGCAGACCAGCCAGGAACTGGCGGACCTCGCCGTGCCCCTGCTGGCCGACTACGCCGTCGTCGACCTGGCGGAGTTCGTCCCGCTCGGCCAGGAACCCGTGGACCGCATCAGCCCGACGGGGCGGCGCAGCACGGCCTTTCGCCGCGCCGGCCTGGCTTCGATCCACCCGGGGATTCCCGAGTCGCCCTGGGCGCGTGGCGAGTCCGTCTTCGTCCCGCCGAGCTCACCTTGGATCAGTGTGCTGTCCACCGGGGCCTCTCACCTGCAGCCCGTCCTGGATGCCTCTCCTGGCACATGGGTCGACCATGACCCAGCGCGGGCGCAGTCCATCCGTGACAACGGGATGCACTCCATGATGCTTGTCCCCATCCGCGCGCGGCACACCATGCTGGGTGTGGCCGTGTTCGTCCGTACCGAGGAACCGATGCCGTTCCAGGAGGATGACCTGCTCCTTGCCGAGGAACTGGTCACCCGGGCCGCACTGTCCCTGGACAACGCTCGCCAGTACACCCGCGAGCAGACGGCGGCTCTCGCTCTTCAACGCAAGCTGCTTCCGCACGGCTTGAAGGACAGTGTGGCGATCGAGGCGGCCTCACGCTACCTGCCGGCCGACGTGGAGAACGGTGTGGGAGGCGACTGGTTCGATGTGATCCCGCTGTCCGGCGCCCGGGTGGCGCTTGTCGTCGGAGATGTGGTCGGGCATGGCATCAACGCCGCAGCGACCATGGGCAGACTCCGAACGGCCGTACGCACGCTGGCGGACATGGATCTGCCCCCCGACGAACTGCTGTACCGACTCGATGACATGGTCCAGCGCCAGACAGAGGAAGACGACGACATCGGGGACGACAGTCCCATGGTCATCGGCGCCACCTGTCTCTACATCGTCTACGACCCGGTCACCCAGCGGTGCACGATGGCACGGGCAGGGCACCCTCCGCCCGCTGTCGTCGACCCGAGGGGCGAGGTCACGTTCGTCGACCTCCCGACCGGAGCCCCACTCGGCGTTGGTTCGGTCCCCTTCGAGGCCGTGGAGACGGAAGTACCCGAGGGGACCCTGCTCGCCCTCTACACCGACGGCCTGATCGAGACGCGCGACCGCGACATCGACATCGGAATGCGCCAACTGGGCGCCACCCTGGCCGCCCAGCCCCGTCGGCCCCTGGACGACATCTGCTCCTCGGTGATCGAGGCACTGCCCACCCAGTCACCGTCCGACGACGTCACCCTGCTCTTGGTCCGGACCCGTGCTTTGAATCCGTGCCAGACCGTGTCCTTGGACCTGCCCCGGGACCCGGCCGTCGTCAGCAGTGCCCGTCGCCTGGTGACCCGGCAACTGACCCGGTGGGGGCTGGAAAGTCTGGCCACCGACACGGCGTTGATCGCCGGCGAACTGGTCACCAACGCGATCCGCCATGGCGCCGGGCCCATTGCCCTACGGTTGATCAAGCACCGCCTGCTGACCTGCGAAGTATCCGACGCCGGCAGGTCCTTCCCGAGGCTTTGTCACACCCGCAGCACCGACGAGTACGGCCGCGGCATCCTCCTCGTCTCCCAGCTGGCGCGCAGTTGGGGCTGCCGCTGGACAACGGGCGGCAAGGTCGTCTGGGCTGAACAGGATCTGCCCGGGCACGATTGAACAGATCTCGTATCCCACGCGGTGAACAGCGCCGGGATTCATCCCGATCGCGTCGTGTTCCGTCGCGGAGACGCCGCCGTGTCCCATCGTGCGCTGGGCCACGACAGCGCCCGCATGGAAGGACTGGCTCCGCATGACTTCGCCGACGAGGCACAGACCGGTGCACAGCAGGCCTAGGCCGCCCTACCCGTCGAGTACCTGACCGAACGGCACCAGGACGACACCGCGGTCATTCTCTGCACCTCGGAGACAACGACCGGTCAACCGAAGGGCGCCGAACTGACCAACGCCGAACTCACCCGCAATGTGAGATCGTGGCCGAGAGTTGCTCCAGCTCTCCACCGGCTACGTGATATTCACGGGAAGGCACTGACGGCTGTGGGACTGGACCCAGGCCGGAGTCCGGCCACGTCCGCACGAGGTCCTGGTGGGCGAGTGCGCACGGCAGGACTCCTGGACATGGATGACGCGGCGATCGATGGCTCTCACGTACGGGTACTCAAAACCTGATCGTCGACCGTCACGGCAGCCCACTCGCCGTCCCGCTGACTGGCGGAGACCGGCGTCACCCAACTCGTTCCCCTGCTGGACGCCCTACCGCACATCAACGCAATTCTTGCGACCGAATGGCCTTCCTCGGGCTGGCTGCGGCCCTGTGCTGCGGCACATGACTCCTCCGGCTCACCACGTAGAACACGGTCCTGGCTTACGAGTGCCCTCATGTGCGTCGGACGACCAGCACGGCAAGGTCGTCGTTACGACAAGTTGGCCGTGCGTTATGAAGCAACGGTGCTGGTCGCAGCCATCAACGAGTGGCTGTGACCAGGACTTTCACAACAGACCCTGGCCTCGTCCCGACGCCCGCGAGCGGTAGTCGCTGGGGGTCTCCCCGGTGTGGTGCCGGAAGAACTTCGAGAACGCCGTGTGATGGGGAAAGCCGAGCCGCTCGGCGATCGCCGAGGTCGGCAACTCGGTGTGGAAAAGGAGGCGTCTGGCCTCCAGGACGATCCGCTCGTCCAGATACCGCTTGGCGGTGACCCCCGTGGCCGCGAGGCAGGCGCGGGTCAGCGTCCGCGAGCTGTATCCGAGCGCCCGGGCATAGTCGGCGACGGTGCGGCTCTCGGTGAAGTCGCGCTCGACCGCGGTGTGGAACGCACGGAACGCCTCACTGGCCTCGCGCGCCCCCCGCTCGCGTACGTACAGGTGCGAGAGCCGCAGCACCAGCGCCGCCAGCAGGTGCCGGACGAGCTCAATCTGCGCGTCCAGCCGCAGCGCGCCCGTCTCCCCGTACGCCTCCTTGAGCAGCCCGAGCGTCCGGTCGATCGGTTCGGCCTCCCGCGCGGTCGGCAGCAGCGGGCCCCGCGAATAGGGCGGATCGACGCTGGCCGCGGCGATGGTCGCCGGGTCGAGGAGGCCCGGCTGGAAGAGGATCAGGGTGCCCTGCGCATGCTCGAGACTCTCGTCGAAGCGGTACACCTGTTCGGGCCGGATCCACAGCCAGGCGCTGGGCGGCACCGGCAGCGGCTCTCCGTCCACGGTGAGCCGGACGGTCCCCTCCTCGACCGTCAGCAGATGGTGGAAGTCGGCCCGCGCGGGCGTCCGCGGATCCAACCCGTGCTCGGCGGCTCGCCGAGGCAGTCGGGCCAGCGGCAGCACCTCCAGGCCGGGCAGCGCCCCGGCTGCCGGACGGAACGGAACTTCGGCAATCCTCTGCTGTCCGATTTTGAACACCTCCTGTCCAGATCGTAACCCGAATGACCTGCGAACACGCCCTAGCGTGGAGAGCGAGGCAAGAATCGACTGACTGGTGAAGGAGGGCAGCGGCATGCGGCTGATCGTGGGGATGACCGGGGCGACCGGGGCACCGTTCGGGGTGCGGCTGCTGCAGGCGCTCAAGCAGCTTCCCGAGGTGGAGACCCATCTGGTGCTGTCCCGCTGGGCGCGCACCACCATCGAGCTGGAGACCGGCTTCTCGGCCCGCGAGGTGGCCGCGCTCGCCGATGTGGTGCACAACCCGGAGGACCAGGGCGCCACGATCTCCTCGGGCTCCTTCCGCACCGAGGGCATGGTGATCGTGCCCTGCTCGATGAAGACCCTGGCCGGCATCCGCGCGGGATTCGCGGACGGGTTGGTGGGGCGCGCTGCGGACGTCGTTCTCAAGGAGCGGCGCAAGTTGGTGCTGGTGCCCCGGGAGACCCCGCTGAGCGAGATCCATCTGGAGAACATGCTGGCGCTGTCCCGGATGGGTGTGCAGATGGTGCCGCCGATGCCCGCCTTCTACAACCACCCGCAGTCCGTGGACGACATCGTGGACCACGTCACCGCCCGCGTGCTGGACCAGTTCGACCTGCCGTGCCCGGCCGCCAAACGCTGGGAGGGGATGCGCTCAGCGCGCGCGACCACGCCCGCTGCGGCTCCCACACCCCACGGTGTTCGCGCTTCCTGACACCTGACACCACCATTGGAGGAGAGACATGGCCTACGACGACCTTCGCAGCTTCCTTGACGCTTTGGACAAGGAAGGCCAACTGCTGCGCATCACCGAGGAGGTGATGCCGGAGCCGGACGTCGCCGCCGCCGCGAACGCCGCCAGCCGCATGGGGGAGGCGGCACCGGCGCTGTACTTCGACAACATTGCCGGCTTCGACAACGCCCGGATCGCGATGAACGTCCACGGCTCATGGGCCAACCACGCCCTGGCCCTGGGCTTGCCCAAAGCGACCGGCACCAAGGATCAGGTGGACGAGTTCATCGCTCGCTGGGCAAAGTTCCCGGTCAAGCCCGAGTGGCGGGACAACCCGCTGTGGGCGCAGAACTCCGTCGAGGGGGAGGACGTCAACATCTTCGACGTCCTCCCGCTGGTCCGGCTCAACGACGGCGACGGCGGCTTCTACATCGACAAGGCCGGCATCGTCTCCAGGGACCCCGACGACCCGGAGAACTCCGGGAAGCAGAATGTCGGCATCTACCGCATCGAGGTCCAGGGCCGGCGCAAGCTCGCCATTCAGCCCGGACCGGTGCACGACATCGGCCTGCACCTGCGCAAGGCCGAGGAGCGTGGGGAGGACCTGCCGATCGCGATCACCCTCGGCAACGACCCGGTGATCTCGATCGTGGCCTCCACACCGATGGGGTACGACGAGAACGAGTACGAGATGGCCGGTGCGCTGCGCGGCGCCCCCGCGCCCATCGCCAAGGCGCCGCTGACCGGCCTGCCGGTGCCGTGGGGATCCGAAGTGGTCATCGAGGGCGTCATCGAAGGTCGCAAGCGCGAGATCGAGGGCCCGTTCGGCGAGTTCACCGGGCACTACTCCGGTGGCCGCAACATGCCGGTGATCCGGATCGACAAGATCTCCTACCGCACCGACCCGGTCTTCGAGCACCTCTACCTCGGCATGCCGTGGACCGAGATCGACTACCTGATGGCCCCCAACACCTGCGTGCCGCTGTACGAGCAGCTGAAGAAGGACTTCCCCGAGGTCCAGGCCGTGAATGCGATGTACACCCACGGACTGGTCATCATCGTCTCCACCAAGAAGCGCTACGGCGGCTTCGCCAAGGCGGTCGGCATGCGGGTGCTGACGACGCCTCACGGACTCGGCTACGCCGCCACCGTGATCGTGGTGGACGAGGACGTCGACCCGTTCAACCTCCCCCAGGTGATGTGGGCGCTGTCCACCAAGATGAACCCGAGCGACGACCTCGTCGTCGTGCCGCACCTGTCGCTGATGGAGCTCGCTCCCCAGTCGGACAACCCCGGCACCGGCGCCAAGCTCATCATCGACGCCACCACCCCGGCCAGGCCGGACAACCGCGGCAACTACGGCAACCAGGTACACGACCTGCCCGAGATGGGCGAGTGGCTCACCAAGTTGCAGCAGCTTGTCAAGCAGTGACCAACCCCCTGACCTGAAAGGAGACCCCACCGCCATGGCCGCCAAGACCACGAAGAACAGCGCGCCCACCGAGTGCCCGCGCTGCGGTCACACCACCCTGGACCTGCTCTACACCTCCCCCGTCGAAGGTGTCTGGGACGTCTACCACTGTGAGCAGTGCCGGTACTGCTGGCGCACCTCCGAGCCGGCCCGTCGCACCCAGCGCGACGCCTACCCGGACAGCTTCAAGATGACCGTCGAGGTCATCCACAACGCGGTGGAACTGCCCATCATCCCGCCGCTGCGCCACTCCTGACCCCGTTCCCCCTGCCCACCACGAACCCGGCGGTTCGGATCCGCCGGGCACCGCCCTCCCGGAAACCGGCATGACCATCACATCGCCACCCGACCCCCTCATGTGGGAAGCACGCGTCCAAGCAGGCCGCCCTGCTCTCTCACACCGAACAGACCATGCTGCCCACCGTCCTCGCCGACCCTGCCTGCCTCGACGCGGGCATCCGGATCTGCGAACGTCAGAGCGTTCCAATCCTCGCCGACCGCGCCTATACGGGAGCCGGCCCGTGGGTGACGGCACCCCTCAGACGCCCACCGGGCCGTGGCCTCACGCCCACCCAACAAGCCGTCAGCCGCGCACTGTCCGCCGCACGGGCGCCGGTCGAGCGCGGCGTCGGGTGCCTGAAGTCCTGGCGGATCTTTCGAAGAGCCCGGTGCAGCCCGAATCGAATGCCGTCAATCTGCGCGGTCGTCCTCACCCTGGAGCGGCAACTCTGAAAAGGCTGACTGATCCACTTTGCGCTCTCCGCGTCGGATGACCAGAACGGCCACGTCGTCGACGTGGTCCACCGCGACAGCTGCCTCGAGGACTCGGTCGGCGGTCGCTTCGGCGTCCAGTCCGTCGTGGAGGGCTGCGCCGGCCAGTGTTCCGGCTCGCTCCAGTCCGGCTTCCAACGTGAGGCTCGGTCCTTCGACCACGCCGTCGGTGACCATGATCAGCGCGCTGTCCTCGTCCAGGGTGAAGGTCTCCTCTGCGTAGTCCATGGTGGGTACGACTCCCAGGACCGGCCCGCTCGGCAGCTTGACGATGTCGTGGCTGCCGTCCTTGTGCGCGTACAGCAACGGCACGTGGCCGGCGCTGGCGCCGGTGACCTGTCCGTCGTCCGGGTCGATGTGCAGCATGGTGCAGCTGGCGAAGCGTGCGGGATCCATCGTGGTCAGCAGTTCGTTGGTGCGCGTCAGCAGGCTGCCCGGACCCCGTTCCTGGGCGGCGATCGCGCGCATGGACAAGCGCACCTGACCCATGAAGGCGGCGGCGTCCACGTCGTGCCCTTGGGCGTCGCCGATCTCCATCGCGACCTTGCCGTCGGGCATCACGAAGGCGTCGTACCAGTCGCCGCCGATGTCCAGACCGTCCTGGCTCGGCCGGTAGCGGGCGGCAACCTCCAGGCCCGCGAGGTGCTCGGGCAGCGTGGGGAGCATGGTCGTCTGCAGCGCGGTGGCGAGCTCGACGCGTGCCTGTTGCAACCTGATGCGCCGCAGTGCCTGGCCTGCCAGGTCGGCCAGCGTACCCATGAGGGTCATCTCGTCCAAGGACGGGCGGTATCCAATGCCGTAGGTGACCAACCACGCCCCGAGCGGTTGATTGCCGGCCTCGCTGAGGGGGGTGATCGAGACGGCGTAGTCGGAGCCGAGCTGGCCGAGCCGGGGGAATTCGGTCCCGTGTGGCCAGCGGTGGATGTAATCCTTCCCGTCGAGGATGAGTTGCGGCTTGCCGGTGCGGATCGCCTCGGGCAGGGCGCTCGGATGATCCAGCGGCAGGCCGTGCAGGACGTCGACCTCCCACATGGCTATCCCGGCGTCGGTGGAGACGCGCAGGCGGCCTTCGTCGACGAGTGCGAGCAGGGCGCCGGTGGCGCCGAAGGTCGCGGCGAGCCGGGTCAGGGCGATCTGCTTCAGCTCCTGCTCGGTGGCTGCGGTGATCAAGGCGGAGGAGAAGTCGGCGATGTCTTTGGCGCGTTGTCGCTCGGCAGTCAGTGCGGCCTGTGCCTTCTCCTTGCGCTTCTCCTGCTTGGTGTCGTCGCGGACCATTCCGAAGATCCGCTCGGGGCCGCCGTATCCCAACTGGATCCGGCGGGTCTGAACGGCCAGTTGGTGCCAGCCCTCGTGCTGAGGGAGGTACCGCAACCTCACCCAGGAGGACTGGGCGGGGGTCGAGCGCAGGAGCTGCTGCAGGGCCTCCCGGTCGTCAGGGTGCACTGCCGAGATCACTGTGGACAGCGATGTAGTGGGATCCGGAAAGAGCGCGGCCAGGGTGGGTGCGCCACCGAGCCACTCCAGTTGGTGCTCGTGGGATGAATACATCCACAGGCCGACGTCGGCGGCCTCGGTGGCGAGCCGAAATGGGATCAGCAGGCTCGTCAGGTCGTTCCGCGTATCCAGTGCGTGCACCCAGACCAGATGCTCGTCACGGGCGGGATCCTTCACCTGCTGCGCCTCGATCAAGGAGGCAACAGGTACTCCGCCTCGCCCGGGGAACTCCAGCACCCGCATCGCGACCGCCTTGCCTCTGGCGGCGTGGGCCACGAGGCTCTCGGCCGACATCCGCTGACTTGCGGGCCACAGATCACCGAAGTCACGTCCCCGGCACTCCTCCGCCGGCTTGCCCAGCGCGGTGGCCATCGCAGCGTTGAGGCTGCGGATGACACCGTCCAGCGTCAGAAGAGCCGCCGGGTCGGCCCCTCGAAGGAGTTCGTCCGAGGCCGCCATCTGCCGCTCCTTGACAATCGTCGAACAACGGATCGGGCGGATTCGTCTCGAAGAGGTCCGCCATCTGGCTCCGGACCGTCCGGGACCAGTGCCTTCCAGCGTGCGCAGGCGACGAGGCGGCGACCATGTCCGGACCGTACGTATCCATCGCGAGAGCTTGTTGCCAACGCACAACCATCCATCGGAGGGTGCGGACCACGACGTCGATGAGCGCGTCACTCACCATCAAAGGACCAGCTGGTGCTGTGTACGCGGCGGTACAGGCATGTCGACCAGGACACGTAAGGGGAGGCCATGAACCACGCGGATCGGCGTTCAAAGACTCGCTCACAGTAGGGCGGCGGAGTCTTAGCTTGTTCTTTATGGTCTGGCCTGGTCACGTTCGGCGATGGTCTCGGGCCGCTTGACCGTCTTGCCCACGTCGTAGCGGGTGGCGGGTGCCGGTTCTTCGAGCCGGGTGGTCGGCCCGGCCCTGGCCTTGATGGTTTGGGTGCACGGGCCGGGCAGGCGAGGTGCGGGCGGAGGTTCCTGAACCCCCGGCGGACCCGTGCGGGGGTGAGTCGGGCGGGCTCGGCTGGTTTCTCCCAAGGGCGGCGGAGGTCCGCGGCCAGCGGCCGGGCGAGGCGGAGTTGGGTGTGGGCGGCGACGACGAGCCATGTCCACCGGTCCGCCGCCTCGGGTGTGCGGAGCTTCGAGCGGGTCCAGCCCAGCGTCTGCTTGATCATCCGGAAGGTGTGCTCCAGGTCGAATCTGCGCAGGAACGCCTGCCAGCGCAGGTCGAGGTCTTCGCCTGCCGGGCCCGTGGCCGATGTCCACAGCCAGACGGGGAGCGGATCGTGGCCGCCGGGCAGGCGGTTGACCTCCAGGCGGATCAACGTACCTCCGATGACGGGGAGTTCGCCGGTGTGGTCGATCCACGCGGAGCGGGTGGTCAGACGAGGATGGATGCGGTCCCAGGCCATCGCGCGAGCGGTGCCGTAGCGTTCGGTGACCTGCACGGTCGCGGCATCGGGCTCGCCCCAGGTATCGGGCTTGGCGAAGCGGAAGTCCTTGCCGTGCTTTGGTGGGCGTCCGTCTTGGGGCGGTGAGATCCACGGCACTGGGACCGGCTTGCGCATGACGCGGTCCGTGCGCATCCGTCCGAGGATCTCCACTGGTAGTCCTTGGAGCAGATAGGCCATGCGCGGAGCGTCGTAGCCGGCGTCGAAGATGATCAGGATGTTGTGGTCGCCGTGCCGCCACCGACCCATGTCGATGAGGTCGGTGACCACGCGGCGGACCTGGGCCGTGGTGACCTCGGCGACATCGTCGGCCGGCCCCAGCCGCAGCGCGTCCAGGATCTGGCACCACGAGGTCCGGCCCGATTCGAGCGCGGCGACGAACGAGTAGGACCAGCCGGGCACGAACTGGTCCGACGAGCGTCCGCTGCGGCCGTAGACATGACAGAACAAGCGGTCCGGACTGGTCGGCGCGTCCTGCCGGAGCCAGTGGGTGACGTCCACTGCCAGGACCAGGCGTTCGTCGGCGGCCTTGGGCTGCGGCAGCCCGGCCAGCACCTGCCGCAGTTGCGGCACATCGACATTCCCGCTGTTCAGTGCGTCGTACATCGCGCCGTGCCCGCTCCTGTGCTCGGCCGTCAGTGTGAGGTCCACCGGTGTGGTCACCGGCCCGTCCGCGCACAGCAATGCGTCGGTCAGCTCGAACAGCGTGTGCCCGCGCACGGTCAGGCAGTCGAAGAAGTCGTCCCGGAAGTGTGATGCCACCGCGAACGCTTCACGCCGGACATCGTGATGCAGCAGGCTCATTCCTTCACGGCCTTCGTACTGGTCGAGTGCCTCTTTGGTCGGAGCACAGGATCAGACGGAGGCCGTGTTCACGCCCCCGGAATCCCCGTACGAGCGATCATGTTCGGGGCATCGTTCGACTCGACCTCAGGCTTGGCGGTGACCGAACTCATCTCTGATGGCCGTGAGGTCGGGTTCGCCGAACTGGACCTGCAGTCGGCGGAATGTGCGGACTTTGGCGCTTCCAAATCTCTGCAGGTACACGGTGTAGGAGCTGGCAGTGAGAAATTTCGGGGGTGTGGTCTTGCTGTGAAATTTGTCCGCGTACATCACCAGTTGCTCTTCCACGGTCACGGCCAAGTAGTCGGCTACAGGCAGATCCAGCCGCTGTTCACGGATGTCGTGCCCGGTGAGACCGACTCCTGTGTGGCAGGAGCAGAAGCGGCGGAGGCGCTCTGGGAAGCCCTCCTGGCGGAGGATCTCGTGGCCGAGGATTCCGTGGCGGATGTAGTTGCTGTGATCGAGACGTCCGGCATGGTCGTAGAGCCGGTAGACACCGATGTCGTGGAGCAGTGCGCCTGCACGCACAAGGGCAGTATCAAGCTGGAGGACAGTGCGAGCCATGAGTTGCTCTGCGATGCGGCAGATGATCTCGCAGTGCGTGTACACGAGGTCGAGAGCCTCACGCGTCGGTGCGTACTTCTCGTGCAGGGCACGCGTCTCTTGGACCGTCGGCAGGGTCACCGCGGCAGCGTAACAACCTTTCGCACAGCCGAATGAGCCGTTCATCCCACGAGTGAGGGCAACCTAAGCAGCTCACGCTGAAGGTTAAAGAGCAAGCTTAGAAGCTGTTGTCTTTCCGGACTTGAGGGCTGTGCTTCCGCTGGTCGGGCGTAGGGTCGGAGATCTCGTGGGAGCAGTGGCCTGTCGTGCCGTCGTTCCCCGGGAGGTCGTGGATGCCGTCGGTGGTTGGGCTGTCGGAACAGCGTGAGCTGGGTGCTCGCCGTCGTATGGACGAGCTGCGTGAGGAGGCCGATCGCATCCAGGCCGAGTTTGGCCGTGGCGGAGCTGGAATTGCAGGAGTGGGTGATCGCCCGCAGGCGGGTCGATACGGTGCTGGCTCCGGACAACAGCACCACCGCCGACACGGAAATCACCCCGGATGTGCGGGATGCGGACGCGCCGCAGGCGTCCCGGGATGTGGTGAAGCCGAAGTCGCAGGTGCCCATGTGGCGTGAGGGGCTGCCCTGGTCGGTGCTATCGGTGGACTACCAGCGCATCCTGCAGGCGCTCGCGGACCAGCTCCAGCCGGTGGTGCGCGTCGGCCACCTGCTCAAGCAGGACCCGGGCGGCGGCGCGGTCGCCGGTGTCCGCGGCGGTGACCGTCACCCCCAGCAGCAGGCCGAGCGTGTCGACCACGACGTGCCGCTTGCGGCCGTTGATCAGCTTGCCGCCGTCGAAGCCGCGGCTGTCGGACCCGACGACGGCGTCCGCCTTGACCGGCTGCGAGTCGATCACGCCAGCCGTCGGCTCCGCATTCCGCCCCTCCCTTTCGCGACCTTGGCGCGCAGCCGGTTGTGGAACTTCTTGACCATGCCTGGTTACGCCAGCGGCGGAAGAACGCGTACGCCCGGTCCCACGGCGGGAAGTCGGCGGACATGGCCCGCCACTTGGTGCCGTTGTCGACCATGTAGCGAATGGCATCGAGTATCGCCCGGTGGCAGTAGGCCTCCGGCTGGCCTCCCCGAGCGCGCATCCAGCCCGGCACCGGCAGCAACGGCCGGATGACGGCCCACTCCGTATCCGTCATGTCCGTCGGATAACGCGGCTGCCGCATCCCGTGGTCGGCGGCGTTTCCGAACCGGTGAGTCAGACAGTCACACTCCAGGGGGACCGAACGGGACTTGCCCGGCCATCGACACGGAACACTGCGGCACCAGGGCCTCCTGAACAGCTCGTTGATTCGACACCAACGAGCTGTTCTGGAGGTCCTGCCTCTATGCACCGAGAGCCCGCGACCACCCAACCGGGACTCCCGTTTGACAGCGGCCAGCAGGAATTCCCCAGGGGCGGCCGGGTATGGCCGCAGACGGCCAGAAGTGCAGGTCGGTGACGAGTGAACTGGCTACTCGAACAGATGCCGGTATGACCTGCTCCAGGCGATCCTGTTGTCGAGTTCAGCCAGAAGCCCGTCGGCCACCCAGGTGGCTTGGGGCTCATAACCCTGTTCGGCCAGCTGATGCACGAGGTCGGCGTTGTCCTGTTGTCTGCCAATAACGGCGCTGACGATCCCGGCGGTCGAGTCAAGGCCGTACGCGTTACAGAAAATCTCCAGCCGCCGACGGCGGTCGGGAGGCGCCGGGTAGCGCAGCCAGTGCAAGCACTCGGCGTCGTCGCGGAACGGGGCGACGTACTCCAGCGCGTAGGCCACGTCGTGCAGCCGCGGTGCCGGGCGGGCGAAGTCCCAGTCGATGATTCCCACCGGTTGGTCGCCCTGCCACACGACGTTCCAGGGGCCGAAGTCCCCATGGCAGACGACCTCGTGGTCAGCGGGACTGCCCGCGCCTGCGGACCAGGTCGCGCCCGGCGGGGGCGAGAAGCCAGCACAGGCGTCGTGGTAGTCATGCAGCAGCCGGGCGAAGTTCCTCAGGCCCTGGTCATCCACGACCTTGGCCCAGCCCGCAGCCCCGGAGTCACCCTCGATGAAGGTCAGAACTTCACGCCCTTCACCGTCGATTCCCAGGGGGCGGGGCGCATAGGCGAAGCCGACCTCCTCCAGGTGCCGCAGTAGCGCGTGGACGCTGGGTGTCCACAGCTGGACGGGCCTGCGGACAGTGTCACCGATCCGCACCACTCGACGATGGGCACCGTCCTGCATCACTTCCTCACTGGCCATCCGGTTCACGCTACCCAGCCGCCCGAGCTCGCGGCACCTCGACGCGCGACCGCGTCCATGGTGACGTGCTCGACTCCGTTCTGGGCCACCAGCCGGGCCGCGGCCTCCAGCAGGCGTGCGCGGTTGCGTACAGCGTCGGCACGCATCGGCCGGCCTGTCTGCGCGGACTGCCCGGTCGGCACGCCCACTTGCAGCGACGGAAGTTGCGCAGGCGCAGACGCTCGCCGGGGGAGCGGCACGGCTGGAGTCATGGCCTGTCCTCGACGTAGCGGTTCGGTGCAAGAAGACGGTCGCCCATCAGCCGCGATCCCTGTTCCCCATGATGCGTATCAGGAGGATCGCAGCGCGGACAGCTGCTGTGCGAACGGGACGACGGCGGTGTCGTCGGTCGCCGGCACCGCAGACTTCGCGCGCTGGCGCATCAGCCCGGCCAACTCGCCGCCCGCGCGCACGATCCGGCGGGGCAGCGTGTCGGTGAGGGGATCACCGTTACCGCCCCAGTCCTCGGAAGCCGCGTACACCGACGTGGGTACGACGACCGCGCGCAGGTAGGCGAAGAGCGGACGCAGCGCGTGCTCCAGGGCGAGCGAGTGCCGCGTCGTTCCGCCAGTTGCCGCGGCCAGTACGGCCTGGCCCGTGAGGGCGTCGTTGTCGATGACGTCGAAGAACGACTTGAAGAGTCCGCTGTAGGACGCCGAGAAGACCGGGGTGACGGCGATCGGGCCATCCGCGGAGGTGACAGTCTCGATGGCTTCGGCGAGGGCGGCGGAGGGGAAGCCGGTGACGAGGTTGTTGGCGATGTCGACTGCGAGGTCGCGCAGTTCGACGATGTGGATCTCCACCTCGCGTCCCGCGTCGGCGAGTTGCGTGCGGACCGATTCGGTCAGCCGGTCGGCCAGCAGCCGCGTGGAGGAGGGGACGCTCAGACCGGCCGACACGACGGCGAGGTGCAGCGGCTCGACGGTGTCCATGTTCACTTGGCCGCCTCCTCGGGCATCGTGGCGCGGCGGGTGAGCAGGGATGCGTGAGTGGGAGCGTCCGCAACGTCACTGGGGCGCCCGGAGTCGAACTCCTTGCGCAGTGTGGGGAGGACTTCCTCGCCGAGCAGGTCGAGCTGTTCGAGGACGGTCTTCAGCGGGAGTCCGGCCATGTCGATGTTGAACATCTGGCGCTGGTAGTGGCCGAAGTGGTCGCGGAAGGTCAGCGTTTTGCCGATGACCTCCTGCGGGCTGCCCACGGTGAGCGAGGTCTGCGCCATGAACTGCTCCATCGACGGACCGCCGCCTTTAGACGGGGGAGTGCAGCCGCCCTCGACACGCTCGTCGCTCATCAGATGGACGCCGCCGACGAAGAGCGAGGCGATGACGCCGCCGACGGAGAACATGGCGTGGAAGGCCGACATGACGGGCCGGTTGTACGCCTTCTTCATGTGCACGGCGTGGGCGTTCATGCTCACGTTCAGACAGCCGTCGGCGAAGCCGAAGACCAGCAGGGCGCCTGCCGGCGTCCCGGGATCAAGGGTCAGGCCGGGTAGCACCAGGGCCGCGCCGCACAGAACGCCGGTAGCGGGGATCACCACGCGGGCCCCGAGGCGGTCGGCCAGCCGCCTGGCCACCTGCATACCGATGAAGGCCCCGAGTCCAAGCAGCGCGAGCAGGCCCCCCAGCGTCGCGTGGCCGATGCCCACGCGCTCCTCGATGGTGGGGATGTGTACCACCCAGGTGCCCATCAGGGTGCCGCAGAGGATGAAGTGGACGAAGGTCGCCACACGGGCGGCTCGAAGCGAACGTTCCATGGTGACCACCATGTAACGACCATTATTTATGTGTGAAACTAGACCTAGTGAACGCGTTGAATGTTCATTTCGCGTGGTGTTCAATCGCGGTATGACCAACACAGACCGGCACGGACTGATCGCCCAGGCCGTCAGAGAGTCGGGCAGCACCACGGTCCAGGAACTCGCCGAGCTGACCGGCGCCTCGGAGATGACCATCCGGCGCGACCTCGACACGCTGGCCGCGCAAGGCGTTCTCGAACGCATCCGGGGCGGAGCGCGCACCCTGCTGCTCAGGGGCGAGGAGCCGCCCTTCGCGCTGCGCGCCCGCGACGCCGTAGACGCCAAGCGCCGGATCGCGGCCGAGGTGTCCGCACTCATCACCGACGGCGAGACCGTCCTCCTGGACAGCGGCACCACCTGCCTGGAGGTCGCCCGCCTCCTGCGTCAACGGCCGGTCACGGTGATGCCCCTGTCACTGCAGGCCATCCACCTACTCGGCGAGACGCCGGGCCCGACCACGCTGATGGTGCCCGGCGGACGGCCCCGCGCCGCCGAGGGGGCCCTCACCGGCCCTCTCACGCTCGCCTCCCTGTCGGCACTGCGCTTCGACACCGCGGTCATCGGCTGTTGCGGCCTGAGCGCAGCCGAGGGCCTGACCGCCTACGACCTCGATGACGCGGCGGTGAAGAAGGCAAGCATCGCCTCCGCACGCCGCATCCTCGCCGCTGCCGACGGCAGCAAGCTCGGCCACACCGCCCACGCCTACGTCGGCCCTTCCGTGCTCCTGCACACCCTCGTCACCGACTCCACGGCGCCCGCCGAAGAAGTCGCCGCGCTCGAAGGCACGGGTACCGTCGTCAAGACGGTCTGACGAGGGGTTGGTCGCGGAACCGCGCGTAACCGCCGTCGCGATCGAGACCCACGGCGAGTACACCACCACTCCTGAGCGGCTCGACCGGCCCATGAAGCTCATCGACCGCCCGGCGCCGACCATCAACCTCGACACCGGCAACAGCTACCTCAGCGGCAACGCCCCCCATGCGTGACTGGAGTCCATCGTCGACCGGGCCACCCGCCTGCACGCCAAGGACGTCTCACACGAGGGCGTCATCGACTGGGTGGTGCTACCGGGAGACAGCACCGGCCGGTGGACCGACTGGCCGTATCTGCACAATGCGCCGACCGACCGGCAGGATCACCGCGAAGGGTCGGTTCCGGTCGTGGAAGACCTGCTGGTCGGCCGGCCTCAACTCGGTCGCGGTAGCGCGGGGTTCGCTGGTGACAGGGCTGCGGTTGCAGCGAGGCAAGGCGCCGCTGGAGCCCTGGACACAGATGCCGTGGCCGCGTTCAAGGCGGCGGGCCGTCGCCCGCATCCGTCGGAAACATTCTTGGGTGAGGCGGGTACCGGAATGCCCGCAGGGAGGACATCAGCCGGCACATGAGCCAACATGACGACATCGGACAGCAGCCGGGTTCCGTCGAAGACGTGGTCCCGGGGGCCATGGTGGGCGAGCAGGCGGCACAGGACTCCGCACTCCGACTGGTGCTGGCCTCGCCCCTGTACCGCGGCGCGACCATCGCCCTGTTCCTGGCGGGGCTGGGGCAGTCTGCGGCCGCACCGCAGATCGCCCTGTTCCTGACCAAGGAGCTCGGCGGCTCGCTGACCACCGCCGGCCTGTTCTACCTCACCAGCCTGACCGCACCGGTGGCCGGCTACCTGGTCGGCGCGCGGTCGGACCGCACCGGGGGACGGCTGGGGTTGTTTCGCGCGTGCGCTGTCGCGGGCTTCCTGGGCTGGGCAGGCATCGCCTGCGCGACGCAGCTGTGGATGCCCTTCGTCATCAGCGCCGTCATCCTCGGCTTCGCCGGTGGCGCCGCCTCCCAGATCTTCGCCGCCATCCACGACGAGCTGAGCGTCCGTCCCGGCGTGGCCGGCGACGGGGTGGTCTCCGTCGTGCGGATGGCGCTGACGGCCGGCTGGATCGTCGGACCGTCCGCCGGAGCCATCCTCGCAGCCCGCTTTGGACTCAGGCCCATGCTGTTCGCCACCGCACTGTGCGCCCTGGTGCAGCTCGTCCCGCTGGGCGTGCTCCGGACGCCGTCGAAACCGGCGCCCGCGGGCCCGTCGCCGAAGACGGTGCGGCCGGATGCCCCCCTTCGGACGAAGGTGCGGACGATGCGACCGCTGCTGCTGTTCACGGCGCTGTATGTGTTCGTGTACGCCGGCGAGCCAGTCAAATACGCATATCTGCCGATCTATATGACCGAGCGCCTGCACTTCCCCTCCGGGTTCGAAGGCGCGATCATCGGCATCCAGCCGCTGGTGGAACTGGTGCTGATGCCGTTCGCTGTCCTGGCCGCCCGAAGAATCGGGATGATGCGGCTCATGGTCGTCGCGGCCGGCTTCGGCGTCGCCGCCAACATCTGCTTCGCCACCACCGGCAGTGCGCCCGGACTCTTCGCCGGGCAGATCCTCATGGGCGGGGTGTGGGGAGTCTTCGCGGCGCTCGGGATCATCATGGCCCAGCGCCTGCTCCCCAGCGCCGTGGCCACCGCCTCCGCGATCTTCATGAGCTCTACCGCGCTCAGCTCCGCGTTGGGAGGATCCGTTGGAGGACTGGGAGTCGCGGTGGTCGGTCTGCCCCACGTCTTCCTCATACCGGCCGCTTTCGCGCTCATCGCCGTCATCGGGCTCTCTCTGATGGACCGGTCCACCAGGAAGTCGCAGGCATCTTCCTCGGATCCGCCTAGTGATCAAAACCGGGCGTGATCGTTGCGGGACAGCCATTAACACGGCTTGAAATCCTCCTATGTTTGTAAGCACTTCTTTGGGTACCAGTGCACCAGCGTTTCGGGGCTCCACTGACGTACAAAGTTGATCTGCCTCCACCGGAATGACCAGACAGTTCAGGCCCGGGTCAGGAGGGCCCGTGCATCGCATCTTGCGGCGTGGTCGGATAGGGGATGACTTCGTTCCGGACTGGTAAGCGGGTACGTTTGCGCGGTATCGAGCCCGAGGACTGGACGGCGTTCGGTCGCCGGGCCCTCAACATCGCGCCGAAAGTCGCCCCGGTCGGGCACGTCAGAGGAGCTGGAGCACCTCGGCCAGCGCGCCGGGACGCTGGTCAACGGGCAAGGGATCGACCAGGTGGACCCGGCACCCCAGCGTGGCAGCGCCGACGTCCGCAACAGGCTCGTCTCCCACCATGAGTGCATCGCCGGGCGCCACTCCGAGCTTGTCGCACGCCATCTGGAAGATCCGGGGATCGGGCTTCCTCACCCCGCACTCGAAGGAGAGGAAGTAGGCGTCCACGAGGTCATCAACACCGTGGTCGCGGAAGACAGGGCGCATGTCCCAGCCGATGTTGCTGACGACAGCGACCGGGATGCCTCGCCCGCGCAGGGCGCGGAGGGTTTCCTCGGTGTCGGGATAAGGCAGCCATGCCCTGGACACTTGGGAACGTTCATACAGGGCCTCGGCCAGGTCAGCCGCAGGCAGCCTCGCTTCCCGGGTAAGGGCTGTGAAGGCAGCCCGGTGTCGTTCGGCGGTCAGATCGCGCTCCCGCCACAGTGCCTCCAGATGAGGCGGCACTGTGCGCGGAGGAACCCCTCCGGGCTGAGCCCCGAACTCTTCCAGCCGGCTGACGCACGCGTCGAGTTCAACCTCGGGCACGTCCAGACCGGCCTTCGTGGCCACGGCGCGCAGCCACTGCGCGGCCGATTCGATCCGGAAGAGGGTCCCGGAGAAGTCGAACAGCACACCCTTGACCATGCAGCCGATCCTGGCGGCGCAGACGAGCCGGCCGCAAGCCCAAGACGATCAAGATTCACCGGGCGGTCCGCGACCTGAGTCGAGCCGGGTCGGCAACCCTCCACGCACCTGTCGGGGGCGCGCTGGCGGAGGTCCACCGAGGCTTCAGAACCACCGTCAACACCCCCCACCCCGGCCAGCGGAACCACCCGATCGAAGTGGGGCCAAATCACCTTGCTACAGGGGCGTGAATCTCACCGCCACACGCCCCCTGCGACCCGCCACTGGGGCCAAAACAACTCCGTGCACTGGAGCCAAAACAAGTGCTTACAGACACCTCCTACTTGGTCCTCGACGCGGGGCTGATTCGGGGCACCGCATCCTGGGCTTCGCAATCCGGAGTCCGGTAGAAGCGCCTCAGCGGAGCCGGAAGAAGCCGCCGTAGCCACCCTGAGTGGGCGGCGGAGCAGGGAGCGGAGACGACGGCATCGAAATGGGGTGGCGGGGTTCGGTGCAGTCGTCCGTGCCCGGGATCGTGCGGCGCGTGTGGGAACCAGCCGTTGCCGAAACAGCCCCGCATCGGCGGGGACGACACTTGCTGACCTGAGCATTAGTGGCCGGTTTGCTGGTTCTTTGCCCGGGGCGTCCGCGCCTGGAGCGTCAAGTGCTGTTCCACGGCAGGACTGTAGCGGCTGTCTCTTCTTTGAGGGGTTGTCAGTGGGGTGTGGTTGGGTCTTCGGCTACTGGGTGTGGGGAGGGGGGAGGTCCTGGGGTGAGGGGAAGGCCGTTGGGTGGGGTGGATGATGGCCCTGCGGACGGACAAACTCGCCATCGCCTACCAGGCCGCACTCCGCGTCGCGTCCATTTTGATCTGGGTCCGGTGCTGAGCAGGTCGCTGGACCCTGACCTTCGGATCGTCAGTTGGTGAGTGCCAGCCTGATACCGAAGACGCCGATGACGGTGCCGGTGATCCGGTCGAGCAGGCGGCGGGCCTGGGGCTTGCGGAGCCAGCCTTGCAGGACGCGAGCGAAGCCGATGAGGACGGCAGACCAGAGCAGACCGATCACGATGTGCACTGTGGTGAGCAGGAGGCCCATGGTGAAGTGGTCGGCGCCTGGGGGGATGAACTGAGGCAGGACGGCGACGTAGAAGGCGCCCATCTTCGGGTTCAGGAGGTTGGTGAGCGTCCCCTGCCGCCAGCCGCCGCTGACCGAGTCCGCGCCGGCGGCCAGAAAAGTATCGTCCGCGTCTGCCGTGGGCAGCCCCCGGAAGCTGTCCCGGAGCATGCGAGCCCCCATCCAGATCAGGTAGGCGGCGCCGATCCAGCGCAACGCGGTGTAGGCGAGGTGGGAGGCCGTGAGAAGCGCGGTCACTCCGAGGGAGGTGAACGCACCCCACACCAGGGTGCCGGTCTGGATTCCGAGGACGACGCCCCAGGCTCTCCTGCGCCGGCCAAGGGCCGACGTGCGCAAGATCAGCGCCGTATCGAGTCCGGGAGTCAGAGTGAGAAGCCCTACAACGAGGGCGAAGGACCACAGGGCGGAGCTTATTGCCATGGAATGCCAGCCTACCCCGCCAGATCGCCTGCTCTGTTAGCAGGAACGGTGGATCTTGAGCCGGTCAGCTTCCACTCCAAAGAGACAGGCCCTAGTCGGCCCGGCGCCCGTTCCGCCATGCTGTGGGCGGTTGAGGCGACGACGGCCGGGTATCGGGTCGCCAGGTTGGTGGGCGCCGTGCGCAGCCAGGTGCCCAGAGCGGCTGCGGACGACGCGGTGAACATGTCCCGCCGAGGCAACTGGGAATCGGGGAACCAGGCGTCGTCGGAGCCCAGTTCCTCGGTAGCGATCATCCGGTCTGCGCAATTGCAGGGAGGTACGCGGACACCGATGCGCCGGGCGACCGGTGCCGTCGCTCGTGACTCGCGGTTCCGGTTCGTCGGGAAGAGAACGCTCATGGGCGCGGAGCAGGGAAGGCGGACACGGCCTGGTCCCACGGGTTCGTTCCGGTGGCCAGGACTCGTCGTTCCTCGGTCGCCTACTCGCCGATGAGCGGTCGTAGTGTCCGGTGGGCGATGCGCAGGCCCTGCTTCACCTTGTCCTCGGTTCCGGACCAGACGGGGTCCTCGTGTTCCACGGAGACGGTGCCGGCGTAGCCGAGTTCGTGGAAGCGGTCGACTACGCGGCGCCAGTCCACCTCGCCCAGGCCGGGTACCCGGTAGCGCCACCAGCCCATCTCCCAGGGGTTGCCACCCTTGTGCACGGTGCCGAAGAAGCCGAACTGGTCGCGCTTGCCGGGGAAGAGTTCGACGTCCTTGGCTTGGGTGTGGACGATCCGATCGATGTACGGCTCGATCGTGGTGAGGGGGTCGATGCCGATCCAGGTCAGGTGCGAGGGGTCCCAGTTGAGGTAGAAGCCGAGCCCGAACATCCACTCCCACAGCTCGGGGGAGTAGGCGAGGTTGCCCGGATACCCGTCGGGGTGCCACCCCTCCATCACACAGTTCTCGATCACGATCTTGATCCCGTGATCCGCCGCGTAGGTGACCAGCTCGGGCAGGACCTTCTCGCCCTCGCGCAGGTTCTCCACGACGGAGCGCCCCGGATCGCGTCCGATGAAGGTGCCGACCGACTCCACGCCCAGCCGTGCCGCCACGTCGATCACGTGCCGGAGATGGGATCTGATCGCCTCCCGGGTGGCGGGGTCGGGGTGCAGGTTGTTCTCGTAGTAGGCCAGGGAGCTGATCTCCAGTCCGGTGCGGTGCAGGAGTTCGCGGGTCGCGTCCTCGTCGGCCGCCGAGAAGGTCGCCACGGGGAGGTGGGAAGCCTCGAAGTCGCGGCCGCCGGTGTTCGGCCAAGCCGCGACTTCGAGGGTCTGGTAGCCCTCGGTGGCGGCCCAGTTGGCGATCTCCTCAAGCGACAGGGAGGGGAGGCAGGCTGTCAGGAATCCGAGCTTCACGGCGCGGGTCCTTCGGTGAGAGGGATGGGTGTCAGCCGGGGACGGTGGTCCACACACGTTGGTCCGCCGAGGCCAGGACCGCGTCGACGAGGCGGGCGGACCGTACACCGTCGAGCACGGTGGGCAGGCCGTCCGGGGCCTCGCCGCGCAGGGCGGCGTAGGTGTCCTTGACGAAGTTCTCGAAGCACTCCAGGTAGCCCTGGGCGTGTCCGGCGGGTACGAGCGAGAGCCGGGCCGCCTCACGGGAGTTGGACATCGGATCGCGGACCAGCGTTTCGGTACGGTTCCCGTAGCCGAGCCACAGGGACTCGGGCAGTTCCTGGTCGAAGACGGCGCTGGCGTCCGCGCCGTCGAGTTCGAACCACAGCCGGTTCTTCCGGCCGGCCGAGACCTGCGAGACGGTCGCGGACACCAGGACCCCGTCCGTGGTCCGCCCGAGCACTGCGACCGCGTCCTCCGTGGTGACCGGGACGCGTACGGAGCCGGCGAGCGGCTTGCCGGAGAACGTAGGGCCTGCGGCGTCGGGCCGTTCAGCCACCGTCGTGGCGGTCTCGGCCAGTACCTCGGCGATACGGACCCCGGCCACCCACTCCACCAGGTCGAACCAGTGCGAGCCGATGTCGGCGAAGGCCCTCGACGGGCCGCCGACCGTGGGGTCCACCCGCCAGCTGGTGCTTCCGGGCGGGAGCAGCCAGTCCTGGAGGTACGAACCGTGCAGGAGTTGCCAGGGGCCGAAGCCGCCGGCGGCGACCCGGGCGCGCAGCTCGCGGACCATGGGGTGATAGCGGTAGACGAACGGCACAGTGGCGATCCGTCCCGAGGCCATGGCGGTGTCGGCGAGCAGTTGGGCCTCGGCCGCCGAGGTGGCGATCGGCTTCTCGCAGATGACGTGCTTGCCGGCGAGCAGTGCGTCGCGGGCCTGGGAGACGTGGAGGTGGTTGGGCGTGCAGATGTGGACCACGTCGATGCGGTCGTCGCTCAGAACGGTGTCGACGTCCGGATAGGCGACGTCGATCTGCCAGTCACGCGCCGCCGCCCGGCTGCGCTCGGGTGAGGAGGCCAGGATGCCGACGACGTCGGCGCCTGCTGCGCGTGCGCTGCGGACATGGACTCCTGCGATCATTCCGGCGCCGAGGACGGCGACCCGTGGGCGCGGAATGCGTGGACGTCGTACAGGGGTTTCGGTGACGCGTGGGGTGTGCGTGTGCCCAGTCGTCGGGGCAGCCATGCAAGATCCTTTCGGCATGTGCCGTACGGGAGCTCGCTGTTCCGGTCTCATCCACGGGCAACAGTAAGAGCCGGACTTCTGTCAGGAAAGCCCTTTGAATATTGTCGTTTCTGGAATATTAATCGTCTGTTGATGTCGTCGACCTCATTAAGGGAGCAACCGTGGCAGCACGACTGGGCGCCCCGGGCACCGGCTCGCGCCGTCACCCCGACGCGGTTCGCAGTCAGATCGCCCGGCTGGTCGCGGCCGGCGAGGCGTCCCACCGCCTGGACCTTTCCCGGCTCACCGGACTCTCACGGTCCTCGATCCACACGCACGTACAGGATCTGGTGGACGCGGGCCTGTTGCACGGGGAGGACGCCGGCGGCGGGGGAAGAGGCAGGCCGGCACTGCGGCTCAGCCTCGCAGGTGACGCGGGCGTCGTGCTCATCGCCGACCTCACCACCTTCTCGACGCGCTGTGTGGTGGCCGACCTGACTCAGCGGGTACTCGCCGACACGGCCGTTGCCTGGGCGCTGGCCGAGGGCCCGGAGCTCACCGTGGCCCTTCTGGTGGAGCGCTTTGCCGACCTGCTCGAACAGGCGAAGGTCCCGGCGGACCGGCCCCGTGTCCTGGTCGTGGGACTGCCGGGCCCGGTGGACGTGGCACGCGGCATGGCCGTCCGTCCGCCGATCATGCCGGGCTGGGACGGCTTCCCGGTGGCCGAGCGGCTCGGGAGCGCGCTCGGCTGCCCCGTCCTCGTGGACAACGACGTCAACCTCATGGCGCTCGGTGAGGCGCGGACGGTGCCGCCCGAGCAGTTGCCCGTGCTGTTCGTGACCGTCGGCGCCGGCATCGGCGCCGGGTTCGTGCTGGCCGACGGGACGCTGCACCGGGGCGCCGACGGCGCGGCCGGGGACATCGGGCACATCCGTGTCCCCGGCGGCGAGGAGGTGGTGTGCCGGTGCGGAAAGGCCGGCTGTGTCGAGGCGGTGGCGTCCACCGCAGCGCTCGCACGGCGCCTCGCGGCGACCGGTGAACCGACCCTCGACGTGGCGGAAGACGGTGCCGCGATGCGGGACTTCGTGGCACGCCTGCGCGACGGCCTGCCGGACGCGTTGCACGCGGTGCGGGCCGCCGGGGTCACGCTGGGCGAGGTGATCGCCCTGTGCATCCACATGCTGAACCCGCGGCACGTCGTGGTCGGTGGCGAGGTCGTCGAGGCCAGCGACGACCTGCTCTCCGCAGTACGGGGCGTGGTGTACCGGCAGGCCCTGCCGCTCGCCACCCGCGAACTGTCCATCACCCGCAGCGAGTTGGGGCGGGACGCGGCGATGGTCGGAGCGATGGTGCTGGGCATCGAGCAACTGCTCTCGCCGACCGGGATCGGGCGTTTCCTGGGGCCGCGCAACACCCTCTGAGCTGGGCGGAGCGAAGGGCGGTCCGCCCAACGAACCGGCGGCCTTTACCGCCTTCCACCGCCGCCACTAGCTTCCATCGTGTCTCGCACGTCCGGTCTCATCCACCGGCGGACTCGCTCCGCTCGACCGCGACCTGGGAGACACGGTGAATCGATCAACCCCTCGTGCACGCATCGGCGTCGTCGGCGCCGGCATGGTCTTCGACGCCTACGCCCGGGGCCTTGCCTGGTACGGCGACCTGCCCATCATCAGGATCGCCGACATCGACGTCGGCAGAGCCCGCGCCAAGGCCGAGCTCCACGGCATCCCCGCGTACGGCACACCCGACGAGCTCTACGCGGACCCGGACGTCGACGTCGTCGTCAACATCACACCCCCCGTGGCCCATTGGGAGGTCACGCGGGACGCGCTCGCCGCCGGCAAGCACGTGTACAGCGAGAAGCCGCTCGCCGCGACGGTCGCCCTGGCCCGCGAGAACCTGGCGCAGGCACAGGCTGCCGGTCGCGTCCTCGCCGGCGCCCCCGACACGTTCCTCGGCACGGCAGGCCAGACAGCACGCGCCGCTGTCGACCAGGGCCTGATCGGCACGCCCTTCGCTGCAACCTCTTTCGTCCGCTCGTCCAAGGTCGAGGCCAAGCACCCCAACCCCGGGTTCTTCTTCCAGCCCGGCGGCGGCCCGACCCTCGACTGGGGCCCCTACCACGTGGCCGCCCTGGTCAACCTGCTCGGACCCATCGCCGAGGTCGTCGGCACCAGCACGATCCCGAGCCCCCGGATCGCCGTGACCGCCCCGGACCGCGTCGTCGACGAGGTCGAGGTCACCGTCCCGACGACCACCGCGTCCATCCTCCGCACGGTCTCCGGCGCGATCGTCTCCACCCTCTACAGCTTCGACATCTGGGACATGACCCTGCCCCACATCGAGGTGTACGGCACCGAGGGCACCCTGAACATCCCGGACCCGAACCGTCATGACGCCCCGGTCCTCATCAAGCGCCGTACGGACGCGGACTGGTCCGAACTCCCCCCGGTCATCCCGCCCACCCGCGCCCCGGAAGCCGGCCCCTTCCGCGGCCACGGCGTCAACGATCTCGTCGACTCCCTGCGCGGCGCACCGCTGCGCGTCCCGGGCGAGTTCGCGCTGCACGTGCTCGAAGTGCTTGAGGCGATCGAGCAGTCGACGTTCGCCGGCGGAGTCCGGGCCATCGCCAGTCGAGCCGGGCGGCCCGCGGCCGCGGCCCTCCCGCAGTCCGTCTCGGCCTGAACCCCTCCGGCCCCGCACGCCGGCACCGATCCCGAGCACCACCCCGATCGATCACGCATGACCTGAGAGGAATCACCATGCAGCGCAGAACCCGTGCAGTCGCGCTCGCGGCTGCGGCGACGCTGGCAGGCGCCGGTGTCACGGCGTGCGGCGGCGGCTCCAGCTCCGCCTCCGGCGACAAGACCATCACCTACTGGGCGACCAACCAGAGCACCAGCCTCGACGCGGACAAGAAGATCCTCCAGCCGGAGATCGACAAGTTCACCCAGCAGACCGGCGTCAAGGTCAAGCTCGAAGTCATCCCCTCGGCCGACCTCCTCAACCGCATCCTCGCCGCGACGACCAGCGGCAAGGGACCGGACGTACTGAACATCGGCAACACCTGGTCCGCGTCACTCCAGGCGACCGGAGCCTTCGTCGCGTGGGACAAGGAACTTCTGGCCAAGGTCGGCGGCGAGTCCCGCTTCCTGCCGGCGGCGTTGAAGTCCACGGGCGCCACCGGCCAGGACCCGGCGAGCATGCCGCTCTACACCAGTTCGTACGAACTCTTCTACAACAAAAAGCTGTTCAAGGCCGCGAACATCAGCTCGCCGCCGAAGACCTGGAGCGAGTTCGTCGCCGACGCGCGCAAGCTCACCAAGGACACCAACAGCGACGGCAAGACCGACCAGTGGGGTCTGGGCCTGCAGGGCGCCTCGTCCTCGTTCGCCGCGCACTTCGCGTTCATTCTCGGCACCCAGCACGGAGCCAAGGTCTTCGACGGCCACACCCCGAAGTTCGACGACACGGGGATGGTCGACGGGATCGACCAGTGGCTGTCCTGGATCGGCAAGGACGGCATCGTCAACCCGTCCGACGCCGAGATGACCGACAAGGTCGCTCTCCTGCAGAACTTCGCGTCCGGTAAGGCCGGGATGATCCTCGCCCAGTCGTCGACCGGTCTGACCCTGGGCCAGTACAAGATGACGACGGCCGACTACGGCGTCGTCCCGGTGCCGGCGCAGGACTCGCCGGCGGCGGGCGCCAAGGACATCGGCTCGTTCGTCGGCGGCATCAACGTGGCGGTCTTCAAGAACACCGGGAACCTCGACGGCTCCACCCAGTTCGTGAAGTTCCTGACCAGCGCCAAGGAGCAGGTGATCCTCAACAAGACCTACGGGACGCTGCCCTCGGTCACGGACGCCAAGGACCCGGCGTTCGACACCCCGACGCTGGCCGTGGCCCGCGCGACCCTCGACTCCCGCGCCGTACCGCTTCCGCAGATCGCCGAAGAAGCCCAGTTCGAGACCCTGGTCGGCCAGGCGATGAGCTCCTTCGCGGCGCAGACCGCGACCGGAAAGCAGCCCGGCAAGGCCACGATCAAGAGCGAGATGACCGCGGCCGACCAGAAGCTCGAAGCGGGCAGCTAGGAGCAGGACGATGGCAGTCATCAGTCCTTCCGGGACACGAGAGAGCCCCGGGGCCCCGGACACACCGAAGCGACCCGCGCGAGGAGGCCGCTTCCGGGGGCAGGGCCGACGGTGGATCCCGTACGCCTTCCTCCTCCCCGCCCTGGCCCTCGAACTGCTCATCCACTTCGTGCCCATCGTGCTCGGCGTGGCGATGAGCGGCCTGCGGGTGACGCAGTACCAGATCAGCCACTGGTGGGAGGCGCCCTTCACCGGCCTCGGAAACTTCAGGATCGTCCTGGACTTCGACGGCCCCACCGGTAAGTCCCTGGCCCAGTCGTTCCTGGTCACCCTCGGCTTCACGGCCGTCGTCCTGTCCGGGGCCTGGCTCGTCGGCATGGCCGCGGCGCTCGCGCTGCAACGAAGCTTCCGCGGCCGGGGGGTGCTGCGGACGCTGTTCCTCGTGCCCTACGCACTGCCCGCGTACACCGCGGTCATCACCTGGCGTTTCATCTTCCAGCGCGACAACGGCATGCTCAACCACCTGCTCAGCCAGCTCGGGTTGATCGACTCCAACCCGTTCTGGCTGATCGGCCAGAACGCCTTCTGGGCCGAGTGCGTCGTCGCGATCTGGCGCATGTGGCCCTTTGCCTTCCTGATCCTCATGGCCGGCATGCAGGCGATCCCGAGCGAGGTCTACGAGGCGTCGAGCATCGACGGAGCCGGGCCGTGGCGGCAGCTCCAGATGATCACCCTGCCGCTGCTTTCGTCTGTCAACAAGGTGCTGGTCCTCGTGATGTTCCTGCACACCTTCAACGACTTCAGCACCCCGTTCGTCCTGTTCGGCGGCTCGGCCCCGCCGGCCGGGGACCTGATCTCCGTGCACATCTATCAGAGCTCGTTCGCCACCTGGAACTTCGGCCTCGGCTCGGCCATGAGCGTGCTGCTCCTGCTGTTCCTGGCGCTGGTCAGCGCCTGCTATCTCGCCTTCACCCGAAGGACCGGCCATGAATCATGACACCCCGGGCTACCGGATCTTCCGCTACGTCACGCTGACGCTGCTGTCGGTGTTCGTCCTGGCACCCCTGTACGTCATGCTCGCCTCGTCGCTGAAGACTCTCCCCGACGTGCAGGGCGAGTTCACCTGGATCCCGTCGTCGCCGACGATCCAGTCCTTCATCGACATCTGGCACACCGTGCCGCTCGCCCAGTACTTCGTCAACTCGCTGATCGTGGCCGTGTCCGCCACGGTGCTGTCGGTGCTGGTAGCGGTCTTCGCCTCCTACGCGCTGAGCCGCTGGAAGTTCCCCGGCAGCGGAAGCTTCAAGTCGGCGGTGCTCGCCACCCAGATGTTCCCCGGCATCCTCTTCCTGCTGCCGCTGTACCTGCTGTTCGTCTACGCCGACCAGAACCTCGGCACCGACCTCGTGGGCACCCGCACCGGGCTCATCGTCACCTACCTGACCTTCTCGCTGCCGTTCGCGGTGTGGATGCTGGTCGGGTACTTCGACACCGTTCCGCGCGACCTCGACGAAGCGGCGAAGGTGGACGGTGCCGGGCCACTGCGCACCCTGCTGCAGATCATCGTGCCCGCCGCGACACCGGGAATCGTCGCCGTGTGCATCTACGCCTTCATGACGGCCTGGGGCGAAGTGCTGTTCGCCTCCGTCCTCACCGACGAGCAGAGCCGCACGCTGGCCGTTGGTCTGCAGGCGTACTCCACCGAAGCGAACGTCTACTGGAACCAGGTGATGGCCGCCTCGCTGGTCGTGTCCCTCCCGGTCGTCGCCGGATTCCTCCTGCTCCAGCGCTTCCTCATCACCGGATTCACCGCCGGCGCCGTGAAGTGACCCAGTGCCCCAGTGACCCCGACAGATTGGAACTCGGAATGCCGGACATCGGCTTGCAGCTCTACACCTTGATGAACGTCCTGGAGGACCGCCCCGCCACACTCGCCAGGATCGCCGGCCTCGGCGTGACCGCGGTGGAACCCTTCCGCCTGGGCCGCAGCGAACTGACCCGTACCGCGCGACTCGCCGAGGCACGCTCGCTGAAGGCCGACATCGACGCCGCCGGCCTCACCGTCTCCTCCACCCACGCCCGCCTGCCCGACGCGGAGGATCCCGGCTGGTTCTTCGAGGAGATGGCCGAGGCCGGCGCACCCGTCGCCATCGCCTCCACCCCCGAAGCACTCCCCGGATTCACCCGCGACGCCCTGGTCTCGGCCGACGGAGTGCGCCGGTACGCCGACCGCCTCAACGCCCTCGCCAAGGCAGCGGCAGCCCATGACCTGCGGGTCGGCTACCACAACCATTACTGGGAGTGGACCCCGCTCGACGACGGCCGCTACGGCTACGACGTGCTGTGGGACGCCCTCGATCCGACGGTCGTCGCCGAGGTCGACCTCTACTGGGCACAGACCGCGGGCCAGGTCCCCGCCGACGTGGTCGCCAGGCTCGGCGAACGCGTCGAACTCGTCCACGTGAAAGACGGCCCGGCAGTACGCGGCGAACCCCAAGTCGCCGCCGGACAGGGCACGGTGGCCCTGGCGGACGCGCTCGACGCCGGCCGGGACTCGATCCGCGTGCACATCATCGAAGCGGATGGCATCGCTGAAGGGGCGGACATCTTCGACCTGGTCGAGGAGAGCGTGGCCTGGCTCAAGGCGCGTCAGGGCGGCCAGGGGTGAGCTTCGCAGCGTCTTGACTGCAAGTTGCGGGCCGTCGGTGGTCACGCCCAAAGGCCATACGGAGTGACCACCGACGCGGTCCCAGGTATCGGTCGTCATGCTGTGTTCGCATACCACGCAGCTGGGCCCTGGTCAGCCGGGCGGCCCGGGACGGAGTGGGCACGGCGACGGGGAACGCGCGGGCGACGGATGAGCACATCCGATGGTGTTCATAAACGGTCTTCCACGGCCCGAACCGCTCCACGGCGAGGCTCTGATTGCCGTTTGCTTCTCAGGTGATCGTCACGAAGACTGCCGGCGGCTCGTCGTCTTCGCTGCGGGCCGCCTCTTACAGAAGAGTCAGTGAGGCTTTTCAGCGCGGCCACGATCGGGTGACGGCGTCGGCGTCCGCAGCGCACAAGACTCCCCGCTGAGGGAGGTGTTCGACTGGTTCGGTCGGAAGAACACCGCCGAGGGCCGGTTCGCCATCCGCCTCGCCGAGTTAAGCGACGACGCATAGGGCGAGCAGGTATGACCAAGTGTCGGCTACGGAGTACTCGCTGTTCTCCAGCTCGGTCTGGGTGACGCGGGCGATGTATGCGGCTTCGCCTTCGGTGTTGGCCCGCCCCTGCACGCAATGCCATCGTCGCGAGGGGTGAGGTCAGGGATTCCGCGGCGCGTGGACGCCGCGAGGCGCGCAGGGCGGCCCGGGGCGAGGCCCCCCGGTCACCGCGTGGGTGCTATGGGGCCGGGGTGATGCCGGTGCGGCTCAGCCAGTCGACCAGGCGCGCGTTTACCAGGTCGGGGCGTTCGAGGTGGAGCCAGTGGCCGGCCGGGACGCGCGCCTCCGTGAGGTCGGAGCAGTATGCGCGCATGGGCTCGGCGAGGCGCGTCGTCACGACGTCGGCCGTGGCGTCGTAGTCGGCGCCCAGGAAGAGGACGGGAAGGTCCAGCCGGCCGCTGTTGACCGCCTGCCGGGCGTACACGGCGTTGGCCTCGTGGTTGAGGTAGTAGGCGGTGGGTCCCGCGAAGCCGTTGCGCGTCAGCGACTCGGTGAGGACATCGGCGTCCTCCTCGGTGAGGACGGCCGTGTCCAGCGGGAGGTCGGGGGCGCGGTCGGCCCCGCCGAACCAGCCGCCGTCCCGCCGTAGCGTGGCCCGCGGGGAGACCCGCGTGCCCAGCGCGATCGGGTCGCCGCGCCGGTACAGCGCCCTGACGCTGCTGCCCGGGTCGGCGTCCAGCACCGCCGTGGCCTGCTGGGGATGCTCCTCGTAGTAGGCCATGTAGTCGAACTGCGCCATGGGATAGGTGTCTTCGGGGTACAGGTCGCGGTTGACCAGCGGCAGCATGGCCGCCAGGCCCCGTTCCAGGGTGCGGTAGGGAATGGCCAGGCTGGCCACCGCCGCGGTGCGGTCGGGGTGGTGGCCGGCGAGGTTCCAGACGGTTGGGCTTCCCCAGTCGTGGCCGATCCAGACCGCCCGGTCGCGCCCGAGGTGGTCGAGCAGTTCGAGCATGTCGTGGACGACGTTCTCCTGGCGGTAGGCGTCCGGGGAGCCGTACACGGTGGAGTGGCCGTAGCCCCGGAGGTCGGGTGCCACGACCCGGTAGCCCAGCGCGGCGAAGTGTGTCAGCTGCTTCCGCCACGTGGCGGCGAGCGCGGGCCAGCCGTGCACGAAGACCAGCAGCGGCCCCCCGGCCGGGCCGGCCGCGAGGTAGGACGTGGTGTGCGACGGGCTGGTGAGGGTGTGCGCGGTCATGGCGGGACGGGACATTTCGATGTGCCTCCGGCGGTGAGGACGCGCGAGGTCAGCGCGCCGCGGACTGGTCGGGTGCGGTGGACCGGTCGGATGCGGCCGGTCCGTGCGGTTCGCCGCCGGCCGCCGGTGTGTCGGCGGAACGTCGAGAGGGTGTCATGCCGAAGGCGGCCGGCGCGCGGAGGATCGCCGAGCCCGAGATGATCCACCACCCGGACGCGTAGACGGCGCGGACGTCGGAAACACCAGAGCCTGATGACGAGTAGATGCAGATCTGAAAGGGGCCCTCGTCGACGAGGGCCTGGGTCAGATCTTGATCACGGTGGCCTGTCCGCCGCACAGCGCGGCCAGGTCCTCGGGGTCCGCGGTGAGGATGGTGACGGGGCCGGGGCCGGGGCCGGGGCCGGGGGCGGCGAGGGCGGTGGCGGTGAGCATGGAGTCGACGGCGGACTGGTGGCCGTGCAGGCCGGCGGCGGCGAGGAGAGCGACGGCGTGGCGGGCGATGGGCTCGGTGACCGGCTCGACGACGAGGCGGGACAGCGTCCACTGCAGGGCCGGGCGGTTGGTCCGGGGGTGGACGACCTCGACCAGGGTGGCCGCGGACGTGATCACGCGCAAGTCGCCGGCGCGGGCCAGGGCGAGCCATCCCGTGACGGACCGGTCGGCGGGCGGAGAGTTGTTCGAGTTGGCGTGCGTCACGACGAGGCCGCGTGGGCGAGCAGCCGGGCCGTGCGCGACAACTCCCGCATCTCGACGTACCTGTGGGCCACGGACTGGAGCCGGCACGCCACCCGCCCCGTCCGGACGTACTTCTGGACGCATCGCGCCCCGGCCCAGGGACCCGGCCCCCGCCGCGCCTCCCATGGCTCCGAGATCGACTACGTCTTCGGCAACCCCGCTCCCGGCACCGGACCGTGGACCGACGAGGACCACGAGAACGCGGAGACCGTCTCCTCGTACTGGACGCACTTCGCGGCCACCGGAGACCCCAACGGTCCGGGCCTGCCGCACTGGCCCGCCTTCTCGCCGGACGTGTCCGCCGTCATGGAGATCGGCGCGCACTACCGACTCATCCCCGTCGCGAAACCGGCCGCCAACGACTTCTGGAACTGCTCCTTCCGTACCCAACAGGCCTGGTGAACAAAGGAGTTCCCATGAGACAACGCACCGGCGTCCGGACCCTCGCACTGACCTCCTCCGCGCTCCTCGGCGCTGCCCTTCTCACCGGTTGCGCCGACAACTCGACCTCGGTCGGCGCGGACGGCAAGACCACCGTGTCGGTGGGCCTGAGCGGCAACATCTTCGACCCGTCCATCCGGGTGGCCGAGGAGAACGGGTACTTCGACCAGCACGACATCAAGGTCAAGTACGTGACCCTGACCGCGGCGACGGGCACCTCGGCCCTGGAGTCCGGCTCCGTGCAGTTCCTCAACGACAGCCCGACGAATGTCCTCACCGCCCACTCGAAGGAACTCGGAGAGGTCTCGGTGGGTACCAACGGCGGTGGCAACCTGCTCGGCCTGGTCGTCAGTGACGCGTTCGCCAAGAAGCACGAGTTGACGGCCGACACTCCGGCGGACCAGGTCGCCCAGGCCCTGGCCGACTCGACGGCCGGCGCCAGCTCCGCCAACACCAAGGCCGAGGCGGGGCTGTACCTCAAGGCCCACGGAGTCGACCCGGCCAAGCTGAAGTGGGTCTCGCTGCCCAGCCCGGCAGCCGACAAGGCCGCCCTCGTCAAAGGTGAGATCGACTGGTTCGTCAGGTCCGAGCCGATCCCGCTCCAGGTGCAGAAGGCCGGCGACGGTGTCGTGGTGGCCGATCCGCTGAAGGTTCCCCAATGGGCCTACGAGGACGCCGGATACGGCCAGGTGGTGGCCCTGAAGAAGAGCTGGGCGAACGCGAACGCCGACGTCGTGAAGGGTTCGCCATCGCGGTCCAGCAGGCGACCGTCTACATCGCCGCCCACCCGAAGGAGCAGACCGTGCCGAAGGTGGCACAGAAGACTTTGCCGAGCGTGCCCGACGACGTACTGCGGAGCAGCATCGCCCAGGTCGCATGGCCCACGAGTGACAAGCAGTCCGAGGCCGGGTGGGACAAGACGCTGGCGTTCGTGAAGAGCATCGGGGCCGTACCGGACGCGAGGTCTCGTCCGACGACTGGACCAACAAGTACCTGCCGTGACACGGCCGGTCCCCACCGGAGGGAACACACCATGGCGACCGCTGCGGACAACGCGGTGACCGAATCCGCCCCTGACACCGCGTCCAGGCCGAAGGGGCCGAAGAACGACCGCTTGCGGTCCGCCGTCACCGTGTCGCCGTCATCGTGGTGGCCCTCGTGCTGTGGCAGGTGACGAGCGGTCCCGTCGTCCCCGAGTACGCGGTCAGCAAACCCACCGACGTGGCCCACGCGCTGTCCCGGATGCTCGACTCCGCGTCCGGTTGACGGACATCAAGGTGACGGCCGTGGAGGTGCTGGCCGGCTTCGGGCTGGGCGTCGCGGCCGGCAGGGTGATGGGCCTCCTGCTGGGCTCCTTCCCGCACGCGGGCCGGGTCCTCGCACCGCTCGTGGCCGCCCTCAACGGCATTCCGAAGATCGCCCTGGCGGCGCTGTTCCTGCTGTTCTTCGGCATCGGTGCCTGGTCGAAGATCACCATCGCCATGACCGGGGTCGCGTTCGTCGTCTTCTACAACGTCTACCTGGGCCTGCGGCTGCGGGAACGCGAACTCGTCGAGGTCGTCGAGGTGATGGGAGGCCGTCGGCACCACGTCCTCGGCTACGTCACGATCCCCACCCTCGCCGCCCCGTTCTTCGCCGCGCTCAAGACGGGCGGGCCACTGGCCATCCTCGGCGTCATCGGCGGCGAGTTCATCGCCTCCTCCGAAGGCGTCGGCCATCAGCTGTTCACCTCGGCCCAGAACCTGGACGCGGCAAGCGAGTTCGCCGGACTGATCATCCTCGTAGCCATGACACTCATCCTCAACGGCGCGCTCACCGCGCTCGACACCTACGCCCTCAAACGCCTCGGCCTCGCAGCCCGCCGGACACCGCGCCGGGACCGGGGCGGAGCACCTCCGAAGAACGAGAAGGGACTTGTCGCTCGATGAACGCATCCCCTCACCTCCCTGCTGGGCACCGGCCCCAAGGGCTCACCCGCAGAACCCTGCTCGGCGTCGTCACGGCGACCGCCGCCACAGCCTTACCGCTGTTGGCCGCCGTTCCGGCCAAGGCGATATCGAGCCGCGGAGGCGACCTCGTCTACGTCGGCACCTGGGGACAGGGACAGGTCCACGCGATCCGTTTCGACCCGGCCGACGGAACCATGACGCCCATCGGATCCGTCGCGCAGGTCACCTCCAACTGGGTGACCACACACCCGACCTGCCCGGTCCTGTACGTCGCCGGCAGCGAACAGGGCGGATACATCCGCGTCTTCCGCATCGACGACTCCTCGGCGGCCCTTGAACAGATCGGGGAGATCGAGACGGAGAGCGTGCCGGCCGGCAGCGGCGGACTGTCGTACATCGGCGTGGACGCCCGCTCCAGGACCCTGCTGGTCGCGGACTTCGCGGCCGGCACGGCGGCCACCGTGCCGATCGAACGGGACGGCGGCCTCGCTGCGGTGGCCTCCCGAGTGCAGGACACCGGCTCCGGCCCCAACCCGCGACAACTCGGGCCGCATCCGCATCATGTGGTCATCGACCCGAGCCGCCGGTTCGCTCTGGTCGCGGACTTCGGTGCCGACCGGGTCTTCGTCTACCGCTACGACCAGGCCACCCGCGCGCTGTCCGCCGCCACACCTGAGGGCCCCGGCGCCTACGCGACGGCGCCGGGGTCAGGGCCACGGCGCCTCGCCTTCCATCCGCGTGGCCACACGGTCTACCTGCTCGACGAACTGACCGCCGACATCCAGGCCCTGCGCTGGGACCCGGCGCGCGGTGAGCTGACCCGGTTGCAGAGTCTGACGACCAACGCGCCGGACCACACCGGCACCACCAGCGCCGCCGAACTGGCCATCAGCCGCGACGGTCGCTTCGTCTACACCTCCAACCGGGGTGAGAACACGCTGGTGGTCTTCGCCACGGACTCCAGGACCGGCCTGCTCGCCGAGGTGCAGCGCATCTCCTGTGCGGGCGTCACACCCTGGAGCTTCGCTCTCCACCCTGGCGGGCGGTGGCTGTTCGTCGCCAACGAGGCGAGCAGCACCGTGAACCTCTTCCGTGTCGCCCCGGGGTCCGGGCGGCTCACGGACACCGGCACGTCCGTGGCCGTACCGAAACCGGACTCCATCGGCTTCCGCCTGTCCGTCTGAACAGCCCGTCTCGAGGTAAGGCCACCAGTCGGCCGCGTTTCCGTTTGGCGAGCGCTCCCGGCACCCAGTGGCGCGGGCAGAGCCCTTCAGGAGGAAAGCCCGCGAGGCGCGGAACAGGAAGGTGTGAACTTCACCCAGCGCATCAGGACAAGAGCCGTGCAACGGGAGACTGTTCCGCACGGTTCTGTGGGAGCCCGGGGGTGCGATCACCCCGGGCGACCCGACCACCACCCGCTACCCCTGCCGCGCCACCACGCACCGCAGCCGGTCCGGTCATCGAGACACCACGGTCCGCCTCGCGGTCCCTCCACGACATGCCGCCGGCGCCGGTGCGAAGGACCCGCACTTTTACGACTGGGCCTGGGGCCGCATCGGCAGCGGGCGGCCGTCGCCATCTGCTGATCCGCCGTAACCGGACCAGCCGTGAACTCGCCTTCCCCTGTGCTGGTCAACTGTGCCGGTCCATCTGGCCCCAGCGCGCACCGCACGGACCGCCGCCTCGAACGTGCCATTCCGGAAACGGACCGGCGATCGGGGTTAACGTGACCGAGTGGAGATGTTCCATTTGCGATATTTCGTGGCGGTCGCCGAGGAGCTGAACTTCTCCGCGGCGGCCCGCCGACTGCACATGGCCACCTCGCCACTGAGCCAGCGGATCAGGGACCTGGAGCGGGAGCTCGACCAGCGGCTGTTCGAGCGCGACACGCATCGCGTCTCGCTCACGCCCGCGGGTGAGGCGCTGCTGCCGATCGCCCGGAACGTACTGGATGAGGTCAACTCCATTCCGTGGCGGCTGCGCGAGGTGACCCGGACCGAGCGCAGCACCATGTTCGTGGGCATCCCTCCCGGGGTGCACCCCGTGCTCAGGTCGCTCGTCGACACGCTCGCCGAGCGCGTCAGTGAGACGTGCGAGCTCCTGCGCTGGCCCGGCAGCTCCAGGGCCCTGGTCGTCGGTGTGCACGACGGCAGACTCCCGTTCGCGCTGGTCCATCTACCGATCAGCGATCCGGCACTGGATCAGCTGTCCGTCCTGTCGGAGCGGCTGGGGGCGTTGGTGCCGGCCGATCGGTTCGCCGGGCGGGACTCCGTGGCGCTGACCGAACTGGCTGACCTTCGTTTCGTCGTCCCGCCCAAGGAAATCGGCCTCGCCTATTTCGATCAGCTCGACCGGGAAATGGCCGAGCTGGGTATCAAGAAACGCATCACCTTGACCGACACCGGGTACGGTGGAGTCGCTGAAATTGTCTCCAGCGGAATTGCTTTCTACTTCACGATGATCGACCCGGAAAGCCCCATGCACGGCTATGCGAAGGCGAACACGAAGGTTCTGCCGTTCACAGATTTCGAGCCGCGGCTGGAGACCGTCCTGATCTGGCGCCGCGACCGGGCTCGCGGCGGCGACCTCGATGAACTCGTCGAAGCGGCCCGCGAGGTCTTCGGCGCCCCGCTTCACCTCTGAACCTTCACCTCTGAACCGCGCAGGCACCGTTTCCGCGCTCGGCGCCCAGTATCGACCCTCGAAGGCCAAGGGCCTGCGCCGGTTTTCGCGGTCGAGGCGATCTCGGGCCGGCCGCCCGCATCACGTCCCGGTGGCCACCCGTATCGGTGTGACCGCTGCGGTCACACCGATATTAGCAACTCGATAATTCCGTGATCCGTTATTCGCGGATAGCGTTCCTTTTCGTAGCCGACCAAGGCGCGAAAGGACGCGAAAATGACGGACACAGAGAACTCCGGGCCGCTCGCCGGCGTGCGGGTCATCGACCTCGCGACCGTGGTGATGGGTCCGTACGCCGCCCGGATCCTCGGAGATCTGGGCGCCGATGTCATCAAGATCGAATCCCCCACGGACTCCCTTCGGGTGGGTGAGTACCGCAACACCCCGGGCATGACCCCGCTGCATCTCAACGTCAACCGCAACAAGCGCAGCGTGACCCTCGACCTGAAGGACGACCGCGAGCACGCCCAGGCCCTGCGGCTCATCCGCACCGCCGATGTGCTGATCACCAATATGCGACCCCGCGCGCTCGCCCGACTGGGCCTGACCTACGAAGACCTCGCCGCCGCCAACCCCGGCCTCGTCTACGCGCAGGCAGCGGGCTTCCGCAGCGACTCGGACCGGGCCGACATCGCCGCCTACGACGAGACCGTGCAGGCCGCCTCCGGGCTCGTCGACATCGTCAACCGCACGCTGGGCACGCCGCTCTACCTGCCGACCATCCTCGCCGACAAGATCTGCGGCCTGACCATCGCCTGCAGCGTGCTCGCCGCCCTGGTGCACCGGAACAGGACCGGCCACGGTCAGCGGATCGAGATCCCGATGACCGACACGATGATCGCCTTCAACCTGGTCGAGCATCTTGCCGGGCACACGTTCGAGCCGGCGTCGGGGCCCACGGGCTACCTGCGGTCGCTGGCGGAGCACCACACACCGCGACGCACCAAGGACGGCGTGGCCGCCCTGATCCCGTCCAACCCGCAGAACTACCGCGACCTCTTCGCCGCCGCCGGCCGTCCCGACCTGGTCGCGGACCCACGGGTCAACGGCCCCGTCGTCGACCCGCTGGACGCCGACGACCTGTCCGTCCTGGTCGACGAGTGCGCCCCGGCACTGACGACGGCCGAGTGGGCCGAGACCTGCGCGAAGCACAGCATCGCGACGGGACCGGTGCTGGAGCTGGACCACGCGCACGAGGATCCCTACGTCCGTGAGGGTCACCTGATCGAGACGGTCGTGCACCGGACCGAGGGACCGGTCCGCACGACCGGGATCCCGGTGAGGTTCTCCGCCACCCCCGCCTCGATCCGCCGCCTGGCTCCCGTGCCGGGCCAGGACACCGCGGAGGTCCTCGCCGAGCTGGCAGCAGCCCGCTGAGCGGCAACGAAGCATCAGGAGAAACACAGTCATGAGCACCAAGGAAGTGCGTGTCCAGCGGGTCGGTGCCACCTTGCTGATCACGATCGACCGCCCCCACGCGCGTAACGCGGTGAACGCCGCGGTCGCGGCGGGACTCGCCGCGGCACTGGACGAACTGGAGGCCGACCCCGCGCTGCGGGCCGGTGTCCTGACCGGAGCGAAGGGCACCTTCAGCGCCGGCATGGACCTCAAGGCCGCCCTGATCGGAGAGTCGCCCGCGATCCCGGGCCGCGGGTTCGGCGGCCTGACCGAAGCCGAACCGACGAAACCGCTGATCGCCGCCGTGGAGGGCCCCGCCATGGGCGGCGGGTTCGAACTGGCCCTGGCCTGCGACCTGATCGTCGCCGCCGCGGACGCGCGGTTCGGCCTGCCGGAGGTCAAACGCGGTCTCATCGCCGGCGGCGGTGGCGTCATCCGGCTGCCCAAGCGCATCCCGTACCACCTGGCGATGGAGTTCCTGCTGACGGGTGAGCCGGTGAGCGGTGCCCGTGCCGGAGAGCTGGGCCTGGTGAACCGGGTCACCCCGCCCGGCGAGGCAGTGGCCGCCGCCCTCGAACTCGCCGACAGGGTCGCGGCCAACGCCCCGCTCGCGCTGGCCACGGTGAAGAGCGTGGTGAAGGCCGCCGAAGGTGTGCCGGAGCCGGACGCGTTCGACGTACAGCGCAAGGCGATGGGGACGCTGATGGCCTCGGCCGACGCACACGAGGGCATGACCGCCTTCGCCGAGCGCCGCGCCCCGAAGTGGACGGGGAAGTGACATGAGGATCGAAGACGTACGCCGTCACGCCACCACCCCGCTGACCCGCCCGGCTCTCCTGGACGGCACTGTTCGCCGCACACGGTCTGACCGTCCGGGTCAGCGATCCCCGCCCCGACCTGCCGGAGGCGGTCGCCGAGGCGCTCGCCGCGTTCGGTCCGCACCTGGCCGGTCAGGGCCTGGACACCGAAGGCCTCGCCGACCGTGTCCACCTCACGACCGACGTCACGGAAGCCGTCCGGGACGTGGACATCGTCCAGGAGAACGGGCCCGGGCGCGTCGAGTTCAAGCTCGCCGTCCTGTCCGCTCTGGAAGACAACCGCCGGAACGAGAACCAGCTCAAGAACCTGAACAAGAAGGAGAACTGAGATGACCACCACCACCGCACCCGTTGCGCAGCTGGACGACCAGCTCACCGCCGACTTCTACCTGTACGAGTCGCTGCTGTCGGACGAGGAGCGCAAGATACTGCTCAAGGCCCGTACGTTCATGCGTGATGAGGTCAAGCCGCTGGTCAACGACGCCTGGAGCAAGGCCGAACTGCCGCAGGAACTGATCGAGAAGTTCCGTGGCAGCGGACTGGTCGCCCTGGCCTACGAGGGCTACGGCGAGCACCAGCCGGCCGTCAGCCACCTGCTCAGCGGGATGCTCGCCATGGAGCTGGGCCGCGTCGACGCCTCGTGCGCCACCTTCTTCGGAGTCCACAACGGGCTGGGCTTCTACTCCATCTACTACGGCGGCGACCAGGAACAGCGCGACCGGTTCCTGCCCGCCATGGCCACGATGGAGAAGATCGGCGCGTTCGCCCTGACCGAACCCGACGGCGGATCCGACGTCTCCGGCGGCATGCGCACCACCGCCAGGCGCGAGGGCGACACCTGGATCCTCAACGGCGCCAAGAAGTGGATCGGCAACGCCACCTTCGCCGACTACGTGGTGGTCTTCGCGCGGGACGTGGAGGACAACAAGGTCAAGGCCTTCGTCGTCGAGAAGGGCACCCCGGGCTTCGAGCCGGTGAAGATCGAGGGCAAGATCGCGCTGCGGATCGTCCAGAACGCCGAGATAACCCTGACCGACGTCCACGTGCCGGAGGCGAACCGGCTGCAGAACATGAAGGGCTTCCGGGACGTCGGTGAGGTCCTGCGCCAGACGCGCAGCGGCGTCGCCTGGCAGGCCCTGGGCGTCATGATCGGCGCCTACGAACTCGCCCTCGACTACGCCAAGGAACGCGTCGCCTTCGGCCGTCCGATCGCCAAGTTCCAGCTGGTCCAGGACCTGCTGGTGAAGAGTCTCGGCAACATCACCTCCTGCTGGGGCATGCTGGTGCAACTCGCCCGGCTGCAGGACCAGGGCATCTTCCGCGACGAACACTCCGCGCTCGCCAAGGAGTTCGTCGCGGCCCGGATGCGGGAGGTCGTCGCCTGGAGCCGCGAACTCTTCGGCGGCAACGGCATCGTCGTCGAGTACGACGTCGCCCGGTTCTTCTCCGACGCCGAGGCTCTCTACTCCTACGAGGGCACCCACCAGATGCAGACGCTCATCGTCGGCAAGTCCATCACCGGCCACAGCGCCTTCGTGGGGTGACGACCGTGACCACCGAATCCGTCTTCACCGGCCTGAAGGTCCTCGACGCGTCGACCTTCATCGCGGCGCCCGCCGCGGCGACCATGCTCTCCGACTTCGGAGCGGACGTCATCAAGATCGAGCCGCCGGGGACGGGCGACCCCCAGCGACGGCTGAGCTTCGTGCCGCCCAGCCCCCGGGCCGAGGCCAACTACGGCTGGCACCTCGCCAACCGCAACAAGCGCGGCATGGTGCTCGACCTGAAGTCCCCGGCCACCACCCAGGTCCTCAAGCGGCTCGTCGAGTGGGCCGACGTGGTCATCACCAACTTCCCGCACGGCACGCGCGAGAAACTGCACCTCGGCTACGAGGAGATCGCGGGCTGGAACCCGCGAGTCGTCTACGCGGACATCACCGGCTTCGGTGATGCCGGCCCCGACGCCCGGCAGCCGGGCTTCGACCTGACCGCCTTCTGGTCACGCAGCGGGCTGCTGGCCTCCACCCGGGACGCGGGCGCCCCACCGACGGTGCCGGTCTGGGGGAGCGGCGACTACACGACAGCGGTCGCCATCTACGCGGCGATCGTCACCGCCCTCTACCACCGCGAGCGGACGGGACAAGGGGCCAATGTCGGAACGTCGCTGCTCGCCACGGGCGTCTGGGCCACCGGGACCCTGGTGGCCGGCGCCCTCGCCGGCGGCACGCCGTTCGAACTGCACGACCGCAAGACCCCGGTGAACGCGCTGACCAACCCCTACCGGACCGCGGACGGCCGGTGGATCATGCTGGCGACCTCAGCCGTGCACTGGCCGGCACTGGCGCGGGCCATCGGACGCCCCGAGCTGATCGAGGATCCCCGCTTCAAGGATGTCGAGAGCGCCGTGAAGAACGCCGCCGCGCTCAGCGAGCTGCTCGACGCGGAGTTCCGCTCCCGGCCCTTTGCCGACTGGGAGGACGCCCTGGCCCGGGAGCGCGTCACCTACGGCCTCGTCCAGACGCCGGAAGAGGCCGCGCGGGACCCGCAGCTGCGCGCGAACGACATCGTCGTCCCGCTGGAGGGCGTCAGCGGGCTGGAGTACACCGTCAGCAACCCGGTCAGCCTCCGAGGGGTGCCGAAGGTCCCGGCCAAGCGGGCCCCGGAGCTGGGTGAGCACAACGACGAGATCCTCGCCGAGCTGGGATTCGCTGCCGCCGATGTCGCTCTGCTGCGGGCCGAGGGAGCGATCCCCGGCAGTCCGGAGGCGGAAGCCGCATGACGAGCACGGCGCCCGCGTCGGCCGGCGTCATGCGCCACCAGCGCTGCGACGGCCTGTCGGCGAACACCGGCAACCGCCCTCGTCCTGGCCTGCTCATCGGATTTTGGCGGGTTCGCCATCGCCGTCCACGTCGGCGCACGCTTCGGACCGGGCGCCGCGGCGGACTGATGACCAGGCAAGGTGACCGCGGGCATGGGTTTGACCGCTGAGGTCACACGGGTGGAAGCGATTCGGTAATTCCGTCCCGCGCGGGTAGCGCGCAGGGTGGAGTCATCGAGTCCGGCTTCGCCGTGAGGTCGGCACCACCCCCCTGGGAGCAGCGCATGCCTACCCTCGACCGTCAGGAAAACGTCTTCGTACTCGATCTCGGAGACGGTGAGAATCGCTTCCACCCCGACTGGCTCACCGCCGTCGACACCGCTCTGGACGAGGTTGACAAGGCCGAAGGGCCACGGGCCCTGGTGACCGCCGCGACCGGCAAGTTCTACTCCAACGGCCTGGACCTGGAGTGGCTGAGCGCCCACCCCGACCAGCACGAGAGCTACACCGCCTCTGTCCACAAGCTCTTCGCCCGCGTGCTGTCTCTGCCGGTGATCACCGTGGCCGCCCTGCAGGGGCACACTTTCGCCGCCGGTGCGATGCTCTCCCTCGCGCACGACTTCCGTGTCATGCGCGCGGACCGCGGCTTCTGGTGTCTGCCCGAGGCCGACATCAAGATCCCCTTCACGCCCGGCATGTGCGCCCTGATCCGATCCCGCCTGGCGCCGCAGACCGCGCACGAGGCCATGGTCACTGCGCGCCGCTACGGCGGGTCGGATGCCGCCGCCGTGGGCATCGTCGACCAGGCGGTCGCCGAGGATGCCGTGCGCTCCACGGCCGTGGCGATCGCCGAGGCACAGCTGAGCAAGGCCGGCGACACCCTCGGCACCATCAAGGAACGCATGTACGCCTCGGTCCTGGCCACCCTGCCCCGCACGGACAGCCTGGCTGACTAGCCTCGCCCTTTCACGCGTGCACCCGTCCGCCTCTTGGCCAAATGAGCGGAGAGTGGCGCTGCCCTGTGACGCCGGAGTAGTGGAAACCTCGCGCTCACTCGACGCGACAGGCGGGCCGCCGGCCCGCCTCAGCCTTCGCATCCCTCACCGGTCAGGCGCAAAGTCGCCGTCGGCGGACCCATGACGACTCATGAACGCCGTCCTTGAGGCGGTCGAGGTCTTGGTGGTCATACGGCGTCGAAGTCGAGGACCGCGTCGAACGCTCCGCCGGTGCGGATCCAGCCGTCAGCCGGGGCCTGAGCTGGGGCGCCGCCGACCTGGGCAAACGCTCTGACGTCTGCGCCTCGTTGCCGCTGCCGTGGTCGCTGCTCGGTGAAGCTGTCGGTCTTGCGTCCATGTCATCTCCGGAGTACGTTTCCAAACGGGTCGACTCGAATAGAAATAGCTGGATCGCGAACCTCGCTGGCCAGGCCAGCGCAACAGGAGCCGCACATGAACACCGAGGTCAGCGTTGTCATCGGGAACGGGGGGATGGGGCGCGCCGTCGCGCGGAGGATCGGCGCCGGTCACCGACTGCTGATCGCCGACCACAGGGAAGACGCTCTGGAGCCGGTCGCCGAGCAACTGCGCGACGACGGGTTCGAGGTGATCACGCAGAGTGTGGACGTCACCTCACGCACGTCGGTGGCAGGACTCGCGCACACCGCGGCGGAGCTCGGCAGGGTCACCCGTCTCGTCCACACCGCCGGCGTCTCTCCGGCCCAGGCGCCCGTCCCGGCCATCCTCGCCGTGGACGTCCTCGGCCCGGCGCTGGTGCTGGACGAGTTCAAGGACGTGATCGCCCCCGGCGGCGCGGGCGTCGTCATCGCCAGCAACGCCGGGCACTTCTATCCGGGGCCGCTGTCGCCCGAGGACATCCACGCGCTGGCCGAATTCTCGGCCGAGGACCTCGCCGGCCACGCGCTGTTGCGCCCGGAACGCTATGCCGACGGCAGCATCGCGTACCAATTCGCCAAGCGCGCCGCGCAGTTGCGGGTCAAGGCGGTGGCCGCGGGTGCCTGGGGCGACCGCGGGGCCCGGCTCAACTCGATCAGTCCGGGCGTCATCTCCACGCCGATGGGCCGCGCGGAACTCGAGGGCGGCGACCAGGGGCTGGTGCGGGGCCTGATCCAAGCCTCGGCGATCAAGCGCCCCGGGGCCGCCGAGGAGATCGCCGCGGCAGCGGAGTTCCTGCTCGGCGCGACCTTCGTCACCGGAACCGACCTGCTGGTGGACGGCGGTGCCGTGGCCGCGATCACCACCGGTCGTTTCGATCCGACCGCCTTCTGACCTCCCCTTCCCGCGGCCGCCTCCCGGCGGCCGAAGAACAACCGCACAGAACAGAAGAGACGTCACCATGAACGACAGCGCACAGCGCTTCGCCAACCGCACCGTCCTCGTCACCGGCGCCGGCGCCGGCATCGGGCGCGCCACCGCACTGCGCCTCGTCGCCGAGGGCGCCCGGGTGATCGCCGCCGACATCTCGGCCGAGAACCTGGATTCCCTCGCCGGTGAGGCACGCGGCGACGGGACGATCGTCGCCGTACCCGGCGACCTCACCGACCAGACCGTCGTAGACACGGTGGTGGCCGCGGGCGAGGGCCGGATCGACGGCCTGGCCAACATCGCCGGGATCACGGACGGCTGGCTGCCGGCCACCGAGATGGACGACCGGACGTGGCAGCGGGTCTTCGACCTCAACGTCACCGTTCCCATGCGCCTGACCCGTGCCGTGCTGCCGCAGATGCTGGAGCGCGGCGAGGGCGCGCTGGTCTACGTCTCCTCCGAGGCGAGCTTCCGCTCCTCGCTCTCCGGCGCCGCCTACACCAGCTCCAAGCACGCCCTCAACGGCTTCGTGAAGTCCGTCGCCTTCTACTACGGCCGACGCGGCATCCGTGCCAACGCCGTTGCGCCCGGCGGGGTCAACACGGGGATGGACACTGCCTTCCGCTCCTCCTACGCCCAGGAGATGACCGCACCGGCCATCGCCGCCGGAACCCCCTCGGTCGCCCCCGAGGTCGTCGTCCACCCGCTGCTCTGGCTGCTCTCCGAGGACGCCCCCAACATCAACGGCGTCATCCTGCCCAGCGACGGCGGCTGGACCACCATCTAGACCCGACAGGAGATCCTGCGATGACGGACACTGCGGTGGACAAGACAGACGTGCCGGAGGTTCGGCTCGTCGTCACGGGCCACGACGCCGACAACCGTGGCATCATCGCCCGCGACACCCGGGTCGGACCCACGCCGGGCCTGGCCGCGGACAGTTGGGAGGCCCGCGAACTGTGGAGCGTCAAGTCGCTGCCTTCGCTCCCGGACGACGGTCTGGCGGCGATCGAATCGCACGCCTCCGGCCCCGGCAGTGTCCGGCTCATCCAGTGTGTGATCCACCCGGAGGGGGCCCCGCTCCCGCCCGGTGACCCGGACGTGACCTCGCGCACGGTCCTGCGGACCGATGACACCGCGATGCACTTCACCGCGTCGGTGGACCTGGTGGTCGTCCTCGACGGGGAGGTGGAGGTCGTCCTCGACGGTGCCCGCACCGTGCTCAGGCAGGGCGACTTCCTCGTCCAGAACGGCACCCGCCACGAGTGGCACAACTACGGGGACAGGCCCGCGCGGCTGGGCGTGGTCTTCCTCGCGACCGAACACCGGGGCTACTGACCGGCTATGAACGGGTGGCCGGGTCCGCCCGCAGGCCGCGCAGCAGCACATCGAGGAGCGAGTCCACCGACTCGATGCTCAGATCGCTGCGACGGGCGGTCACCCAGTACATGAGGGAGCCGAGGATCGCGTCCGCGACCGCACCGAAGTCCGCGTCGGGGCGCACCTCTCCGGCCTCGGCCGCCACGCGCAGGCGGTCGATGAACCCGTTCCGCTGCACCTGGGTGAAGCGTTCGTAGAGCCGCTCCGCGGTGGCCGGGTCCTCGCTCGCCGCGGAGGTGACGGCCCGGATCCGGTCGGCCCGGACCGGGTCGACGAAGTCCCGGGCGAGGGCGTGCGCCCAGGTGCGGATGTCCTTGTCCACCGATCCGGTGCGCGCCGGCGGGGCGAGGTGGAAGGGCTGCGCCTCCTCCATCACCGCGTCCGCCACGACCATTCCCTTTGAGGGCCACCAGCGGTAGATGGTGTCCTTGCCCACTCCCGCGCGCGCCGCGATCGCACCGATCGACAACTTCTCGTAGCCCTGGTCGCCGACGAGTTCACGGGTCGCGGAGAGGATGGCGAGCCGCGATGCCTCGCTGCGCTTGCGACCCGGGGTGGGACGGGCATCCTCGCTGGTCGACGGGCGCTTGCTGGGCTGGCTCACCCGGCGAGTATAGGTCGCGGACCGGTCCATGGAACGGTCGCGTCCTGCCGCCGGGGCGCATCGGGCACACTTTTTGATGCGGGTCGGCTCGAATCGAAAGGGTGCTGCGTCGTCCGGCAACCGCGCTCGCCCTCGCACGACGGCGACTGGCACGTGCGCACCTGGAGTCGCGGCGGTCGACCGCGCTGCCCGAGCTGTCCGCGGGGCAGCCGTTCCCGGCGCTGCCGCTCATCGCACCTGGTCGTACCGCCCCAGGAACCGGAAGTCCCCGTCCCTGGCCTGGTAGAGGAAGCTCGCCTTCTCCGGTTCCAGCATGTGCGTGGCGTCCTGGGTGAAGCGGATCGGCTTGGCCACGCCGTCGTAGGCAGTGCGGAAGAGGCGTTCGGCGACCTGGCCCGGCTCGATTCCCGCGCCGCCCCCGAGCGCGTCGAGGGCGCGGGCGATCAGGCCGACGGCGTCGTACGCCTCGGCGGCCCAGCGGGCGGGTGCCTGGCCGTAGCGTTTCCGGTAGGCGGTGGTGAACGCATTGGACGCCTTGGTCCCGGCCGACTGCGGTTCGGTGTACGGGGCTTCGCATATCCAGCCCTCGGCCGCATCGCCCGCCGCGGTGAGGAAGGCCGGGCGCATGACCGGCTCGAATCCCATGCGGGGACCCGTGAATCCAGCCGCTGCCAGGGCGCGGGCGCAGGCTGCGGCCCGGCTCGGGGAGACACCGGCGTGGATGACGGCCTGCGGGTCGGTGGCCAGGGCCGCGGTGACGGCCGGGCGGAAGTCGTCGGTGCCGGCTGCCACGGTGTGGATGGTGACCGTGCCCTCGCTGGGCGGATCCTCGCCGATGTACCGGCTGATGTCCCAGGCCGTCTGCCCTCCGGCCTGGTCCTCGATGACGGCTGTGCGGCGCGTGGAATGCACCCGGGTCAGGTAGAGGACGACCGGTAGGGCGCGCTGGGAACCCGATGCTGTGGTCGCGCACAGGACGCGCCGCAGGGAGAGGTCGTAGGACAGTCCGGCCTCGTCGGCGTCGACCGACACGAGCACGAAGGATGTCGACGCGGCCGCGTAGAGCGGACCCGCGGCGCGTGCGGCGGCGGTCGTGGTGGGGCCGATGACCGCGCGGACGGCGGAGCGGGCGACCAGGCTGCGGGCCGCGTCCTTCGCCCGTGCGGTCTCGCCTCGGTCGTCGTACGTGGTCAGGGCGAGGCGGAAGGAGGCGTCGGTGCGTGCGTTGTGGGTGGCGACGGCGAGGGCGGCCCCGCGTTCCTGCGCTGTTCCGGCGTCCTTGTGAAGCCCTGTCAGGTCGGCCTGGAAGCCGATGGTGTGCGTCGGTACGTCGCGGGGTGTGCCGGCCGCCGGGGTGTTCCGTCGGTTCAGCAGTACGGCGGCGCCGGTGCCCGAGGCGGCGAGCGCCAGACCGCCGATCGCGAGAATGCGGCGACGAGGCAGCTTCCGTACCGACTCCGGGGGAGAGGGATCCGGGGCGGTGCGGGCCGGCGGGCGCGGCGGCGGGTTGAGGGCGCGGGCCGAACGGTCGGCCACCAGCCGCAGCACCTCGGGAGGCAGCCAGTCACCCTGCCCATGGGGTCCGGCACCCTGGCTCGTGCCGTGCCGCTGTGCTCCGCCCGGCGCCCGGCCGGTCATCGCCTCGAACGCGTCACGGAGTTCGGCGGCCGTGGGCCGGCGCCGGGGATCCTTGGCGAGGGAGTTGGTGATGGCCTCGTGCAGCGGTGATGACACGAGACGGCCGAGGCCGGTGAGATCGGGATCCTCGTGGACGGTGCGGTACAGGACCGAGGCCGCGTCGCCGGTGCCGAACGGCCGTCGGCCCGTGGCCGCGTACGCCAGCACGCAGCCGAGGGAGAAGACATCGCTGGGCGGGCCCACCTCACCCTCCTGGGGCCGGGCCTGTTCGGGGGAGAGGTAGCCGGGGGTGCCGATGATCACGTCGGGAGCGGTCAGCGTGGTGGTGCCGGCGCCCTGAGCGATGCCGAAGTCGATCAGCCGGGGCCCGTCGTGGGCGAGCAGGATGTTGCCGGGTTTGACATCGCGGTGGACCAGGCCCGCCGCGTGCACCTCGGCCAGCGCCTGCGTCAGACGAGCACCGAGTACGACGACGGTGGGTGCGGGGAGCGGACCGTGTCCGTCGACCGTCTCGGCCAGCGACGGACCGGGCACGAAGGCGGTGGCCAGCCACGGCTCGCGCGCCTCGGTGTCGGCGGCCGTCACCGGTACCACCCAGCGGGCGGTGAGCCCGGTGGCCAGCCGTACCTCGCGGCGGAAGCGGTCCCGGAAGGCGGGATCCGCGGCGTACTCGGCGCGGATCATCTTCACGGCGACGACCGCCCCGTCGGCGGCGCGGGCCAGATAGACCGTGCCCATGCCGCCGGTTCCGAGCCGGGCGAGCAGCCGGTGCCCGCCGAGTGTCTCGGGGTCCTCGGCCCGCAGCGCCCGCATCGCCCGCTCCCGCCGCCGTCAGGACGAGGGCAGCGCGCCGACGTAGGCGAACCGGCCGCCGTCGACCCGGTAGTGGTAGGCCTGCTGCGTGCTGAGCTCCTTGCTCGTGTTGAACGCGTACGTCGTACTCAGCCCCTTGAACCGGGCCTTGGTGAGGGCCTTGGTGACCTGGGCGCGGCTGGGGCGTCGGACGCCCTCCCGGGCCAGGGCGGTGAGCCGGTCGGCGACGAGGCGGGTGGTGTCGTACGCCTCCGGCGCCCAGACTCCCGGTGCGCTGCCGTACCGCTTGCGGTAGGCGGTGGCGAAGGCACGTACGGGTGTGGCGTCCGGGCTGATGTACGGGGTCAGGGTCTGCCAGCCGTCGGCCGCGTCCCCCGCCGCGGTGATGAAGGCCGCGGTGGCTGCGGGCGCGTCCAGGAACCGCGGCCCCGCGAAGCCCCGTTCGGCCAGGGCGCGGGCGACCTTGGCGGCACGCTCGGGGGTGCCGGTGCAGAAGAAGCCGTCGATGTCGTGGGCGAGCATGTCGGCGATCACCACGGACGCGTCCGGCGCGGCGGCGGGCACGACCCTGGCGTACAGGCCCACGTTGCGGGCGCGGGCCGTGTCGCGGACGATCTGCTCGGACTCCATGCCGGTGATCCGCCCCGCGCGGTCGATCAGCAGGCCCGGGCGGCGGGAACCCTGGGCGGCGAGGGCGAAGACGGTGTTGTAGACGGCGAAGGCGGCCATGGGCGAGGTCCGGAAATACGCCTTCGGCTCGGCCAGCAGGGCCGACTGCGCGGCGGTGATCGAGAGTTCGGACACGGTCAGTACCGGCAGCCCGGCCGCCTCGTAGATCTCCAGGGTCGCCTCGGCCGACGTGTAGCCGGTGGGGCCGAGGACGGCGAGCACATCGTCCTCGCCGGTCAGCTGCCGGGCCACCCGCTCCGCTTGGGTCGCCTCACCCCGGTCGTCCAGCACCCGGAGGGCGAGGGTGAACGGCCTGTTCGCGCGGGAGTTGAACTGCGTCACGGCCAGCCGGGCGGCGCGCTCCTGTGCGGTCCCGGCCTCCTTCTGCGGTCCGCTCAGGTCCGCGTGGACGCCCAGGACCCAGCGTGGGCCGGTGGACTGCGCCGCCGGATCCTTCTTGTCGTCGCCGCGCAGCGCCGCCCAGAGGGCAGCGCCGCCGCCTGCCGCGAGCAGCGCCGCGCCGCCCGCGGCCAGGGCCAGGACCCGGCGGCGCCCCGGCGCCCCGGCACCGGTGTCCGGCCCGGCGTCCGCGGAGATCTCGGTCGGCTCGATGCCGGGCAGGGCCAGCATCTCGGCGGACCGGCCGGCGACCATGGCGACCACCGCGTCCGGCAGCCAGTCGATGGAGTCGGCCGGGGCGTCCTCCACCAGTTCCGTGTCCACCTCGGCCGCCGTGGGCCTGGCCTCGGGCTCCTTGTCCAGGCACCGCTCAAGCAGCGTACGCAGTTCGGCGTCGTCGACGCCGTCCAGTTCCGGCGCGTCATGGACGGTCCGGTACAGCAATGCGTCCGCGGTGCCGGTGCCGAACGGCAGGCGGCCGGTGGCCGCGTACGCCAGCACGCAGCCGAGGGAGAACACATCGCTCGCCGGGCCGACCTCCAGGGCCCGCGCCTGCTCGGGGGAGAGGAAACCGGGCGTGCCCACCACCACGCTGTCCGAGGTCAGTTCCGTCTCCTCGGCGGCCGTGGGCCGCGCGATGCCGAAGTCGATCAACCGGGGTCCGTCCAGGGCGAGCAGGATGTTGCCCGGTTTGACGTCCCGGTGCACCAGACCGGTGTCGTGCACCGAGGCCAGCGCCCGCGCCAGCACCTTGCCCAGCACCCGCACCGCACGCGTCGGCAGCGGCCCGCAGGCCACGACCGCCTCGGCCAGCGACGGACCCGGCACGAAGGCCGTGGCCAGCCACGGTGCCTCGGCATCGGTGTCGGCGCCCACCACCGGCACCACCCACGGGCTGTCCACCCGCCGTGCGGAGACCACTTCCCGGCGGAACCGGGCCCGGAACTCCGCCTGGTCGGCGTACTCCGGCTGGATCACCTTCACCGCGGCCAGGTCCCCGGCCTCGGTACGGGCCAGGTAGACCACGCCCATGCCGCCGGCGCCCAGCCGTCCCAGCAGCCGGTGGCCGCCGAGGCGGGACGGATCGGAGGGAAGCAGCCGCTCCATCACGCACCCCCCTCCGTGGTCGACTTCGTCCCCGGCGTCGATGCGCCCGCGCCGGCCGAGGCATCCGGATCCGGCGAGGCGGATCCCACCGTTTCGGGGCTCCCGATCTCGTACTTCACGCTCAGTAGCATCCTGGGCAGGGCCCTCTGGACAAGGGTCCACAGTTCGTCCGGCTCGCGTCCCCGGCCCCCGCACACGGAGGTGCTGACCACCACAGGGCCCAGCGTGGCCTGGTCATATCTGTACGGATACGGGCCGCCGCGGGAGTCACTCACGCACAGGCCCGTCTCCTCCAGCGACTCGTCGCTGTAGTCGTTGTGTCCCTCGCCCCGCGCATACACGGTCGAGCTCAGTTGCGTGAGCCGCTCGCCCGGCCGCAGCAGCTCCTCCTGGCAGCCGAGGGACTCCTCCACCATTCCGGCCTGTTCCCAGGCCGCGTCCAGCGCCGTACGGTGCACGGTGATCGTGGCCGACAGCCGCACCAGCCCCTTGCCGCCCCCGGCGGGCACTTCGAAGTGCCGGGTCAGCGTGGCCAGTACGCCCGCGGGCAGCTTCTCCGTCTGCCAGGCGCAGCTGTCGCCCAGCACCGCCCAGCGGCTCGGGTCGCTCTCGTACGGTGTCGTCCGCACCACCTGCCGCCCGAACAGCTCCGGGCCGGCGATCACTTTCCCGATCAGCGCCCGTGCCTGGGCCGCGGTCCTCGGCTGCTTCGCGGGGTCCGTTGCGAAGGTCGGCGAAGTGGTCGGTGCGGTGGCCCCGCCTGTGCTCGCGTGCGCGGCCGCCCCGGTCTCGGTATCGCCGCCGCTTTCGCCCTCCGTGCAGCCGGCCAGCAGTAACCCGGACATCACCAGGGCACCGCAGATGCTCAGGCCTCTCACGTACGCCACGATCCCGCCCCTTGTTCGGTGCTCGTCCGGTGCTCGCCGTACCCCGCGCCGCGGGGGGAACTGCCGAGTCGACGCGTGCCCCGCCCCTGTACCGATGCCACTTGGGCATCCGGCGGTTCCCGGACTTTCCGTTTCCGGTTTCGTGGACGACGACGACTTGCGGAGCCGATGGGATCGTAACCGGTTCACGATCGCTCGCGAGTCAACATCCAATGACTGCAAGGGAGTTGGGGATGATCGGCGCAGCACCCACGCCGGGGGCGGGTGGGAGCTGGCGCGGTCTGTTCCTCCGCCGTGACGTGGTGAGTCTCTGTCCAAGCGGTACGCCGCTCGACGTCACGTGTCACGTGGACGGCCCTTGGCGCGACCGGGACGAGGAGCCCGGCGTCCCGGAACCAACCGCTGACCAGGGCAGGATGCCGGCAGAAGAGGGCGGGAGTCCGTCTCGCCGACTCCCGCCCTCTCCCGTTGTCTCTCACTGCTCGCGACACGCGTTCGACGCGCTCCGGCCCGGCGCATGCACAGCTCGGCAGGTGCGGGCCGCCGTTCGTGTCGTTCCGCTCAGTTCGGCCGCTGCGTGCGCCGACGCCACCACGCCAGACCCGCGCCGATCAGCAGGATCCCCGCCGCGCCCGAGGCCGCCGACGCGGCGATCAGGCCGGTGTTGCGCGTGCCGTCGGCGGCGCCGGCCGGCTGCAGGGAGTCACCCAGTTGGTTGCGGACGTCATTGCCGCCGCTCGTGCCCTTGGCGAGCGGGCCTCGCGAACCCGCGACGGGCTGGGCCAGGTAGGGGAAGGAGTCGCCGAACCGCTGGTCGTTGGCGTCGACCGCGTCACCCAAGTCGTTCTTGGCACCGACCAGTTCACCCTCGACGACCTGCAGCGAGATGTCCACGACGTCATCGGTGAGCCGGCGCCCGTTCGGGAAGCCCGCCGTGTCGCCGTCGAGCACACCGAGCCGTTTCGGCTCGGCGGCCGGCTTGATCGAGGTGTTCAGGCGCAGCATCTCCGCCGGTCGCACGTTCGGCGGCTGGTTGAGGCCCTTGACGCCCTTGAGGAAGACATCGACGAGATCGTTGCGCGGTTCCGCGGGCGCCTTGATCCCGTAGACGGCCTCCATGAGCTTCGGCAGTTCCGGATTGGTCACGTTCTTCAGGAACTGGCCGTCGTTCCACGGCGAGTCCGCGTTGAACCTGTCCTTGTCCTTCAGTGGGTTGACGACCTCGTTGACCAGCGGGTTGCCCAGCCGCGAGACCTGCTCGTAGGAGCCCTGGGCGTTCCTTCGCTGGGTGGTCGACCAGATGCCGACGACCGGCTGGTGCTTCGACTCGGTGATCATGTCGGTGGGCAGTTGCAGGGCGACCGAGTTGACGTTGTAGCCCTTGAGGGTGTCGTTGCCGACCTCGGAGAGGTTGCCGCCGTAGAGCAGGTCGAAGACGCGCAGGTCCAGGAAGAACGGGTCGTCCGCCTGGCCGGCGAACGTCTGGGCTCCGCCCGCGAGTTTGCGGACGGCCTGCCGGCGCAGCGTGTCGTAGTCCGGCATCGACGCCTTGCCGACATTCGACGGAGCCACCGGTATGTCGTCGGCGAGCTTCTTCTTCGACACGACCTGCTGGTTGTGCAGCCTGAACAGCTCGATGTCGTAGGTCTGCGTGACGTTCAGGTCCGGGTCGTCCAGGCCGGTGACCGGGCCCGTGTTGTACAGGAACGTCTTCTTGTTCTTCGTGTGGGTCTTGAAGGTGTAGCGCAGCAGCAGTTCGCCCTGCGCGTCACCGTTGTTGTCGATGTGGATGTCGTACTGGGCGTCGTCCGCGAACGTGTAGAAGTTCGGGCCGCCCGCCGGGTCCTCGAACGGGATCCAGTTCGCGATGATCGTCGTCGTCTTCGGACTGTCCGGACTCACGAAGGCGTACACGTCCGTGTTGTCGTACCGGGATTGTCCCGAGATCAGCGGGGCCTCCCGGTGACTGGAGGCGGAGGCCGCCCCCGGTTCCAGTGTGGCCACGCCGGCGGCTGCGAGTCCCCCGGCGGCCAGTGCACCCGCTATGAGGGTCGCGAGGCCCCTGCGCCCCGCACCGCTCCTGGAGATAGGTGTCATTCCGTCCGTCCTCCATGCCAAATTCCCTGACGCTCGAGGATTCGGAACAGCCACCCATGCGGATTGGTGAATATTGACGGATCTGACCGATCTATCGGTTGATCTATCGATTGATTTCGACTCCCTTGGCCGTCTCACCCTTGCCTGTGCGGCCGGGGCCGGGGCCGGGGGACGGGAGCGCGGGAAGTCCGCGTGGGGCTGATACGCGGGTATGCGCCCTGCGGAGGTCGTCCATCTCGGCGAGGGCGATGCGCCCGTGCTGGTCGTGGCGCTCGCTCACGACTGTGCGCGAGGCCTGTCAGCGGCAGAACTCCATGATGGTGTCGTCGAAGTCCGGGAACTCTCGGGCCGCCTGCTCAAGAACGGCAACCGCCGACTGCTTGCAGTCGGACGCGAATCGTTCGGCGACGGCCGCCAGTTCCATGTGGTGGCGCGGGGTCCAGTCGGGCTCGTACGAAGTGGCCGCCTCCCAAGGGCCGTATCCCCCGGCCAGCAGCCACAAGAAGGCACCCAGATCACGCGCGACGACACCGGTCTCGCCCTCGGAACCGAGAAAGACCACAGGCTGGTCGACGAGCGGGCGGTGCGGACGGACGAGCCAGAAGGCCGCGTATCCGCCTGAGCCGTCCTGGCCGAACACACGGAAGCTGTCGCCATTCAGCTCGGCGTTGCCCGTCCAGGCCCGGAACCAGTCCGTCGTCTCCTCGGCAGACAGGAAGGCCGGGAAGGGCTCGAAGTCCACTCCGTTGCCGTCGTCATAGTCGAACGGGAGCGCCAGAGCGGCGGCGAGGGCCGCAGGGAACTGCCGATCATCGGTAGGAATCACGCGGACACGCTAGCGACTACCACTGACACTGAAGCGCTCCGGGATCGGTGGAGGCCCGGGAGCGCTTCAGCGGGCCGTTCTCTGTCAGCTCGCGCTCGTCCATGCATCTGGGCGGGGCGTCAGCACCGCGGAGACCACCGCGTAGGACGAGGCCATGACATCGCCCACGAAGCGCAGGCGTCCGATGCCGAGTCGGCGCAGTGCCGCACCGTGGTCGGCGGCGACGACGAGGCAGACCGCGAGGAGGAGGAGTCGCCACAGGGCCATCACCGGGCGGCGCATCGCGTGAGGCAGCTCCGCCAGGGAGGCGTGGAGTCGCTCGCAGTGGAACGGGACGTGACGTTCCTCGTCGGACAGGATCCGCCCTGCCACCTCCGAAGTGAGCGCGTCGTCGGTGCCCTCGCGCAGGGCACGGTAATAACGCAGCGCCACGACTTCCGCGATCATCAGCACCAGCAGTTCCATGCGCAGGCCCATGAGACGCCGCAGGCGTACGAAGACCGTGTCGCTCCAGTGCCCGGTCAACGTCGGCATGCCCCCGGCAGCCAGCAGACGGGCAAGCAGACGGGCATGGTTCTGTTCCTCGGCGATGAAGAGCCGGACCGCCTGCCCGTAGTCGGCGTCGCCGGCCTGGTCCGCCTTGCTGACGAGGTTGGCACCGTCACCGTCCTCGCCGACCTGGAAGCGCTGGATGCTGGCCCACACCGCCGGATGCAGCGTCGCGCTTTGTCCCCAGTCCGGATCACCCTGGACACGTCTGCGCTCGCGCTCGTCCTCGAAATGCCCTGTCCACTTGGCGAAGCCGCCCGTATGCACCCGGTCTCCCCTCTCCGGAACACGGCCACCGTGCCCCGCAGAGGGACGACGCAGGCGGACACCGAACCGTTCCAAGGCTGCCCGGCGCTCGCAGCGGCCTGTCTCCGGTGAAAGCCGTCGACGACGGCGACTGGTCCATGGGCAGCCTGGACGACGACGGCAGCGTCACCTGCCGGAGCGTCTACAGCGACCGTCATGGGCGGATCGGAGGCAGCTTCCGGCGCTTGCGGCCGCCGCGACCGTTCCGGAACGGGTCCGAGCCACGTGCCAACAGGATGTAGCCGACCACGCTGAGTGCGGCAAAACAGATGGCGAGGATGACGCCGAGTGGCCGGCGGTCTTCGGTCAGTGAGCCCGCTGCGCGTATCAACTGCGCGACTCCGATGACCAGTCCGCCCCACCCGACGAGGGTGCCGGCGTGCCTGCGGTGCTGCCGCCGGACGAACCACATGCCAAGAGCCAGGCAGATGGCGCCACCAGTCCCGAAAGCCACTGCATCGAACATTCCCGCCTCCGGACGGAAGCGTACCGATCCAGTCGGGTCGAGGAGCAGATGAGTTGACGGCGACGACGTTACGGAGAGCGACGGCCACGAGCGTCAGCGATCAGCACGAGCGCACACCGGCAAAAGCGGAACAAGCTCATCCCCCGAGCTGTTGGCTGCTACGTCGGACCAGGCTCCGCCGGGCTCGCCCGCCCAGGTGGCGCCGTCGGCCGGCGCACTGTCACGCCCCATATCAACACTCGGTAGAAGGAGTAGCGATCATGACCAAGGGATCCGCGCTTGTCATCGGAGTCGGCCCCGGCCTCGGCCTGGCCCTTGCGGAGGCCTTCGCCAAGGACGGCCACCCTGTGGCGCTGTTCGGGCGTGACGCGGCGCGGCTGGACAAGTACGCGTCTGAGCTGACCTCCGAGGGCCGCACGGCGCGCGCCTACTCGGTGGATGCAGCCGATCCCGAAGGACTGGAGGCCGCACTCACGCGTGCCGCAGACGAATTGGGGTCGCCGGAAGTGCTCGTGTACAACGCGGCCGTGATGAGCCCTGACACGCCCACCGGGCTGGACGCGCGGGAGCTTGCGCACATCCTCGCGGTCAACGTCACTGGAGCCGTCGTCGCGGCCCGGACGGTCCTCCCGCTCCTGCGTGACGGCCGAGGGAGCCTGCTGTTCACCGGTGGTGGTCTGGCTCTGGACCCCTCGCCCGAATTTACGTCTCTGTCGGTCAGCAAGGCGTCGCTGCGGGCCTACGTCCAATCTCTCCACAAGCAGCAGCAAGGCTCCGACGTGCACGTGACCACCGTGACGATCGGTGGCGCCATCGGCGGGGACAATCCGCGCTTCTCTCCCGAGAACCTGGCCGCGGCCTACCTGAACCTGCATCAGCAGCCGCAGGACCAGTGGCAGGCCGAGCTCCTCTACACCTGATGGCGTGAAGCCGGTTACGACGTCGGGGACAAAGGTGTGCCGGCCCGGCCAGCTCCGCCTGGCCGGACGGCGGGGCGATGGATCGACGCGGAATGCATGCGCTTTGCGGATCCGTCAGGCGCTGTCCTCGGGGCGTGGCCCGTAGCGGGTCCGGAGTCTGCGCTCCTCCTCGGCCGCCCTTTGGAGCGGGGCGAGCAACTGCGGCCGTGCCGTAGTCGTCCCGGAGGCCCGTGTCGGCGTCTTGAAGGTTCCGGCCAGTGCCCACTGCTGGAAACGGTGGTGGACGCTCTGCCTCGACCAGTCCGTCGTAGCCCCGGCCCGTGGCCGCGAGGAGCGCCATGCCGAGTCCGGCGCGGGCGGCTTCCAGCACTCCGGTCAGGTAACCGCCGCGGCGAACCGGTGCGGACATGGGGCCGGTGGGTCCGGGGCGCACCGCCCGGGGTCAGCCCGTGGCCGCCAGGCGAGGGGTGCGGCCGCGCAGTGCCGCCGAGAAGCGGTCCGTGACCTCCGTCAGGGCATCGGCCGACCCGGGGGCCACGCTGAGCCGTCCGTCGGTGTCCGTCGTGATGTCCTTGTCGAGCGTGAACCAGCCGGGGACGATGTGCGCGGCGCCCATGGAGCTGAGCACCGGGCGCAGGGCGTAGTCGATGGCCAGGACGTGTGCCGTGCTGCCGCCGGTCGCCAGCGGCAGCACGGTCTTGCCGGCCAGCGCGTACTGCGGGAGCAGGTCGAGCAGTGCTTTGAGGACGCCGGAGTAGGCCGCCTTGTAGATCGGCGTGCCGATCACGACGCCCTCGGCCCGTTCGAACAGCGCGGTGGCCTCGACGACGGCCGGATGCGCGAAGTCCGCACCCAGCAGGGCTTCCGGGGGCAGGTCCCGAACGTCGAGGGCGATCACCTCGTGGCCCTGCGCGGCCAGACGGCGGTCCAGGTGGCGCAGCAGACGCGCGGTGCGCGAGCCGGCGGACGGGCTTCCGGAGACGGACAGGACAGTAGCCATGGTGAGCCTTCCAGAGTGAGGGTGGGGAGTCGGTCAGAGGGCGGAGCTGTCCACGGCGCTCGTCACGCGCTCGACTCGTTGTTCAGGAGGTCGCGGTGGCCGCCACGAGACGGGGGTCCACGTCCTGGCCGCGCGGTCCGGCGCGTTGCGGTCCGCGAGCGGATCGGCGTCACCGGCCGGCAGCCGGGCGGATACGGTGAGTTCGCTGTCGTACGCGGCCGTGAACAGGGGCTCGGCGACCGGGGCGGCGCTGCTCACGGCAGTTCGAACCGGTGCCGCGGGGACGACCAGCCGGCCGCCGCCGCCACCGCCCGGTCGACGTCCTCGGCCAGCAGGAACCGGCGCGCCACGAGGTCCTCGGCGGCGGCCCTGATCGCGGCGGTGTACCCGTCCGCGTCCTGGTGGCGTCTCTGGACGCTCGGGCGGGGGTCGCCGGTGATCAGACGCTCGTCCTCCGTCGCGGCGAACGGGAACGTGGAGCCGCTGAACTCGTGCAGCGCGCCGTGGCCCTGACCGGGCGCGCGGGTGTTCCAGCCGGTGTAGGTGGCGAGCGGGACGGCCACCATGGGCGCGCGGACGCCCGCCGTCTCGTTGCCGTCGGTGTCGACGGCCGGGACCAGCACGGTGTAACCGCGCGAGCGGTCGGCGACCGGCGGCACGGTCGAACGGTCCACCGCGTACAGCTCGTTGGGCCCCTGCGGGGGCAGCGCGCCCGGCACGGACGGGAATTGGCGTGACCACTCGGCCGCCGTCACCAGTGTGCCGTCGGCGACCGTCGGCACCGCGCTCGGCGGCGGTTCGGCTCCCTCGCTCACCCAGGCGTCGAGCGCGTCCAGAACGGCGCGGAAGAAGGCGGAGGTGGCCACGACGTTCTCCGGGTGGTTGCAGATGCCCTGCGCGGGCGCACCCGCCGTCGGATCGGCCACGTGCTGGCTGGAGGACCACAGATAGCCGCGTACGTTCGGCGGGAAGCCCAGGTCCTGGCCGTCCGTCGTCGTGTGCACCAGCGAGCCCCGGCGCTGCCAGTACTCGGTCGAGGTCTGGGTGTGCAGCACCTTGGGGTCGCTCGCCCGCTTCATGATCGCGTCACGTGCGCCGGTGAGATGGTCCGTCGTCTCGGCGTAGGCGAAGGGGAAGGCGTCGGCCGCACTGAGGTGGTCCTCGTACTGCTGGCCGCCCGGGACGGTGAGGTTGGTGAAGCGTGCGACGCCCAGCCGGCCGGCGCCGGAGACGTGCGGGAGCAGCCCGTCGAAGACGCGCCGGCCTTCGAGGTCCTCGTTGAAGCCCTGGTGGATGAAGTCGCGGATGGCCCGGCCGGTCTGCGAACGCCCCCAGCCGTACGCGTACTCGACGGGACCGGCCGGCCCGCCGGGATCGTGGCGCAGGTGGCTCACGAGGTCCCGGACCGCCACCAGGCCCAGTCCCAGGACGAGCGGATCCTCGGCCTCGTAGGTGAGCTCGTAGATCCAGCCCGGCCGGAATCCGTCGTCGAGGTGGAGGTCGTGGCGGCTCGGGACGAGGGCCGTGGACCGTCCCTTCAGGTCGTTGCCGCCGCCCTGCACCCGGGCGAACCGCCAGGTTCCCGAGGGGAGTTCCTCCGGCCTGCTGTGCGCGTAACGCCGCCGGGTGAGCCGTGCGCCGTGCACGCCGCGCTCGCTCACCGGAGACGACCTGGTGCTGGACCAGCGGGACAGCGGGAGCGACCCGGTGGGCTCCTCCACGATGAACTCGGCCGTCGTCAGCCCGCGTACGGGCTCGCCGTCGTGCTTCGCCACCGGCAGGTCCAGCAGCAGCCGTCCGTCGCCCGGCAGCAGGTCGCCCTGCCAGGCGCCGAAGACGACCGTGTACCCGCGGCGCAGCAGATAGCCGTTCCCCGCGTCGGCGAGGGTCCGCGGCCGGTTGGTGTGCGGGGCGTCGCAGAAGTACTGCACGGCCCGCTTGTTGCCGCGGTTGCCCCAGTCGAAGAACAGGCGGCGGCGCCCGCCGTCGACCGGGCGCAGGATCTCCACGTCACCGCTGAAGCGGACCAGGCCGGTGCCGTCACGCGGCGCGAGGCCGAGGTCGGGCACGGCGCGGTGGGCAGGGGCCTGCGGGTCGACGGCGTAGTGCGCGGTCGCGGTGACCACCTCGTACGCCCCGGCCTCGGCGAAGCGGTGCCCGTCGGCGAACGGCTCGCGCGTGTGCACCTCCAGCCGCACAGCCGGCTCCGGGACGGCGCTCAACGGGTCGCCTCCTGAACCGCCGACGCGACGGGCCGCCAGCCCAGCTCGGGCGCGACGAGGTGCCGTACGTCGTGGAGGATCTGCTCGTACTCCTCCCGGTGGAACTCGTACGGCAACTCCAGGCGCAGCTCGGACACCTCGGCGAGCACCGGATCGGCGGCCAGTCGCTCCAGGATCTGCTCGGCGGTGCCCACCACGTCCGGGGCGAACAGGATGCGCTTCGGGCCCTGGGGCGCGCGGGTGCGTTCGTGGCGGCTCGCCGCGTAGGCCCGGTAGCGGGCGCGGGTGGCCGTGTCGGCGCTGTCGAGGGGTACGACCACCCGGCCCAGGGCCACCCGCGGCGCCCGGTCCCCGGGCAGGGTGCGCCGGTACTCGGCGAGCAGGTTCAGCTGGGCCGTGGTGAAGTCGTCGGTGTCCTCGCCGGTGACGATGTTGCCGGACAGCAGACCGAGGCCCTGCCCGGCGGCCCAGCGCACCGAGCGCAGGCTTCCGCCGCCGTACCAGATCCTGCGCGCCAGACTGGGGTTGTGCGGTTGCAGACGGGGCCGCTGGACGTTGCCCGGCGAGTGGATGACCGTGTCCGGGCCGCCGAGGTAGTCGCCGCCCAGGTTCTCCAGGACGCGGGCGATCCTGCCGTACGACAGGTCGAAGCCGCGCCAGTCGCCGTCGTACACCAGGTCGCCGAGCAGGTCGGCGTGCGGCATGCCGGTGCTGAAACCGATCTGGAGCCGGCCCCGGGACAGCACGTCGGCCAGCGCCAGGTCCTCGGCGAGCCGGAACGGGCTCTCGTAACCGATGGGGATGACCGCGGTACCGAGCTCGATCCGCTCGGTCCGCTGCCCGGCCGCCGCGAGGAACACGGCCGCCGAGCCGACACCGTGTTCGAGGTGGCGCTGCCGGATCCAGGCGCCGTCGTAGCCGAGCCGCTCGCCGTACTCGAACAGCTGGAGGGTCTCCTCCAGACCCGGGTACGGGTCGTCGTCCGCGAAGTTGCCGGGGGTCAGGAAGGCCAGTGAGGTGATGGTCGGAGTGCTCATGTGTCGCCGGTCCTCAGCTCGTGGTCGTCTCGGCGGCGGGGGAGGGGACACGCCCGCCCGGGATCGCCGCCAGCAGCTCGCGGGTGTACGCGTCGCGGGGCTCGGAGAACAGCTCCTCCGGCGGCCCCGTCTCGACGACCCGTCCGGCCCGCATCACGGCGACCTGGTGCGCGATCTGCCGCACGACGGCCAGGTCGTGGGAGATGAACAGGTACGCCACGCCGGTGTCCGCCTGCAACTCGGCCAGCAGGTCAAGGACCTGGGCCTGCACGGACACGTCGAGCGCGGACACGGGTTCGTCGCACACCACCAGGTCGGGGGAGAGGGCGAGGGCACGTGCGATGGCCACCCGCTGGCGCTGTCCGCCGGACAGCTCCGCCGGGCGCCGCTCCAGTGTCGCGGCGGGCAGCGCGACCCGGTCGAGGAGTTCGCGGGCGCGGTCGAGCCGGGAGGTGTGGTCGCCGACCTTGAACGCCCGCAGCGGCTCGGTGATCACCTCACCGATGGAGAAGCGCGGGTCGAGCGAGGCGTAGGGGTTCTGGTAGACGAGCTGGGCGCGCCGGCGCAGCTGCCGGACCTCGGCGCCCTGGGCGGTGGTGACGTCGGTGCCGTCGAACAGCACCTGCCCGGAGGTCGCCTCGGCCAGGCGCAGCACCAGCCGGGCGGTGGTGGACTTGCCCGACCCCGACTCCCCGACCAGGGCGAGGGTCTGCCCGCGCCGCAGGGTGAGGCTGACGTCGTCGACCGCGCGCAGGGTCCGGGCCTCGCCCCCGGCGCGCGGCAGCGTGAACTCCTTGACCAGGTTGCGTGCCTCGACCAGGGGAGCTGCCGTGTCGGCCGGGGCGGCGGGGACCGGGGTACGGGGGCGGGCCGTGGTCAGGCTCGGGGCGGCGGCCAGCAGCCGCCGGGTGTACTCGTGCTGCGGGTCGGCGAGGACGGCACGGGTCTCGCCCGCCTCGACCACCCTGCCCTGCTCCATGACCACCAGGCGCTGGGCCCGGTCGGCGGCCACCCCGAGGTCGTGGGTGACGAGCAGGATCGCGGTGCCCGACTCCTCGGTGAGGTGCTGGAGATGGTCGAGGATGACCCGCTGCACGGTGACGTCGAGCGCGCTGGTCGGCTCGTCGGCGATGATCAGCCGGGGCTTCGCGGCGATGGCTATGGCGATCAGGGCCCGCTGCCGCATGCCGCCGGACAGCTCGTGCGGGTACTGGCGGGCCCGGACGGCCGCGTCGGGCAGTCCGGCCCGGTCAAGGACGGCGACCGCTTCGGCGCCCGCCGCCCGGCGGGTCGCCAGACCGTGGATGCGCAGCACCTCGGCGACCTGGTCGCCGATCCGCTCGACCGGGTTGAGCGAGACCGTCGGATCCTGCGGGACCAGCCCGATCTGCGCGCCGCGCACGGTACGCAGCTCCGCCTCCGACAGCGTTGCCAGGTCGTGCCGGCCGAAGCGGACCGTGCCCGCGTCGATGGTGCCGTTCGCCGCCAGCAGCCGGGTGACGGCGTGTGCGGTGGTGCTCTTGCCGGAGCCGGACTCGCCGACCACGGCGGTCACCTGCCCGGGCCATACGTCGAGGTCCACGCCCCGTACGGCCGAGACCGTGCCGCCCCGGGTGCGGTACGACACGGACAGGCCGCGGATCTCCAGGAGTGGTGTGGTCACGTTCTCACCGTTCTCGCGTGCGTCGCCGTTCTCGCGTGCGTCACCGATCTCATGTGCGTCGCCGGTCATCGCTGCCGCGCCCATTCGCCGTCCAGCGCCCTGGCGATGCGGTTGGTGGCCAGCACGGTCGCGGCGATCGCCAGCCCGGGCAGTGCGGTCAGCCACCAGGCGTTGGCCAGGTAGTTGCGGCCGTCGGAGATCAACGTCCCCCACTCCGGGGCGGGCGGCGGCGCGCCGTAGCCGAGGAAGCTCAGCGCCGACACGGCCAGGATCGAGGAGCCGAAGTCCAGCGTGGCCAGGACGATCACCGGGCCTGCCGCGTTGGGCAGCACATGCCGGCCGAGGACCGCGTACCAGCGGGTCCCGCAGGAGCGGGACGCCTCGACGAACACCGCCTGCCGCACCCGCAGCACCTCGGCCCGCGCCACCCGGGCGAAGGAGGCGACGCTGGCGATGCCGACCGCGACGGCCACCTTCACCGTCCCGTACCCGAGCGCGGTCACCAGGGCCAGCGACAGGAACAGCGCGGGGATGGAGAGGAGGACGTCGACGAAGCGCATCAGCACGTCGTCCACCCAGCGGCCCACGAACCCGGCGACCACGCCGAGCAGACCGCCGACCACGAACGCGACCAGGACCGCGATCAGCGTGGCCTTGAGGGAGAGCTGGGCGCCGTGCACCACGCGGGAGAAGACGTCGCGGCCCAGTTCGTCCGTGCCGAACCAGTGACCGCCGCTCGGACCGCGGAAGTTCTGGGACGGCACCCCCTTCAGCGGGTCCTGCGAGGTGAACAGATCCGGCCAGAAGGCGGCCAGCACCACCAGCACGAGGACGACGGCGGACAGCAGCAGACCGGGGCGGCGCACCAGGAAGCGGAGCACCCGGCGGATGTCGGCGGGCCGTCCGGGTTCCGCGGGAGGTCCCGTCTCGACCGGCCGGGCGAGACCGAGGGCGGCCTCGGCCTGGTCGTCGACAAGGCCCTGGCTCATGCGAAGCTCGCCTTCCTGTCCGAGGCCACCACGATCCGCGGGTCCAGCAGCGGATAGACGAGGTCGACGAGCAGGTTCGTCGCCACGAAGATCAGCGCCCCGAACACCACCACCCCCTGGACCAGCGGGATGTCCTGGGTGGTGACCGCCGCCGCGGTCACCCGGCCCAGACCGTCGCGGGAGAACACCGTCTCGACCACCACCGAACCGGCGATCAGCTGCCCGACCAGCAGGCCCACGACCGTCAGCGCCGGCAGCGAGGCGTTGCGCAGCGCGTGCCGCAGGTGCACCCGCCACCGGCCGGCGCCCTTGGCCCGCGCGGTCTCCACATAGGCCTGGTCCAGCGCGGTCAGCAGGCTCTTGGCCAGCACCTGGGCGACCTGCGCACCGGTCGGGATCGCCAGCGTGAGCGCCGGCAGCACCAAACCCTTCAGCCCGTCGTTGCCGAACGCCGGGAACCAGTGCAGCTTGAACGAGAACGCCTCGACGAGCAGCAGCCCCACCCAGAACGTCGGGACCGACACCCCCAGCGGAGGCAGCGACAGCAGCAGTTGCCGCAGCCACCGCCGCGAGGTGTACGTGGCCACCACCGCGAGGCCGCCGCCGAGGACCACCGCCAGCAGCAGCGCGGCACCGGTCAGTTGCAGTGTCTGCGGCAGCGCGTCGGCCAGCGTGGAGGTCACGGGGCGGCCGGTGGAGACCGCGTCGCCGAAGTCCCCGCGTACCGCCCGGCCCAGATACTCCGCGTACTGGACCAGCACCGGCTTGTCGAAGCCGTACTCGTGCCGCAGCTCGGCGAGTTGGGCCGGATCGACCTGCCCCGAGTCCATCCCGGCCCCGGCCATCGCGGAGACCGGGTCACCGGGCAGGAAGTCCAGTACCAGGAACGACACCGTGTAGGCCGCCCACAGCACCCCGACCGCCTGCGCCAGCCGTTTGATCACATAGCGGCGCATCCGTCAGCCGATCCAGGTGTCGTGCAGCTGGACGCGGCTGCCGGAGTCGAATGTCAGGTCGTGCACCTTGTTCGAGACGCCCAGCTGGGTCTGGAGCTCCACCACCGGCACGTTGTACGCGTTCTGCACGATCAACTGCTGCGCCTCGGTGACCAGCTGCTTGCGCTTCGCGGTGTCCGTGGTCGCGGCCTGCGAGGACAGCGCCGTGTCCAGCGGACTGGCGGGTAGGTGGTAGAAGTTGGCCAGCTGGGTCGAGAACGAGCTGCGCAGGATGTCCGGGTCGGCGCGGGTCGTGTTCCCCCACACCACGTCGAAGTCACCCGACTGGAGCGTGGTGGCGAACTGGGTGACCGGGAGCTGCTTGAGCACCACGTCGATCCCGACGGCCTTGAGCTGCTGCTGGACCAGCTCCAGCGCCGGCTGGTTGGTGGCCGAGTTGGGGAACCAGGTGATGGTCAGGCTCAGCTTCTTGCCGTCCTTGGCGCGGATGCCGTCGCTGCCCGCCTTCCAACCGGCCTCGTCCAGCAGGGACTTGGCCTTGGCCGCGTCGAAGGCCAGGTCCGAGGAGAGATCCGTGTAGTCGGGCGTGGTGTGCGCCAGGACGCTGGTCGCCGGCTGGGTGCCGGTCGGGAAGACGGTGTCGGCGATCTGCTTGCGGTCGACGGCGGTCAGGATCGCCTGGCGCACCTTCGTGTCCTTCAGCAGGGGCCGCGCGTTGTTGAGTCCCAGGCCGAACACCACGCCGGGGTTGGCCCGGCTCCGGAGGGCGACCTGGCCGCCCTTGAGCGCCGCCTCGTTGGCCTTGCCGACGCTGCTGATCGCGTCCACCTGCCCGGACTGGAGGCTGCCGGCCCGTACCCCCGCCTCGGGTACGACCTTGAAGACCAGCTTGTCCAGGTAGGCCTCGCCCTTCTTCGACCACAGCGAGGAACCCCAGTCGTACCCGGTCCGCCTGTCCAGGGTGACCGACTGGTTCTGCACGTACTGCTTCAGCACGAACGGCCCGGAGCCGACCACACCGTCACTGCACTTCTGCTGCGGGGACTTCTGTACGCTCGCCGACGACTCGATGCCCAGCGAGTGAGTCGAAGTCGCTTGCAGGAACTGGGCGTTGGGCTGCTTGAAGGCCACCTTGACGGTGAGCGGGTCCACCACGGTGGTGCTCTTGACGCCGCTCAGATAGCCCTGGCCGAGGGTGCCCAGCGCACCGAGGTCCGGTACCGCGTCGAAGTTGTCCTTGACCACCTGCGCGGTCAGCTTCGAGCCGTCGCTGAAGGTGACCCCCGACCGGAGGTGGAACGTGAACGTCGTCGCGTCGGGGCTGATGTCCCAGCTCTTGGCCAGCCACGGCACGATCTTGCCGGTCTTCGGGTCCTGGTCGGTCAGGGAGTCCACGGTCTGGCGCACCGAGTAGATGGTGTCGTTGCTCGCGACCTGCTGCGGATCCACGCAGCCGGCGTCGGATCCCACCGCGAAGGTCAGGGTGCCGCCGGACTTCGCCTGGCCGCTTCCGCTGCCGGATCCGTCGTCGCCCGAACCGCACGCGGTCAGCAGGACGCTGGTGGTCAGGAGCGCGGCCAGGGGCGCCCATCGGGAGGGTCTGAAATCCGGGAGTGCAGTCACGGAGGGCTTTCTCCTACTCGTGTCACCCGGCACGGGGTGCCGGGCTTCGGGGCGCGAGGCACGGCCGTGCAGGGGCGTGCGGTCCCCGGCCGGATCGGCGCCGGCCGGGGAAGCGCTGTGCAGACGGAGGGCAGGTGGACGACACCGGAGACCGGTGGCGAGGGAAGGGCGGCGCGAAGGGGCCGTGGCCGGTGACGGGAGGTCAGCCGGCGGCAGGCGGGCCGGTCAGAGCCGACAGAGGCAGCTGGTCGAGCGCTTCAGATCGATGTGGCGCCGACGCGAGAGCCGGGAGTACGCCGTGGCGTCGGCGGGGGAGGCAGCCGGGTCATCGCTGTGTCGCATGCCGGTCCCTCCTCGTCTCCGGCCCCGGTGACGGGGCCACGCGCTTGCGGGAGTCATCGGTGACCCCGCCGGGCTTTCACCTGGAGCACCCCACCGCGTGGGAGGGTTGCCGGTCAGCGAGCCAGGGCTTGACGCTGACACTCAATGCCGTTGGCGATCGTACGGATCGGTTTTGTCGTACGTCAATGCCGCAACCGGACGCCCTGTTCGAGAAGACGCGACCGTCTCACGCTCCGGGACGCATGGTGGACGCACCTAGTGCCGTGTGCTTTGATCCGGCCATGGAGACCGCAGGTCAGGCACGCACCGTGCTGCTCGACCCGTTCTGGGCGGGCCGTCGCGCCGACCAGTTCGACCAGACCTGTCGCTGACCAATCGCTCCCCTCAGCTCGGTTCAGCTCGGCTCCTTCTCCTCGAAGCGCGTGAACACGCCGCGCAGCCCCTTTTCACCGTCGCGTCCGTCGCGCGCACCCTCCCGACCGCCCCGCCGCAACCCGTCGGAAAGAGAGGCATGGCCGTCAACAGCATCGCTCCGACCGGGGTGTTCGCCGCGCTGCGGGTCCGTGACTACCGGATCTACTGGAGCACGGGCCTGGTGTCCAACATCGGCAGCGCCATGCAGGGTGTCGCGCTGGACTGGTTCGTCCTGACGCTCACCCACAGCGGAACCGCGCTCGGCTGGGTCGCCGGGCTCCAGTTCGCCCCCGTGCTGCTGTTCGGCCTGTGGGGCGGGGTCGTCGCCGACCGCTACGACCGCCGGACCCTGCTGCTGTGGACGGGGGCGGGCGCGGAGGGGCTGCGGTATGTGGCGGCCCGGCCCGAACTCGTGGGCGTGTTCACCATCTTCGGCCTGGTCGCCACCTTCGCGGTCAACTTCCCCACCACGCTGACCCTGTTCGCCGGGCGCGTCTTCGACGTCGGCCCGGGGACTCGGCCTCATGAACACCGCACTGGCCGTCGGCACCGTCGCCGGGACGGTCGCCGCCACGCGTGGGGTCTCGCCCCGGGTACGGACGGTCGTCGTCGGCGCGCTGCTGTTCGGCGGTTTCGAGGCACTCGCGGCGGTCATGCCCACGTACCCCGCCTTCCTCGCCCTGCTGCTGCCCGCCGGCTTCACGCTGATGACGTTGAACACGGCGGTGAGCGCCTTCGTCCAGTCGGAGGTGAGCGACGCCATGCGGGGCCGGGTGATGGCCGTCTACACGGTGATCTCCATGGGCGGCAGCCCGGTCGGCGCCCCCGTCATCGGCTGGATCTCCCAGCACGCGGGGGTGCGCTGGGGGCTGGGCGTGGGTGCGGCCACCGCCGTGCTGGCCGCGCTCGGCGTGGCGCTGTGGCTGACGCGGAGGGCGCGCTCGGCGCCGGCCCTGGATGTGGCGGCCGGGTCGGCCGCGCCGCCCGGGTCGGCCGCGCCGGCCACGCCGCCCGTACCGCCCGCCCCGCCCGTCTCCCGGTCCGCATCGGCGGCTGCGGCATCGCCGACCGGCCGTTCGCCCTCCACCGATCACCAGCCGTCACCTGAACCGTCCACCGGAACAACGCCCCATGACTGACCGTCACACCTGAACCTGCCCCCCGCTCACCGCCGCGCAGGCCGACTGAGCGCACGCGGGAGACGGCCCCGTCAGCCGCTCTCGGCCGGTGTCGGTGTCGGTGTCGCGCGCAGGCGGAAGCCGACGCCTCGTTCCGTCGTCAGCAGAGCCGCGGCACGTGGGCCCAGTTTCCGGCGGATGCGGTGGATGTGCAGGTCGACGGAGCGGCTGCGGCTGCCCGCCCATTCGCCCAGCCCCGAGCGCAGGTCCTCCCGGGTGATGACCCGGCCGTTGCCGCGCAGCAGGGCGGTCAGCAGCCGGAACTCCAACGGGGTCAGAGCGACGGGAGCACCGTCCACCAGCATGCGCTGCCCGCCCGGGTCCAGGCTGATCGGGGACGGGGCGGCGGCCACGTAGGACCCGGGCAGCGTGCCGCCGGGCACCACCGGCAGGCCCGCGGCACGCCAGGCCTCGTAGCCGCCGACGATGTCGGTGGCCCGCACCAGTCCGAGATCGTGCAGCCCGGCCGCGGCCATGCTCGACATGTAACCCTGCGAGCACATGATGATCGCGCGCAGGGAGTGGTCGACGGCCTCCTCGATGCGCCAGGCGCTGCAGGGGTCCAGCCGCCACTCCAGCACGTTCCGGTCCATGACGAGGGAACCGGGGATCTCGCCCTCGGCGCGCCGCACCATGTCCGCGCGGACGTCCACCAGCAGGGCGCCGTCGGCGAGTTCACGGGCCGCGTCCGTCGGGGCCAGCCGCGTCAGGCGGGTACGGGCGCGGACCAGCAGTTCGTCGATCGACGAGTGACCGGTGTCAGGTGCGCCGCCCGAAAGCCCCGCGGTCTGTAGGTGCGCCGGTGGCTGCATGGCGAGCAACTCCCCTGTCGTGCCTCGGAGACGGCCGGTGGTCGTCAGAACCGTGGCGGTGACAGCCGTCGGCGGGGCGCGACAGCGCGCGGCAGGAGTCGGTCATGCCGGAAGTGTACGGGCGCAGTTTTGCGGCGGAGTTTCTCGATTCTGAAACAGATCCCGCATTGTCTGCCGCCGAACTGCGCTGTTATCAATGAGGGGTGACCGCGAACACGCTGCTGACCCGGAGGATCCACGTGGATCTGCTGCGCGTCGGCACGTGCGCCTGTCCGCAGCGCTGAGGCATCCGACCGAGCGCACCGCGCCGGCCTTCTGACGGCCCTGGGCCCCACGCCTCCTCACCCTGCACCTCCCTTCGCCTTTCACCTTTCTGTCTGCACCGCACACGCCCGCGTACAGCTCCCCCAACCTGTGCCGTGCCGCCGGTCGTTCCCTGGAGAACCCATGCCTGCATCCGATGCCGACGCGCTGCCCCAGCACTGGCAGGACGTCCTGCCGGCCGTCCGCACCCGCCGCGGCTTCCTCACCCTGGCCGGTGGCGGCGCCCTGGCCGCCCTGCTCGCGGCCTGCGCGCCGAGCGCCGAGGAAGAGGCCTCGGCCGGGACTCCGGCGTCGGCCACCGGCCCGGCCAGGCGCGGCGGCACGCTGCGCGTGGGAGCCCCGCCGCCGCCCACCGCCCTCGACCCGGTCACGGCGTACGACGGCACCGCGATCGCCCTCTACCAGCTGGTGGCCGAATACCTGATCTGGCTCGACAAGGACTTCAAGCTGGTGCCGCGGCTGGCCACCAAGTGGACCTCGGACGCGACCGGCCGCAAGTGGACCTTCGTCCTGCGCGAGGGCGTCACCTTCTCCGACGGCACGAAGCTCGACGCCACCACCGTGAAGGCGTCCTTCGACCGGCTGCTCGACCCGAAGAGCAAGTCGGCGGCCCTGTCCGCCTTCGACACCGTCCTCAAGTCGGGCGGCGTGACCATCCAGGGCGACTCGACCGTCGTCTTCACCCTCGAACGGCCCTTCTCCGACTTCCCGTACCTGGTCTCGGCCGGCAACTACAACGCGGTGATCCTGAAGCAGGACTACACCGGCGATTTCACCAAGTACGGCATCGGCACGGGCCCCTTCACCCTCAAGTCGTACGACGTGTCGACGGGCGCCGCCTTCGTCCGCAACCCGAAGTACTGGGAGAGCCCCAAGCCCTACCTCGACGGCGTGGACGTCAAGTTCTACGCCGACGACCAGGCCGACCTCGTCGCCCTCCAGTCCGGTGACATCGACGCCCAGTTCCTCAGCAGGCCCGCGCTCGTCGAACCCCTCGGGAACAGCGGGGGCGTCGCCGTCGACAAGGTCAGGGGCACCGGCGTCACCGTGCTCACCCTCCGCGTCGACAAGGCGCCCTTCGACCGGAAGGAGGTCCGCCAGGCCGTCGCCTACGCCCTCGACCGGCCCGCCGTACGCCAGGCCGCCGGCAGTGGACTCGGTGACCTCGGCAACGACCACCTGTTCGCGCCGCTGTTCGCGGCCGCCCCCACCGACATCGCCCAGCGCGCCAAGGACCAGGCCAAGGTCACCGAACTCCTCGGGGCGGCCGGCCTGAAGAGCCTGCGCTTCACCCTCACCTTCGACCCGCCCAGCAAGGACTACGCGGTCACCGTGCAGAGCCAGCTGAAGGAGGTCGGCATCACCGTCGACCTCGACCAGCGCTCCTCGAAGGAGTTCTACGGCGGCGACCAGGCCAAGGACACGCCCTGGCTGTTCACCACCGCCAACCTCGTCGGCTGGGCGGGCAGAGCCGTGCCGAGCCAGTTCATCATCCCCATGGTCAAGAGCAACGGCGTCTGGAACGGCTCCAAGTACGCCAACAAGGCCCTCGACGCCGCCGCCGAGGCCTACGACGCCGCCACCAGCGACGCCGAGCGCCGCAAGCAGGCGGAGATCATCGCCGAGGCCCTGCACGAGGACGTGCCGATCGTCATCGCGTACTGGAGCGGTGCGGCCCGCGCCTTCAACAGCGGCAGGTTCCGCGGCGTCCAGGCCCACCCCAGTCAGTACGCCGACTTCACCACCGTCTCCCGGGTCTGAACCATGACCCGGTTCCTGCTCCGCCGCCTCGCCGCCGTCCCCCTGACCCTGCTGGCGGTCTCCCTCCTGGTCTTCCTCGCCACCCAGGTACTGCCCGGCGACGTGGCCCGCACCGTCCTGGGCCGGGAGGCCACGGACGGTTCGGTGCGCGCCCTCAACCACGAACTCGGCCTGGACCGGCCGCTCGTCGTGCAGTACGGGAGCTGGCTCGGGCACTTCGTCACCGGTGACTGGGGGACGTCGTACACGCTGCACGTGCCGGTGCGCGGGCTGCTCCTGGAACGGCTCGGACACTCGCTGTTCCTGGCGGTCTTCGCGTTCGTGCTGCTGGTGCCGGTCGCGCTCACCCTCGGCCTGGTCGCGGGGCTGTACCCCGGCCGGGTACTGGACCGGGCGATCACCTCCACGACCCTGGCGCTGGGCGCCACACCGGAGTTCGTGACCGGGGTCGTCCTGCTGGTGGTGTTCTCCGTGCAGCTGCGCTGGCTGCCCGCGTCGGCGCAGACCCGGCCCGGGGCCGACGGCCTGGGACAGACGTTGTGGCACCTGCTGTTGCCGGCGATCTCGCTGGTGCTGGTGTGCACCGGCTATGTGGCCCGGCACGTGCGCGCCAGCACCGTCGCCGTCGTAGAAGGTCCCTACGTCCGCGCGGCCCGGCTGCGCGGCACCGGCCCGGCCCGGATCGTCCTGCGGCACGTGCTGCGCAACGCCACGGTGCCGGCCACCAGCGCCCTCGGCGTGCAGCTCCAGTACATGCTCGGCGGCATCGTCGTGGTCGAACTGCTCTTCAACTACCCGGGCGCCGGAGCCCTGTTGTTGCAGTCGGCGCAGGACAAGGACCTGCCGACGCTCCAGGCGTCCGCTCTGGTGCTGGGCGCCCTCTACATGCTGGTCGTGCTGCTCGCCGACCTCGTCCACCGGTTGCTGGATCCGCGGATACGGCTCGGGGGTGCTGCGTGAGCACCGTGTCGATCGCCCTGCGGCCGCTGGGCCGGCTGGGCCGGCTGCCCGTCGCCTCCGCCGTGGGAGCCGCCGTGATCGTGCTGTGGACGGTGGTCGCCCTGTTCTGGCCGCATCTGGTGCCGTACGCACCCGACGTACAGCGTCCACAGGACCGGTTCCTGTCGCCGAGCGGCGAACATTGGCTGGGCACCGACCAGTTCGGCCGCGACGTGTTCTCCCGCACCCTCGCCGGGGCGCGCCCCGTGCTGGAGGTGGCGCCGGCCGCGACCGCGCTGGCCGTCCTGGCCGGCACCGTGATCGGGCTGGTCACGGGCGGGGTGGGCGGCTGGCTGGACGACGTGGTGATGCGGATCGTCGACGCCGTCGTGGTCTTCCCGGCCATCATCGCCGCCGTCCTGTTCGTGGCCTTCCTGGGCCGCTCCACGCCGGTGCTCGTGTTCGTCGTCGCGACCGCCCTGACCACACTGGTCGCACGCAGCGTACGGGCGGCGACGCTCGTGGAGCGGGGCAAGCCGTACGTCGAGGCCGCCCGGCTGCGCGGCGAACCCCTGTGGTCACTGCTCGGCCGCGAGATCCTGCCCAACGTCCGCTCCACGGTGTACGTCGAGGCGACCTCACGGCTCGGCGACGCGGTGTTCGCCGCCGCGACCCTCTCGTTCCTCGGCCTCGGCCAGCCACCCGGCTCACCGGAGTGGGGCGCGGCCGTCGCCGACAACCGGGTCTGGCTGAACAACGCGCCCTGGACGGTCCTCGCGCCCGCCCTGGCGATCGTCTCCCTGGTGGTCGGGGTGGCCCTGGTCGCGGACACCTCACGGCGGGCCGCGGGAGGTGCGGCCGAATGAGCACGGACGAACAGGGGCTCGTCGTCGCGGGGTTGGGCACAGCCGAACAGGGGCTCGTCGTGGCGGGGCTGAGCGCCGCGTACGACTCCGCCCAGGTCCTGTACGACGTGTCGTTCACCGTCGCCCCCGGCGAGATCTTCGGTCTGGTCGGCGAGTCGGGCTGCGGCAAGTCGACCCTGGCGTACGCGCTGGCCCGCCACTTCGCCCCCGGCGGGCGGGTGCTCGGCGGCGGTGTCCGGCTGGACGGCACCGACGTACTGGGCCTGTGCGGACGGCGGTTGCGGGAGTGGCGGGCCTCCCGGCTCGCCTTCGTGCACCAGGACGCGGCGGGATCCCTGGATCCGACGATGCGGATCGGCAGGCAGCTGGCCGAAGTGCTGCGCGGCCGCGGTCTGTCACGCCGTGCGCGTGCCGAGCGTGCCGTCGAACTCCTGCGCACGGTACGGCTGCCCGACCCGGAGCGGCTCGTGCACCGCTACCCGCACCAGTTGTCCGGCGGCCAGCAGCAGCGTGTCGTGATCGCCGCCGCCCTCGCCGTGGAGCCACGGCTGCTGATCCTGGACGAGCCGACGACGGGGCTCGACGCCTCCGTCGAGCACGAAGTACTGGGCCTGCTCAAGGAGTTGCGCGGCCGGCTCAACGCCGCGGTGGTCTTCGTCAGCCACGACCTCGGTCTGATCGGCCGCATGTGCGATCGCGTGGGTGTGCTGTACGCGGGACGCCTCGTCGAGACCGGGCGCGTCGGTGAGGTCCTGGCCGCCCCCGCCCATCCCTACACGGCGGGCCTGCTGGCGGCCGTCCCGGTCCTCGGTGTCACGCGGCAGGAGCGCCCGCTGCTGCCCCTGCCCGGCCGGCTGCCGCTGCCGGGCGAGACCACGACCGGCTGCGCCTTCGCGCCACGCTGCGCGCTGGCCGAGGACGCCTGCCGGGCGGCCGAACCCACGCTGGACGCGGCGACCGTGCCGGGCCGGGCGGTGCGCTGCCTGCACCCGGGGGAGGCCACCGTGGAGGTCGGCACGGGGGCGGTGGGCGAACGGCCGAGAGAAACACCTGCCGCCCTCGTCGAAGTACATGGGCTGGTGCGGAAGTTCGGGCACACCGTCGCGGTCGACCACGTCGATCTGACCATCCACGAGGGTGAAGTCCTCGGCCTGGTGGGGGAGTCGGGCAGCGGAAAGACCACCCTCGCCCGTGCCGTCGCGGGTCTCGCACCCGACGGCGAGGGCACCCTGCGGCTGCGCGGCGAACCACTGCCCGCACGCCTCTCCCGGCGCGACGCGAGCCTGCGCCCGCGCATCCAGATGGTCTTCCAGAACCCGGACGCCTCCCTCAATCCCAGCCACACCGTGCGCACGGTCCTGAGGAGAGCGCTCGCGACCCTCCCGGACGCCTCGGGCACGTCTCTCGACGCTCTCCTGGACCGCGCCCGCATCGACGCCGATCTCCTCGGACGCCGCCCGGCCCGGCTGTCCGGCGGGCAGAAACAGCGCGTGTCGATCGCCCGGAGCTTCGCGGGCCGTCCCGACCTGGTGATCTGTGACGAGCCGGTGTCCGCGCTGGACGTCAGTGTGCAGGCGGCGGTGCTGGAGGTGCTGGCCGACCAGCGGGACCGTACGGGGACGTCGTACCTGTTCATCTCGCACGATCTCGCGGTCGTCGGCTATCTCGCCGACCGGATCGCCGTCATGTACCGCGGCGTGATCGTCGAGGAGGGGCCCGCGGCCGATGTGCTGGGCGGTCCGTCGCACCCGTACACGGCCCTGCTGGTCGAGGCCGCCGCGCGCCCGGTGGTGACGAGCCAGCCCGAAGCACCCGACAACGCCCCGGCACGACCGAGTGGCTGCCGCTTCGCCGACCGCTGCACCCGCCGGATCGCCGGGCTGTGCGAGGACGTACCGCCCCCGGAACGCGACCTGGGCGCGGGCCATGTCGTGCGCTGCCACCTCGCCCCCTCCGACCTGCCCGCCGGGATCCCCGCCACCGCCGCGCTCAGCGTGGCCGACCCGCTCTGACCCCCTCTCCGCCCTGGGAGCTCCCATGACCACCAGCACCAGCACCAGCACCAGCACCAGCACGGGCACCAGTACCAGTACCAGCACCGCCGCCGAGGAGTTCGCCGGCGTGCCTAGCGCCCCCGTCATCCAACGGCGTTGGGTGACCGTGGCCACCGGCGGCCACGTCGGCGGCGTCTTCTGGCACCCGCAGAAGCCCACCGTCGTCCTGCTCCACGACGCCGGTGCCGGCGCCCGCGCCTGGGACGACGTCCTGCTGGCCCTGGACCGGCCCGCCGTCGCCCTGGACCTGCCCGGCCACGGCCGCTCCAGCAGGCGCGGCCGGGGCGATTATCGCCCACGCCGACTCGCCGCCACGCTGGAGGAGACCGTCCGTTCCTTCGCGCCGGGAGGCGTGCCCGTCGTAGGGGCCGGGTTCGGCGCGCTGGCCGCGATCGCCCTGAAGGCGAAGTTCCCGCACAGCGCCGGACGCCTTGTCCTCGTGGACGCGCTGCCCGGCACGCTCTCTGCGGGCCTGCGACTGTGGCCCACGCCCAGCCCCGGGTTCGCCACCCGCGCCGAGGCGGCGGCCTGGCTGGAAGAGCGCGGTGCCACCGACGCCGCCCGCACGGCCGAACTGGAGACCGAACAGGCCGCGGACGGCACCTGGTCCTGGCGCCACCACCTCGGCAGCCTCCCCGCCGACGCACCCACCGCACTGGACGACGACACCCTCTGGGAGCAACTCGCCGCCCTGCCCGCCCCGTTGCTCGTCCGCACCGAGGGCGGCCCGCTGGACACCGTGTCCCTCGACCGGTTCCGCGCCCAGGTACCCGACGGCGACATCGTCACCGTCCACGCCGATCCGCAGGCCCTCGCGGACGTCCTGCGCCCCTTGACCCACTGAACCCACCACCGAAGGAGCACCCGCCATGTCGGACGACATCCCCGTCATCGACCTCGCCGCCGTCCTCGCCGCCGACGCCCCCGAGGACCTGCTGGCCACCGTGCGCCGCGCCGCCGAGACCATCGGCATCATCCAGGTGGTCAACCACGGCGTCCCCACCGAGGTGATCGCCGGGTTCGACGACGGCTTCCGCCGCGTCCTCGACCTCCCCCGCGACGAGAAGGAACAGCTGGCCAGCCCCACCGGGCACCCCAACCGCGGCTGGCGGCAGTGGCCCGACGACTTCGGCCGCCTCGAACTCGAACGGTTCAACATCGGCCAGTACGACGACGCGGACGCGGCCGTGGCCGCCGGGCTCACCCCGGAGCACGCCGCCCTCTACGCCCACGCCAACGTGTGGCCGCCGCAGGAGCCCGGCCTGCGCGCCGCGGCCCAGCGCTACCAGGACGCGTTCGTGGACGTGGCCCGCCGCGTCCTCGGCCTGTACGCGCGCGTGCTGGACGTGCCCGCGGAGACCTTCCCGCTCGGAGACACCGTGTACACGACGCTGGTCGTCAACAACTACCCGAAGTGGCCGTACGAGGGCGCGTCCGACGAGGAGAAGCTCCTCCTCCTGGAACACGCCGACGGCTCCGCGCTCACCGTGCTCCACCAGGAGGGTGACTACGCGGGCCTGCAGGGTCAGCGTCCCGACGGCACCTGGACCTCCGTACCGATCCGGCCCGACGCCCTCCAGGTGTTCACCGGCACCCTCCTGACCAACTGGACGGAGGGCAGGCTGCGCCCCGGACGGCACCGCGTGGTGGCCGGCGGCTCGGTGACGCGCCGCTCCTCCGCGGTGTTCGTCCATCCGAGCCTGGACACGGTCGTGGAACCGCTGCCGGCCTTCGCCGACCCGGACGGCTCCGACTTCGAACCCGTCTCGGTGTGGGAGCGTGCCAGTGGCAACGTCGAGGAGTACCTGCGGGTCTTCGGCCGCCCCGAGCAGCTCGCGGCCTGGCGGGAGAAGCGCCCCTACGTCGCCGAAGTCACCGCGTGAGCAAGCCGAAGGAGAGCCGGTCATGACCACATTCCCCACCGCGCAGGCCGTGCGGACCACCCCCGAGGGGCTCCTGTGGGAGCCGAGCGAGCGCTGGGTGCGCGGCCGCAAGGGCGACGTCACGGTCGTGGACAGCCACCGTCCCGTCCTCGTCTGGGAGCCCGGTGTTCCCGTACCGCTGTACGCGTTCCCCCGTGCGGAGGTACGCGAGGAACTCCTCCGGCCCGCGAAGAACCCGCCGACCGGTACGCACACCGGGTCGCGGATCTTCTACGACGTCGAGGTCGACGGCGAGCTGCTGGAGAACGCCGCCTGGACCTTCCCGGCCGCCGACCTGGCCGACCACATCGCCTTCGAGTGGTTCCGGCGCGTCGGGCGGGGGCTGGACCACTGGTTCGAGGAGGAGGAAGAGATCTTCATCCACCCCCGTGACCCGCACAAGCGGGTGGACGCCATCCCCAGCAGCCGTCACCTCGTGGTCGAGATCGACGGCACGGTCGTCGCGGACACCCGCCGGCCGGTCCTGCTCTTCGAGACCGGCCTGCCCACCCGCTACTACGTCCCGCGCGAGGACGTCCGCCTCGACCTGCTGGAAGCCACCGACCATCACACCGGCTGCCCCTACAAGGGCACCGCCGAGTACTGGTCATGGCGTGGCGAGGCCGACGTCCCGTCCAACGTCGTCTGGAGCTATCCGGACCCGCTGCCCGCGGTCGGCGCCGTCGAGGGGCTCCTCGCCTTCTACAACGAGGCCGTCGACATCACCCTCGACGGCGAACGGGTGGCGCGCCCCGTCACCCACTTCACCAAGGCGCTCTCGGAGCAACAGCGCACCTGACGGCAGACGAACACGGCGGGTCGGGGCGGCCGGCACCCGCAGACAGCCCCCCGCCGCCGGCCGAGGAGCACGGCCACGGCGGCGGGGGACACGGAGATACGCGGTCCCGTCAGGGGCGTCCGCCGCGCTCCAGCGGGATCTTCTCGCCCGTCTCGATCCCGACCGGCAGCCGGTTCTCGGCCGGCGGCAGCGGGCAGGTGGCCAGGTCCGTGTAGGCGCAGGGCAGGTTGGCGGCGCGGTTGAAGTCGACCGTCACCCTGCCCTCGGCGTCGGGGGCGGGGATCAGGAGGGAGCGGTTCGCCGCGTACGTGGTCACACCGGAGGTCTTGTCGGTGAACAGCACCATCAGGGCGCCGGGCGTCCCGCCGTTGAACGCGGTGAGCCGGTGCGCAGTGCCCTCCAGTTCGAACTCGACCTGGCCGGGGGAGTCGTAGACGTGCTCCAGACCCTCGACGGCGGCGCCGACGGTCACCGGGCGCGGGGTGTCGAAGGGCAGGAAGCGGCCGGAGAGCACCCAGCGTGCGTCGGGCGCGTAGGCAGGTGTCCCGGTGAACGCCGTACGCAGCGCGTTACCGGGGTGGCGGGGGCGCACGATGTCGTGTCCGCCGCGCTTGGCGACCTCGATCACCGCATCGCCCCAGCCGACGTACACACTGGCGCGTTCGGCGAGGACACCGAAGTCGTGGCGGCCGCGCACGGTCTGTCCGTCGACGGTCACCTCCTCGCCCTCGTCCAACGCGACGACCACGCCGTCGGCGGTGCTCGACCAGGCACCGGGCGCGTCCTCGAACCGGGTGGGCTCGTCGCTGAGCCAGTGGAGGCCGGTGATCGCGAGGAACCCGTGCGGGCCGGCCAGCACCGCCTCCTTCTGCCGGTGCCACTCCTCCCACTCCTGTACGAAGCTCACCCGGTCGACGTCCTGAACGGTCATGTCGGCTCCTTCCCGCTGCATGTCCTGTTCTCCGTGCAACAGCCGCGCCTGCCCAGATCATCCCGCCAGGGCAGCCACTGTGCCGCCCCATCGGAGGCCGGGTGAACTCCGGTACGGGCGAGGTGCGTTCGCCCAGTGCGATGCCGTAACGCGCCGACGCGAACGCTCCGTTGACACCCCCCGCCCGGCGTGCTTCCATCCCGCCATGCCGTCGCCGGAGCCTCTGACTCGCCGCCGCGCCGTGGACCTCGTCCGCGTGGCCGCCGCGCTGTGTCGGACGACCGGCTGATCGCCCTCTCCTCGACGCCTCCGTCAACCCGCGCGCCCTACAGGCCAGTTGTGTAGGCAGTGGGGCGTGCCGGCGGACGGCCCTGTCCTGGCTTGCACCGACCCCCCTGTCGTGCTCTTCCGCCCTCTGATGACGAGGATCCGCCATGCCCCGTTCCACCCCTGCCGGTCACCGCCACGAAACCGACTACGACCGCCGAAGGCTGCGCCAGTGGCTCGCAGGTGAGGCCAGGGCCGACGGGGTCACCCGCCGGCGGCTGCTCACCCTGCTCGCCGCCACCGCCGTCGGGACCGAACTCGGCGGCCGGCGTCCCGCCCGCGCCGCCGCCGGAATCGTCAAGCCGCTGCCGCCCGAGTGGTTCGTCGAGCGCGGTACCAACGCCGAGACCCGCTGGGAGGCACTGCGCGGAACCGGCCACCACACCCCCAACGAGCTGTTCTTCGTACGCAACCACACCGCCACCCCCGTCCTGGAGGCCGACGACTGGCGGCTGAGACTGTGGGGCAGCGGGCTGCGCGGCAACCCCGGCGAGGACCGGCCGGTGGAGTTCGGCTACGACGATCTGCGCGCCCTGCCGGCCGTCACCCGGACCGCCTTCGTCGAGTGCGCCGGCAACGGCCGCTCCTACTACACGACACAGCAGGGCGACACGGTCACCGGCACCGCGTGGACCCTGGGAGCGATCGGGGTCGCGCGCTGGCGCGGGGTGCGCCTCGCCGACGTGCTGCGCAGGGCCGGTCTGTCCCACCACGCCGTGGACGTGCAGCCGCGCGGCCTGGACGCCGAGTACGTCAGCGGCGGCGAGAGCCTGGGCCGGGTACGCCGTCCGCTGCCGCTGGCCAAGGCGCTGGACGACGTACTGCTCGCGTACGAGATGAACGGCGAGCCGCTTCCGTACGATCACGGGTACCCGGTGCGGGTGCTGGTGCCCTCCTGGGTGGGGATCGCCTCGATCAAGTGGGTCGGCGACATCGAGGTGTCCGCGCAGCCGCTCTACTCGCCCTGGAACACCACCTTCTACCGGCTGTTCGGCCCCTCCTATCCGGAGGGCGGCAGCGCGCCGCTCACCCGGCAGGCGACGAAGAGCGCCTTCGAGCTGGCGAGCGGGGCCACGTTCACGGCGGGCCGCAGCCACGTCCTGCACGGACGGTCGTGGTCGGGCGCGGGCGCCGTCGCCCAGGTCGACGTCAGCACCGACGGCGGGGCGAACTGGCGGCCTGCCCGCCTGCACGACCGGCCCCGCGCCGGGACCTGGACCCGCTGGTCCCTCGGCTGGCAACCCGAAGAACCCGGCGCCACCCACCTGCTGGCCCGCGCCACGGACACGGCCGGCCGTACGCAGCCGGACGTCGCCGTACCGAACACGCAGGGTTACCTGTTCGGCGCGGTGGTACGGCATCCGGTGAGCGTGGTGTGACGGACCGCTGACCCACGGGCAGGCTCCTGGCGGCCGTGCCGGCTTCTCGACGGGCTGGGGCGGCCCGGGACCTCCCGAGTCGCCCGTTGCGGGTTGCCGCGTGCCCAGTCGTCTGGAAAGTGCGCTCTTGTCATGACAGGGCAGGACGGCGGACTCTGGCAGCAGGCACAGCGGTACGCGTAGCGGACGTCGGGTCCCCGACGGCCCTGAGGCGGCTCAGGAGGCTCGCGGATGTCGGTTTCACCGGAGTGCGGCGTTGACGGTCCTGCTGTCACCGAACACGAGGCGGAGGCCCTGGTCGAGGGGGTGTGCTTCAAGACGGGACCGCCGCGCAGCGTCGGGGTCGAAGTGGAATGGCTCGTCCACCGGGAGCGTGCACCGCACGACTCCGTGGGCCCGGAAGACCTGGAGGCGGCCCACGCCGTACTGCGCACCCTGCCGCTGACGTCCGGGCTGAGCGTCGAGCCCGGCGGTCAGGTGGAGCTGAGCTCCCGGCCGGCCCCGTCGCTGGCCCAGTGCGTCTCGGAGGTCTCTGCGGATCTGGCGGCGGTGCGCACCGCGCTGCGCGGGCACGGCCTGTTACTGGCCGGGATGGGCGTCGATCCCTGGGTGACGCCGCGCCGGTTCCTGCGGGAGCGGCGCTACGACGCCATGGAGGCCTGCCTCGACCGTACGGGTCCGGCGGGGCGGACCCTGATGTGCACGTCGGCCTCCGTCCAGGTGTGCCTCGACGCCGGACGGGAGGAGCCCGGCGTCATGGGATTCGCGCGCCGCTGGTGGCTGGCACACCACCTGGGCGCGGTCCTGGTCGCGGCGTTCGCGAACTCGCCCATGGCCGAGGGCCGCGCCACGGGCTGGCTGTCCACACGGCAGCTGATGTGGGCGGAACTCGATCCGGGGCGGGCCGGCGGGCCCTCCCTGGTCCCCGACCCGCGACGCGCCTGGGTCCGGCGGGTCCTCGACGCACCGGTGATGTGCGTACGGCGGGACGGTCCCTGGGAGGTGCCGGACGGAGTGAGCTTCCGCGAGTGGACCCGCTCGCACACCATGCGCCCGCCGACCCACGCGGACCTCGACTACCACATCAGCACACTGTTCCCGCCCGTCAGGCCGCGCGGACACCTGGAACTGCGCATGATCGACGCACAGCCCGGCGACGACGGGTGGATCGTGCCGCTCGCCGTGGTCACGGCGCTGTTCGACGACCCCGGCGCCGCGGTGATCGCGAACCGGGCGGTGGAGCCACTGGCCGAGCGGGCCGCCGGGGCCCCGGCGCCGCACAATCCGCTGTGGACCGACGCGGCGCGCCACGGGCTTGCCGACCCGGAGCTGAAGCGCGCCGCCGTGACCTGTTTCGCCGCGGCGCTGGACGCCCTGCCCCGGCTGGGCGCGGGCACCAGGGTCATGGAGGCCGTCGCCGCCTACACCGACCGCTACGTCCGCCGCGGGCGCTGCCCGGCCGACGACGTCCTCGACCGGCAGCGCGACCGGGACGCGTCCGTACGGCGCCGGGCCCGGCGGTGACCCGGACGATCCTGGCGCCCCCCGAGCGGAATGGCGAGGCGCTTCGTCCTGTTCCCGCAGGAGGGTTTCAGGCCGTCAGGACGCCTGTGGCGGCGGAGAGTCGGGGGGACGGGCCGACGGCGCTCCGCGGGACGGCGTCGGGCCTGCGCATCGGTCGAGTAGAGAAGGACGCCACGTGCGTGCATACGGATTCAAGTCGAACGGCGGACCGGAGGTCCTGGAAGAGATCCAGGCGCCGACCCCGCGGCCCGGCCCGGGACAGGTGCTGATCGAGGTCTCGTACGCCGGCGTGAACTTCGCCGAGGTGCAGCACCGACGGGGCGAGTTCGGCGAGCCCGACGGCCCCGGCGGCTACGACGTGCCCGGGCTGGAGGTCTCCGGCACGGTGGCCGCGCTCGGCAGCGGGGCGACGGGACCGGCGGTCGGCGAACAGGTCGCGGCCTACCTTCCGGCCTTCGGCGGATACGCGGAGTTCGCCGTGGTCGACACGGACTTCGTCCGGCCCATCGGTGCGCTTCCGCCGGCGCACGCGGCCGGGGTGCCGTGCGTCTATCCGACGGCCTACGGAGTGCTGACGGACGCGGGGCGGCTGCACGAGGGCGAGACGGTGCTGATCCACGCGGCGGCCGGCGGAGTCGGTTCGGCCGCGGCGCGGATCGCGCGGGCGCTCGGCGCGGCCCGGGTCCTCGGCACGGTCGGCTCCGCGACGAAGACCCAGCTGGCCGCCGAGCTGGGCTACGACACCCTGTTCGTCCGGGACGCATTCGAGGACGCGGTCCGGGAGGCCACCGCCGGGCGCGGGGTGGACCTGGTGCTGGATCCCGTCGGCGGTCCGGTGCGCCAGGCCGGCCTGCGGGTACTGGCCCCCTTCGGCCGGGTGGTCACCTACGGGGACCTCGGACGTGACGCCGACTGGACGGTGGACGTCCGGGATCTGTGGAAGAACAACAGGACCGTCGCCGGATACAACATCGGTGACGTCGCCCGCCGTTCCCCCGCCACTATCGGCGAACACCTGTCCAGGGCGTTGTCCGCGCTGGCCTCCGGAGCACTGCCCTACACCCCGCCGACCGTCGTCCCCCTGTCGGACGTCGTCGAGGTCCACCGCCGCCACGAGGCCGGGCTGACCCACGGCAAGACCGTGCTCGCGCTCACGGGGCACGGAGCGGACTGAGCCGGACGGCGCGTTCCCCCGCCGCACCGGTGAGCGCGGACCCGGTGCCGGTCCGGTGCGACGGGGGAGACGTGTTCAGCCGGCCTGTTGTTGCTCGGGTGCGGAGCGGTGCGTGAGCGGTGCCCGCAGGCCGAGGTGTTCGCGCAGCGTGCTGCCGCTGTATTCGGTGCGGTAGACCCCGCGTTCCTGCAGTGCCGGGACGAGCAGGTCGACGATGTCGTCGAGGCCGTCGGGGATGAGGTACGGCGTGACGTTGAAGCCGTCGACCGCGCCGTGCCGTACGAACCGGGCGAACTTGTCGGCCAGGCCGGACGGCGTACCGACGTGCCCGCGCTGCGGGCCGAGCGCGATGACGGTCTCGCGCAGCGACCAGCCGTGCGCCTCCGCCTTCGCCCGCCATTCGGCCACCACCGTGCGCGGGTCGGCGATGCGCCGCGCCCCGAAGGAGCCGTCGTTCCCGGCGACGACCGGGTCCTCGGCGGGCAGCGGCCCGTCGGCGTCGCGGCCGGACAGGTCGATGCCCCACAGCAGCCCGGCGATCCCCAGCGCCGTGGCGGGCGTGACCTGCTGGAGCCGGATCCAGCGCTTCTTCTCCTGGGCCTCCTCCTCCGTGGCGCCGATGATGATCTCGGTGCCGGGCAGGATCCGCAGGTCGTCGTCGGGCCGCCCGACCGCCCGCAGCCGGCGCCGGATGTCCTCGGCGAAGGCCAGCGCGTCGTCGAAGTCGGTGCCGTGCGCGGAGAAGATGACGTCGGCGTTGCGGGCGGCGAAGTCGCGCCCCTCGCCGGAGTCACCGGCCTGGAAGATCACCGGGTGGCCCTGGGCGCTGCGCGGCAGGGTGGGGGCGAGGTCGACGTCGAACTGCGGTCCCCGGTGGTGTACTTGGCGTACGGCGCCGGGCACCGACCAGGCGGGCGCGTCCACCGACGGGGCGACTGCCGCGTCGTCCCAGCCGTCCCACAGGGCGCGGGCCACGGTGAGGAACTCCTCGGCGCGCCGGTAGCGGTCGGCGTGGTCGAGATAGCCGCCGCGGCGGAAGTTGGCGCCGGTCCAGGCGTTGTCCGTGGTCACCACGTTCCAGCCGGCGCGGCCCTCGGAGAGGAGGTCGAGGCCGGAGAGCCGGCGGGCGAGGTCGGCGGGCTCGTTGTAGGTGGAGTTGGAGGTGGAGACCAGGCCGATCCGGCGGGTGACCGCGGCCAGCGCCGCGAGCTGGGTGACGGCGTCCGGCCGTCCGGCCACGTCGAGATCGTGGATCCTGCCGTCGACCTCCCGCAGCCGGAGCCCCTCACCGAGGAAGAAAGCGTCGAACAGGCCCCGTTCGGCGGTCTGGGCGACCCGCCGGAAGGAGGCCGGGTCGATCTGCGAGCCGCTGTCGGGGGCGGACCAGATCGTCCAGTGGTTGACGCCCTGGAAGAACACGCCGAAGTGCAGCTGGGCGTCCGGCCGGGGGACGTCGAGGGGGTCGGTGCGGGTCATCGGGTCTCCTCCTGGACGGCCGCGGCCGCGAAACGGTTGGCGGGGCGCTCCAGACCCAGGGTCGAGCGCAGGGACGTGCCGGGCAGCGGGCGGGCGACGAGGCGCCGTGCGGACAGGGCCGGCAGGACGAGCCGGGAGAGGACGGGCAGATCCTCGTCCAGGACGAGGGGATGCAGCCGTACCCCGTGGACGTGACGGCTCAACTCGTCGAGGACAGCCACCAGTCCGTCCGCCGAACCGACGTGCCGCAGCCGTCCACGGTCGGGCCAGGGCGCGTACCGTTCCAGGTCGGCGACGCGCTCGGCGCCGCTCGCGTCCGGCGTGTCCAGCGCCACCTCGACCTCGGCGAAGACACGGGGCGTACCGGCACCGGCGGCGGCCGCGGCGACCGACGCCGGGTCGTGGCCCTCGACCAGGGCGACGTCGAGCCGCGCGGCGGGCACCCGGTCCGGCCGGCCCAGGACGACGAGCTGCCCCTGCGGCGGACGCGGCACGATCGCGGGGCCCTTGACGGCGTAGGTCTCCCCGGTGAAGTCGATGTAGTGCAGCCGGTCGCGGTCGAGGTAACGGCTCGTGGCCACGGACCGGATGACCGCGTCGTCCTCCCACGAGTCCCACAGCGCGCGGGCCACCTCGACACCGTCCCGCGACTCCCGGGCCCGCGCGGTGGCGTCGGCGACCAGGGGGCGCCCCCACACCCGGGCCGCCTCGGGGAGGCCCTCCTCCGTCACCACCCACCCTGCGCGGCCGGCCGAGATGTGGTCCAGGGACGCCAACTGGCTGGAGACATGGAAGGGTTCGGCATACGTGACCGGGACGACGGGCGCGATCCCGATGGTGCTGGTGGACGCGGCGACGAACGCCGCCCGCTCCACCGCGCCGATCCGGCCGACGGGATCCGGCGCGGCACCGGGCGGCAGCACCCCGTCGTCCAGGGTGATCAGGGTGAACCCGGCGTTCTCGGCGACAGCGGCGAGCCCGGCCACCCGGCGCGGCGTGAGCAGCTGGTCGGGTGAGTGGGCGGCGCGGCGCCAGGCCGCGGGGTGGGCGCCGTCACCGTCGATCTCGACGGCGAGGTGCAGGGCGGGGCCGGACAATGGACGTTCCTTCCGGGAAACACGGGAACTCGCGGCCTCGGGGCCACGGCGAGAGAGCCGGGCGGGGCCACGGCAAGCGGTCCGGCGGACGGGCCGGCAGCGGGACCGGCCGGGCGGGCCGGCAGCGATCAGAGGAGGGCGGAAGGACAGACGGCGGAGCAGGTGCGGCAGTAGTCGACATGCCGGCGGACGATCAGCCGCACGCCGGAGCACACACCCTGCGGTGCCGCGCCGGATACGTGCATCAAGGGCCTCCACCCGTCAGAAACCGATCGGTTCACCGTACGTCGCCCGCCCCCGCGGGTGTCAAGGACATGCGACGAGGTCCACACCCTCCGAGGCGCCGGCCGGTGTGGACCGACCCGTCAGCGCAGCGGGGTCGTGGGCCACAGCGGCTCGGTGGCCCGTTCCTCGGCGGCGCGCAGGACCCGCAGGACGTTCCGGCCGGTCAGGGCCTCCAGCTCGGGCCGGGGCCAGCCCCGGTCGGCGAGTTCGCGCAGCAGGACCGGATAGCCGGCTCCCGGCCGGTTCGCGTCCCGCCCTCACCGCGGTGAAGGTGCCAAGTCGGCGCCGGGATGCGGTGACGCCCATCGGTTACGCTGGCCGCGTGCCTGGAGGACATGGCGGGATACCCGACCTGTCGGCCGCAGTGGGCTCGGGCCGTGCACCGGGCCGGGGCCGCCCCGGTCTCATCGACCGCCGCGACCTGCTCGCCGCCCTGGACCGCGCGGCCGAGAAGCAGGTGACGATGATCTCCGCGCCCGCCGGCAGCGGAAAGACGTCGCTGCTGCGTGCATGGACCGACCGGCCGGGTCGCAACCGCCGTATCGCGTTCATGTCCGTACGGCCGGGCCAGCAGGACGCGCAGCTGTTCTGGCTCGCTCTGCTGGACGCGGTGCGCGCCGCGGCCGGTACCGAGGGCGCTGCGGAGCCGCCGCCCGTGACCCCCGGCTTCAACGGCGGAGCCATGATGGACAAGGTCCTGTCCGAGATCACCGCGTCCGGCGGAGCCTTTTTCCTCGTCGTCGACGATCTGCACGAACTCTGCTCCGCGGAGGCCGCCGAGCAGCTCACCGCCCTGCTGACGAATCTGCCCCAGGGTGTCCACGCGATCGTGGCGACCCGTCACGATCCGCTGCTGCGCCTGCACAAGCTGCGGCTGACAGGAGAACTGGCCGAGATCCGCGCCGCGCGGCTGCGCTTCACCCTGGACGAGACCCATGAGCTCCTCGCCACTTCCGGGGTCGCGCTGCCCGACCGTGCGGCCGACCTGCTGCACCAGCGCACCGAGGGCTGGGCGGCCGGGCTGCGGCTCGCCGTGCTCGCCCTGGCCGGGCACCCGGATCCCGAACGGTTCGTCGCCGAGTTCTCCGGCAGCCACCGTACGGTCGCCGAGTACCTGGTGGCCGAGATGCTGGAGCGGCAGCCGGCCGACGTGCAACGTCTGCTGCTGCGCACCTCGCTGCCGGACCGGGTCAACGGCGAACTGGCCGATCTGCTCACCGGCGGGACCGGGTCGGAACGCATCCTGCTGGATCTCGAGGATGCCAACGCGTTCGTCGTCTCACTGGACCCCGACCGCACCTGGTTCCGCTACCACCGCATGTTCGCCGACCTGCTCCGGCTGGAACTGCGCCGCACCTTCCCGGAAGCCATCCCCGAACTGCACCGGCTGGCCGCGGGCTGGTTCGCCGGACACGCCCAGGCCGTCGACGCCGTCCGGCACCTGCAAGCAGCCGGCGACTGGGCCGAGGCGGCCCGCCTGCTCACCGATCACACCGTCAGCCTCACGCTCGACGGGCAGGCCGACACCGTGGTGGCGCTGCTGCACTCCTTCCCGGCCCGCACCGGCGAGGAATGCCCGGAGCTGGCCCTCGTGTACGCCAACGCCGACCTGCACCAGCACCGCCTGGAGGAGACCCAGGCGCACCTGGAGATCGCCAGGTCGTACGCCGCCACGACGCCGCCCGACCGCCGCACCCGGCTGCAGACGGCCATCGCGTCCCTGGAGCTGCTACTGGCCCGGCTGCGCGGCAACTTCGACGCCGTGTTCGAGCAGGCTCACGCACTGCCCTCCCCGGCCACCGGCCAGTCCAACACCGAGGTCGCGCTCGCCGGTGACCTACGGGCCCTCGCGCTGCTGAATCTGGGCGTCACCGAGGCCTGGTCGCTGCGGCTCGCCGACAGCGAGCGGCACCTCCAGGAGGGCGCCGCACTCGCCCGCGACATCGGCCGCCCCTACCTGGAGGTCGCCTGCCTCGCCCACCTGGGATACGCCTCCGGCCACCGCTCCTTCGCCCTGGCCTGGCGACGCTGTGAGCAGGCCCTGGCGCTGGCCGCCCGGTACGGCTGGGACGCCGAGCCGGTGATCGCCCCCGCTCAGGCGTCCTTCGCCGGGACGCTGATCTGCATGGGCGAGTTCGACCACGGCGAACAGTGGCTGAACCGCGCACGCGCGGCCACCCGGTCCGCGGGCGAACCCGGCGTTCGGCTGCTGATCCGTCTGACCTCCGCGATGCTCTCGGCGGCGCGCGGCCGACACCGCCAGGCGCTGGCCGAGCTGACCGCCGCCGAGCAGGTGCAGGAACACATGGTGGGCCGGCACGGGCTGTCGTCCCGGGTGACCGCCTGGACGATAGCCACCCAGGCCCGCCTCGGGATGGTCGACCGGGCACGGACCGGTCTGGCCGTCCTCGACGACCCGCAGGCCGCCGCCGGAGAGATCCGCAACGCGGCCGCGGTGATCCGCCTCGCCGAGCAGGACCCCGACGGCGCCCGCCGCGAGCTCCGATCGGTCCTCGACGGCACCGCACCCGTCCACTCCCTCCTCACTCGGACCGAGGCCCGGCTCCTGGACGCGCTCGCCTGCCGTGACCTGGGTGACGATCACGCGGCGGGAGAAGCCGTCGAACAGGCGCTGAACCTCGCCGAGCCGGACCGCATGATCCTGCCCTTCGCGTTGACCGGTGCCTGGGAGTTGTTGGAGGCCCTGCCGCAGAAGACGTCGCACGCCGCGCTGGTCTCCGACATCCTCGACGCCGTCCGCGGCGACGCCCCGGCCGGGCCGGACCGGTCGGCTTCCGGGCCGGCCGAGGGGCTCAGCCCGAGCGAACTGCGCGTCCTGCGCTACCTGCCGACGAACCTCACCCGGCCGGAGATCGCCGCCGAACTGTCGGTCTCGCTCAACACCGTCAACACCCACATACGGCGGATCTACGCCAAGCTCGGCGCGGGGGACCGGTCCTCGGCGGTCCATCGTGGCCGTGAGCTGCGGTTGCTGTCGAACGTCCGCTCCTGAGCGTCGCAGGATCACCGGATTCCGGTGACGCGGACTCACCTTGCCGTCGAGATCATGAACGCATGGGCGATGACCCCGTCCTGTACCAGATCCGGGTCGACGGCCACCTCGGCCCCACCCTGCTGACGGCGTTCCCGGCTCTGGTGCCGGAGCAGCAGGGCGCCGAAACCGTGCTCACCGGGTTGCTGCCGGACACCGCGGCGCTCTTCGGCGTCCTCTCCGGGATCGAGGCCCTGGGCCTCGGTCTCCTCGAGGTCCGCAGAGTCCCGCCCCGACCCTGTCAGGACCTCCCGGACCTGCCTGGGCCGGACGATCAGAGTGTGCGACCGAACCACCCGCCACCGAAGGGAGATGCTCCGTGAGTGCCGAGCAGCAACAGACCCTCGACGCCATCCTGCGTCAGTCCGCCATCCCCGTCGACAGTGATGTCAGCGAACAGCGGCGCCTGCTGCGCGAACTGACGTCGGCGCAGCCGCTGCCCGCCGATGTGATCGCGAAGTCGACCACCCTGGGCGGTGTCCCCACCACCGAGATCACGGTCGACGGAGTCGAACCTCGGCACGTCGTCCTGTACTTCCACGGCGGCGTCTACGTGCTCGGGGACGCCATCAGCGCCGCGGGCCTGGCCGCGCAGGTCGGCCGGCGGACCGGCGCCAGGGTCTTCTCCGTGGACTACCGGCTCGCCCCCGAGCATCCGTATCCGGCAGCGGTGGACGACGCGCTGGCAGCCTACGAAGCCCTCCTGGGTGACGGCGTGGCCCCCTCGGACATCGTCTTCGCGGGCGAGTCAGCAGGCGGCGGACTCGTCATCGCCACCCTGCTCAACGCCCGCGACCACGGGCTGCCCCTGCCGGCCGCGGCCTACGTCATGTCGCCGTACGTCGACCTCACCCTGGCCGGGCCGACGATGGAAACCAAGGGAGCGGCCGACCCGCTGCTCAGCCGTGAACTCCTAGTACCCCGCGTCACCGACTACACGGCGGGCCAGGACGCCGCACTGCCCCTGATCAGCCCCGTCTTCGCGGACCTCGCCGGCCTGCCGCCCCTGATCATCCAGGTGGGAACCCACGAGGTCCTCCTCGACGACGCCGTACGCCTGGCCCAGCAGGCCGCCGCCGCGGACGTGGAGGTCACCCTGGAGGTCACCCCGCGTGTGCCGCACGTCTTCCAGGCCTACCAGCCGCTGCTCGACGAAGCGGGCGCCGCGCTGGACAGTGCCGGACAGTTCCTGACCGCACGGCTCACGAGCACAAAGCGCGTCACCGGATAACGCGAGACGACGGCACGTCCTCACACCGACCACCTGGCCCTGCCGCCCGCGGCAGGAAGGAGACCGCCATCTCCGGCCAGGTTCTCGCGCGAAGGGTTCTGCTGCTTGCGGCCCGGCGTGTCGAACCCCGTGTCAGCCAGGTGGCTGCCCACACACCCGCCGCGTCCCGCTGCTGACGACACCGGTCCCCGCCCGGTCGTCGTCCACCACGGCAGGTCCGGCCCGTGGCGCTCGGGGCACGGACCGGCGGTGCGCTCCTCGCCGTGGTCAGCCGGCGAACCTCCTCCACAGCCGGCCGTTGCGGGGCGCCGCCCGGGACTTCGCCGCGTCCGCGAGGCCGGGCTGGAGGCGGCGGGCGGCGTCGATGTGGTCGTCGGTCCAGATGATCCGGACCGCCACCGGGGTGGCCCGGCCCTGACCGTCGCTGAGTTCGGTGCGGACGGACGCCACCAGCCGCGCGGCACCCTCGGGATGCAGCGGGACGACGTCGGGGACGGGGGAGTGGTCGCCGAGGCTCGCCGCGAGCCCGTGGTACCAGCCGGTGACGAGGGCCGCCGACCCGAGGACAGCGGAGTGGGCGTCGGCCCGCACGGCCTGGACGCGCGCCAGGTCCTCGCCCTGCCACAGGGAGACGACGGCGTCGGCGGCCAGGCGCAGCCCGACGACTCCCGAGACGAGGGCGGTCATGCAGGCCAGCGACAGCGGCTTGGCGCCGCGCTCGGCCAGGAAGCTGCGGAACGCGTCGTCGAGACGGCGGGCGGAGGCCGCCGCCTCACGGCTCTGCGGATCCGGGTCGGCCGGGTGGCGGTGGCCGAGGGCGTAGTCGACGGCACCGCCGAGATAGCGGGCACTGTCGTCGTACGCCTGGGCGAGTGCCTTGTGGACGGCGGCCTGGGCGCCGCGCGGCCAGAAGAACACGGCGACGACGATGCTGACCGCACACCCCAACGCGATGTCCTGGACACGCAGCAGGGCCACATGCCAGTTGGGGTCGTGGCCGATGTTGAACAGCACCACGAGCGTCACGGTGAACGCGGCCTGCCCGGCGGCGAAGGAGATGGCGGCGGGCGCGATGCCGGCGCACAGGATGGCCACCGGGAGCACGAACCACAGCGCGGTGCCGTGATGGCCGATCAGATGCAGCAGCCCGGCGCCGACGACAGAGCCGGCGACCGTGCCGAGGACGGCGCGGGCGGCGTTCTGCCCGGTGCTCAGCGCGTTGGAACGCAGCACGGACAGGGTGCCCAGCAGGACCCAGAAGGAGTGCCCCACGCCGGTCGCCCCGGCCAGGAACACCGCGATGCCGAGACCGACGCCGCCGCGCAGACTGTTGTGCAGCCACACCGAGTCGGCCCTGAGATGGGCGGCGGCCCGTTCCCGCGCGGAGGCCAGCGGTGCGGCCAGCGCGCCCGGGTCACGGCCGAGCAGCCGCTCGGGCCAGCTGCGCTGCCAGGCGGTGGCCGCCATGTCCACGTTGTCGGCGATCTGGAGTACGGCGAAGCCGAGCTCCTGGGCGCGGAAGGACACGTCGAGCGCGGCGATGAACCCGTAGTTCTCCGCCGTGCTGTTCCCGCCCGGGTGTGCGGCGGGCACCCGGACGGTGGAGCTGTGCTCCATCCCGGTCAGCGCCGCCCGCAGTTCCCCGGCGCGGGCCCGCAGCGGGCCGGTGTCGCCGGTCAGGTCCCCGAGCAGGTCGCAGGCCGCCTCCAGGGCATGGGCGGCGGCGCCGCGCACGCCGTGCGCGGCCGGATCACAGCCGGGAGGCTCGTCGGTGTAGTCGGACCGGTCCACGAGGACGGCGCACAGCCACGTGAGTTCGTCGACCAGCCGGACCAGGGCACGTGAGGTCGCGGACAGACCGGTGGGGCGATAAGGGGTGGCGTCGAAGGCTCCCCGCAGGTCCGCGCCGGTACGGGAGGTGAGCTCCGCCGCCGCTCTGCACTGCTCGGCGAAGGGCACCGACCCGTCCGGGTCCGGCACGGTGGCGCGGGTGCGCAGATATCCGGCGGCGGCCCGGCAGACGGCGGCCGCCGGGGCGCTGAGGGGATCGGCGACGGGACGCGGCCACATCAGGGCGACGGCGGGCAGCGCCACCGCCGCCGCCAGGCCCGCGCCGGCGAGGCGGTCGGGCAGCTGGGACAGCGCTACCGGTGCGCTGACCGGCAGCACGAAGGCCAGCAGGAGCGCCGTCGAACTGCCGGCCAGGACCGAGCTGACCACACCGGAGAACAGGACCACGAACCCGACCACGACCGTGGCCGCCACGGCGAGCCAGATCTCGGCTGCGGCCACCGTCCCGACGCAGATCAGCGCCAGCCACGCCACCGCGAGAGCCGCCTGCGCCCGCAGCCGCTCCACCATCGGACCGGAGTAGTCGACCAGCAGCAGCATCGAGAACGTCCCGAACGCGGCGAAGCTCGCCATCGTCGGGTTGTGGAAGACCTCACTGCACAGGGCGAACAGGGCGGGCATCACCAGCGCGGTACGCCCGGCCCGCCGGGTCGCCGCGAGGTCCGGGTCCCGGTCGCGCAACCACGTCACCCAGCGCGGTGCCCGCCCCGACATGTACACCTCCCGCTGGCCCAGGGCAGCCGGCCCCGCCGCCGCACCGCGCACACCACCCATATGCGGCCACCACCCGTCGGTCCGCAACATTTACCGGGACGGTACGACTCCCCGGGCGGACCGGCACCCCGCGGAGCGGATGTCGGCCCGATCCGAAGCTCGGCGCACCACAGGTGACGCGGCCCGGCTCACCGTACCGGGAAGCCGAACGCATACCCCTGTTCCTTGAGCCAGGGCAGCACCTCGCGCAGGGCGGCCACGGTCTCGGAGCGGTCGCCGCCGGCGTCGTGGAAGAGGATGGTCGGCCCGTTGGGCATCTCGTCCTTGACGGTGGCGACGATCGCGGACGTGCCAGGCCGTTCGAAGTCCTTCGAGTCGACGTTCCAGCCGAGCGGGCGCATACCGTGGGAGGCGGCGAGCTTCCTGCTGTACGGGGTGAAGGCGCCGCCCGGGGCGCGGTAGTAGAGCGGTGGTACACCCCCCGACGCCTCGGTGATCATGCGTTCCGCGTCCAGGATCTGCCGGGACTGGTAGGCCTCGGACTTGGTGTCCATGGTGACGTCGTGCGACACCGTGTGGTCGCACAGCCGGTGCCCGGCCGCCACCACCGCCCTGACCAGGTCCGGATGCGCCTGCGCCTGCGGGCCGATCATGCAGAACGTGGCCTTCACGCCGTACTCCTCGAGCACCTGGAGCACCCGCGGGGTCCAGACCGGGTCCGGGCCGTCGTCGATGGTGATGTTCACGCCCCGGGCGCCCCGGTCCGAGGCGTGCGCGATCTCCACCGACACCTCGGCCGCCTTCCGGGCGGCGCCGGGTGCCGCGGGGTGCGCCGAAGCCCCGGCTCCCGCACTCCCGTCGACGGGATCGGACGGCGAGGTCCACAGTGAGGCGGCCACGGCCACCGCCGTGACCCCCATCGCCGCCGCGGCCACCTGGCCGTACCAACCTCGTCCGCCGCGCCGTGCCATCGTCCGCCCCGATCCTTGTCGTTCCGTTGATCTCGTGCACCCGTCCAGACGGAAGACGGCGGGCACCGGATCCATCCGTTACCGATCACGGACAATTCCGCGAGAGATCTGCGACAGGCTCCCTGCGTGTCCTATAACGGCGGGCGGGGCGATCGGTGTTGGCGGACCGGCCCACGGTCATGGACGGAACACGGTCGCGCTCTTGACGGAACTGTTGATGCAACGGTTAATGCAACCAGGTTGTGCTACGCTTCCGCTCGTGAGTTCGATTCGCCCCCAGCGCGCCCGTAGTGCGGCGGCCAAGCAGCAGCGTGAGCGGGAGATCCTCGACGCGGCCCGATCGCTCGCCACCGGGCGCAGCGTGCGTGAGGTCACGCTGACCGACATCGCTGCCGCCGTCGGCATGCACAAGTCCGCGATGCTGCGGTACTTCGAGACGCGGGAGCAGATCTTCCTGACGCTCACCGGCGAGGGCTGGCAGGAGTGGTCGGCGGCGCTGCGCGCGCGGCTGGCCGAGCTCACCGGCGCCGGCCATGACGAGATCGCGGCGGCCGTCGCCCGCTCGCTCGTGGCCCGGCCGTTCTTCTGCGACCTGCTCGCCCAGGCGCCGCTGAACCTGGAGCGCAACGTGTCGCTCGACTCCGCCTACGAGTTCAAGACGATCGCACTCGCCGAGGTCGCCTCGATCACCGCCGTGCTGCGCGGCCTGCTCGGGATCGGCGAGGGCGCGGCCGTGGACGTGGTCGCCACGGCCACGGGCATGGCCGGGGCGCTGTGGCAGATGGCCGCACCCGGCACCGGTCTCCGCGAACTCTACGAAAGTCACCCCGAGTTGGCGCACGCGGTGGTCGACGTCGAACCCCGTCTGACCCGCATCCTGACCGCCCTGCTGAACGGCGTACGCGCCACCGCCGCGGAGTCCTGAGCCACCGGTCCCGGGCACGATGCCCCGTGCCGGCGGAGCCGTAGCAGTCCCCGCCTGCCGCCTGCCGGCAGCCGTCGGTCCGGCGATTGACCGGCTCGAACGGCAGGCCGCAGGCCGTCGCCCTGATCCCCCGCTACGGGATGCCGGACCGTCCCCACAGGACGAGCCGTTCCGAATCCCGGTGGATTCTCCGCTGCGGGCCAGGCAGAATCCCCGTGGATTCGGGGCGAGGGGGAGCTTGTTTGGACGTGTTCGCGTGTGCCGGGTGCGGCACGGAGCTCACGGCGCCGGTGTCCCGGGTCGCCCTCCCCGTCCACGTCCACCACGGAGGATGGGAGCAACTCCACCCTCCGCTGATGGAGCCCGCGACGTACGCCGTCGACCCCCAGCCCACCGGACCGCCCTGGCGGCTGTGGAGGGAGGTCGGAGCGGACGCGGCCGCTCGGCAGGGCGTGTTCGCGCCGGTGTACTCCGTCTCCTTCGGCGCACGGAACAGGATCGTCATCGCCCCCGGCGACTCCCGGTCCATGACCCTGATCCCCGACAAGTGCGAAGGCTACTGCCGGGGTGTGGACGGCCGGGCCGGTCCCAACCTGGCGTGCGAGGGATGTGGACGGGCCGTGGCGACCCGCATGGACGACTGCGGAATGTGGCAGACGGTGTGGCTCGAGCCCGACGCGGTCGCACGCCGCTCCTCGGGACTCCCGGCCGGTCCGTCTCCCGGCTGGGACGATCTGGAACGCGCGGAGCATCGCGTCCCACCTGTCGAACCCGACGGTTCGTGGAGCCGCCGCTGGGAGGCGGCGGTCGGGGTCGCACTGGCCCATCTCGTGGCGGTCACCGAGGACCGCCCGGTGAGTCTCCCCACCGGTCCCGTCGCCGAGTTGCTCGGCCACGCCGTCGGCCGGTACCTCCCCGCCGGTCCCGAGACCCGGTCCGTGGCGCTGGCGGGCCCGGGGATCCACCCGCCCCAGCCCCGCCCCGACGTCCTCCTCGTCCCCCGCCACCCCCTCACGGGGGCGCCCTGGCGTCCGCCAGGCGATGAGGGAGCCGTGGTGCCGCTGGACAGCGGGGTCTGGGCCTACCTCGCCCATCCGGGCGAGACCTCGCCGTTCCCCGCGACCGGGATCCTCCCGGAGGGCGTCCTGCGCGACGACTACCCCCTGCCACCGCGCCCCTGGCGCTCACTGACGCCCCATCACCGTGCCTTCGAGGACACCTTGGTCCGGCTCCCCGCCGTACGCGCCCCCCGGCTGCGCAGGTACCACGAGGCGTACCACCAGGCTGTCTCGCCTGCGCCGGCGGGCTGACCAGGGGAAGATGCCCACCCTACGAAGAGGCCCACGGCAACCAAGCCCACCTGCACAGACGCGGCATCAAGGCAGGCATCCCGGAGAAGGCCGACCAGGCTGCCGGCCGGAAGCTATCCGGCTGTGTGCCGCAGTCCTGCCAGGACCACATCCGTGATCCTTTCCGCCTCGGCGCGGGTGAAGGGGTGCAGGCCGCGGCTGACGTACAGGTGAACCGGGCCGGTCAGCATCTCGGCGAGGAAGTAGCCGTCGACCGGGGGCAGTTCACCGCGTGCCACGGCATGGTCCACGACCTGCTGGAGGGTGGCCAGACGCTGCTCGAAGATCCGATTGACCGGCAGGGCGACCTCGGGGTTCTCCCGTGCGGACTGGATGACGCGCTGCATGGCACGGCCGGTCGTGGTGGACAACAGGGCGGCCAGCGCCACCAGGTAGTCGACCAGATCGTGGCGCAGGTCTCCGGTGTCTTCCAGCCCCACCGTGCCCGAGTACCGGAGCAGTGCCGCGGTCACGAGCTCCTCGCGGTCCGGCCAGTTGCGGTAGACGCTCGTCCTGTGCACTCCGGCCAGCTCGGCGACTTCCTCGTAGCGCAGGGCGGCGATGCCGTCGCGCGCGACGAGGTGCAACGTGGCCTCCAGGATCCGGGCACGAGTGCGGGCCGTGCGGCCCCCTGGCCGCCGCACGGTCACCGGCCGAGGTTCGCCATCTGTGTCCTGCTTCCGGGTCGCCGTCACACCCCCACCTTAATGCAACAGATTGACGTGTTAGCTTTAACGCAACAGATTGACGCTTTTGGATGCCCGGCAAACCGGCTCCCGGCCTGTCGGGCCACCGCGACCGCGTCGCCCGACGGTCCGCAGGAGCTTCCTGCAGTACCCCGTAATCGCGCGAAGGGGACTCCCGTGAACATCCTCATCTCCGGCGGCGGCATCGCCGGCCTGGCCGCGGCACTGGAACTCGGCACCCGTGGCCACCAGGTGACGCTCGTCGAACGCGCCGCACACCTGCGTGTCAGCGGCGCTCCGATCGACGTCCGCGGCGACGCCATCGCGTGCGCCGACAGGATGGGGGTGTTGCCCAGGATCCGTGAGCAGCGCATCCGGATGGCGGAGCACGGCGTGTTCGTCCATGCCGACGGTTCCGTGGCCGCCCGTCTGCCGGTCGAGGAGATGAGCGATTCCGGAGACGACATCGAGATCGCGCGCGAGGACCTCGTACACACTCTCGCCGCCGCTCTGCCGACGTCGACGGACATCGTTTTCGGCGACTCCGTCGACGCACTCGCCGACGACGGCGACGGCGTCGACGTCCACTTCGTCTCCGGCCGCGCCGGACGCTTCGATCTCGTCGTGGGTGCCGACGGCCTGCACTCGGTCACCCGCAGGCTGGCCTTCGGGCCCGAACGTGACTACCTGCGCCACTTGGGCCTCTACGTCGCACTCACCGACCTGCCCTCCGAGGCCCGGGCCGACCGCACCAGCCCGCTGTACAACTACCCCGGCCACCTCGCGAGCATCGCCCGCTACCGGAACAGGGCGTTCGGAGTGTTCCTCTTCCGCTCCGGGCTCCTCGACTACGACTACCGCGACCTCGATGCCCAGAAGAAGATCCTCCTGGACGCCTTTGCGGGACACACCGAGTGGAAGATTCCGCAGCTGCTCGACGCGGTCCGCGCCGATCCCGAGTTCTACTTCGACTCGGTCAGCCAGATCCACCTGCCCACCTGGCACCGAGGCCGTGTCGCCCTGATCGGTGACGCCGCGCACTGCGCGGCGCTGCTCTCCGGCCGCGGCACCTCACTGGCCCTCAGCGGCGCGCACTTCTTGGCCGAGGAACTCGAAGACGCAGGCGGCGATCACACGGTGGCGTTCGGGCGTTACGAGCAACGCCAGCGCCCCTACGCCGAGTTCGCCCAGAACAGCGTCACGGACGGCGGCGAGCTCATCGTGCCCTCCGCGCAGGAAGCGATCGACACCCGCAACGCGAGGCTCCAGGCCGCCATCGCCACCTGATGACGGCACCGGGCCACGACCGCACCCGACCGACGGTCACGCGACAGCTCCACCGTGCACAGCTCGCGTTCCTGTCGGTCCGGCCGCCCAGCCGCCGACCAGAATCCCCGGCACCGGGAAACGACGGGGTGCTCGTCGGTCGCATGCCGGCGGGCACCCCGTCCGTCGGGTCACAGGGACTGTTTCATGATCCAGTCACGGATTCCGGGGATGGAGTAGGCGATCTGCCAGGTGCCCATGTGCGCGCTCGTGGCGCCGGTGGTGCCGGTGACCGTGCCGGTCAGGAAGGTCGCGTAGTTCACGGGCGCCCGCTGCTTCTCCAGGTTGCGTACGTCCGCCGCGAACTGCGCGGCCGTGGAGCCCGCGTCCCACACCGCCGTGCCGACCTCGGTCCCCTCCGCCTGGATGACCGATGTGATGGCGTTCTCGCCGGGGAAGGCCTTGGTGTCGTCCTGCGAGACGACGATCCACAGCTTCTTCTCCGCCAGCGGTGCGGCCTGGCTGTCCGGCCACTGCCCGGCGACGATGTAGGCGGCCGCGAACAGGTCCGGGTAGCGGATGTTCAGCCCGAGCGACAGCATCGCGCCCATCGACTGCCCGGTGGTGTACCGCCGCTTCGTGTCGATGCTGTACTGCTCCGACACCGTCTCGACGAGATGCACGGTGGTCTCGAAGAGCGAGGTCGGCTGATAGGTGTCGTCGATGACGACCTCGCCGTACTCGGGCGCCAGCACGAACGACTCGTGCCGGGCCTGGGCCTCGGGGCTCGCCCAGCACACCGCGCCGAGCCCCTGGACCAGAGGGCCGACGGTCTCGACGTTGACGACACTGGCATCGTGCATGAACAGCACCAACGGGTACTTCCTGCGCGGGTCGTAGCCCTTGGGCATGAAGAGGTTGTACTTCAGCGACCTGCCCGTCTCCGGGTCGTCGAAGGTGAACTGCTCGAAGTCGTCGACGATCGGGTTCACCACCGCACTCGTGGCCACCGCCGTGCCGCTCGGCGCGTAGGACCTGCCATGGGTCGTGGTGACCGTGCCGGTCTGGGTGACGGTGGCCTGCGCGGGGACGATGGGGCCGCCGGGGGTCGTGTCGCCGGCCGTCGGACCGCCGCCGGGGCCGCCCGCGCCGCCCGACCCGCTGGGGGCCGGCGCCGGGCTGCTCGACGCGCCGACCGCGTCCTTGCCCCACAGCAGGGCCGCCCTGTCGTCGGGGGACAGTTCCACGATGACATGGCGGCCGTCCCTGCCCCGCTCGGCGAGCGCGGCGGAGGTGTTGGCGTAGACCCTCGTGACCGTGCGGTCGGTGACCGCGAACGACGAGGCCGAGAGCGAGGAGCCGGCGATGGCACGGTCGTACTCGACCGCCACCGCGATGAGCTTCTGCCCTACGCCGTAGACCCTGGTGATCGCGGTGGCGCCGACGATGTGCCCGGCCCCGGACACCGGATCCGTCGGGTCCGGGGAGGCGGCCGCGACGGCGGTGCCGCCGAGTGCGGCCACGGTGCCGATCCCGGCGGAGCCGGCGATGAGCGTGCGCCTGGTTACCAAGACAAACTCCTTCATCGGTGGTGGGGGTACGACGGTGGGGGTGGGGTCAGCCGCGCAGTGAGCGGAGCAGGTCGGCGATGCCGGCCGCGACGGTCTCGGCCGTGCCCTGGGCGTACGAGGAACCCATCGCCTCGTACGTGATGCGGGCGTGACTCCGGGCGTCGGCCAGGTTCTTGGCGCCGCCCTCCGGCATCGGCATGACCGCGGTGTGCGGGCACGGGGAGTGCTTCCTGATGGCGAGCGCCGTGTCGGTGGACAGCTCGGGCTGCACGCCGACGAACACCCCGTCACCGGCCCGCAGAACCCGGACCGGCACGCCAGCGGTGCCGATCGCGTGCCCGGAGTTCGTCGTGGACGGTGGTGAAGCCCCGGCCGCCACGGTGGCGGCGATGGAACCGTTCGGAAACGACCGCCGGTGCATTCGGCCGCCCTGCCCCGTCGTCCGGTCCCGCGTCCGATCGTCATTGGTCGGCGTCAAAATTTCCGTCCTCCGGCTGAAATCAATTGACCGCACGGATTGGACCCATCGGTATATGGCGAGAAAATGCGGATCGAGCAGGCGGTCGAGCGGGCGCCGGAAACAAGAACACGCATTGCTGTGCCGACGAGCCGTGAGCGTTGCATCGGGGTGAGAGACCGTCAACAGAGGTGACACGAGATCTAAGGTTGCACGCGACGAAATCATCACATCGGCCCAGCTCGGCGGCGGGCGCGAATTTCCTGTCGCTTTCCTTAGAATCCCGGAATGCGTGCGGTATATCGGCCGAGGGGCTCTGGGAATACATTCAAAAAGGGGGACACAACAGTCGGAGGCCCTCGGTGCGAGGACCTCCGACGGTGGGGCGAGGGTGGATCAACTGCCGTGCGGGACGCCCTTGGCGGCGGCGAGGCGTGGCGCTCCTTGTGCCGGCCGTCGGGCCGGCGCCGGACGGCACCGTCGGCGCCGGACGGCACCGTCGGCTCAGGCGGTCCCGTCGACCTCGTGGACGAGCTCGATCGCCCTGCCCAGAGTGGTGAGCCGGTCCTCCAGGGTCGTCCCGGCCGGATAGAGGCGGACCGTGTCGACGCCGGCGTCGCGCCAGACGGCCAGCCGCTCGCGCACCATGGCCTCCGTGCCGATCAGCGTCGTACCGAGCACCATCTCGTCGGTCACCAGGGCGGCCGCGCCGTCCCGGTCGCCGGCCTGCCAGCGCTCGTGGACCTCGGCGGCGACCTCGGCCCAGCCCTGGCGGCTGTAGGCGCCGTTGTAGAAGTTGGTGGACGCCGACCCCATGCCGCCCAGGCTGAAGGCGAGTTCCTTCTTGCGTCCGGCGACCATCGCGCCGAGCGCCTCCTCGTCGGGCGCGAAGGCGACCTCGGCGCCCTGGCAGACGTCCAGGCCGGCGCGGGTACGACCGCTGCGGGCCAGGCCCTCGTCGAGGTGGGCGAAGTAGGCGTCGGCCGCGCCCTCGGGCACGAAGCTGGTGCCCAGCCAGCCGTCGGCGACCTCGCCGGTCAGCCGCAGCATGGCCGGGGACAGGGCGGCGAGATAGATCGGGATCTCGTGCTCGGCACGCATCGACAGCCGCATCGGAACGGCCTCGCCGTCGGGCAGCGGGATGGTGAACTCGGCGCCGGAGTAGGCGAGTCGGCCGCCGTCGAGCACCCGCCGTACGATCTCCACCGTCTCGCGCATGCGCCGCAGCGGCCGCGCGAAGGGTACGCCGTGCAGCCCCTCGATCACCTGCGGGCCGGAGGCGCCGAGGCCGAGCAGGAAACGCCCGCCGGACAGGTTGGAGAGGGTGATGGCCGTCTGGGCCACGGCGGTCGGGGTCCGGGTGCCCAGTTGCATGACACCGGAGCCGAGCAGCATCCGCTCGGTGAGCGCCGCGTAGTAGCCGAGCGCGGAGGGCGCGTCGGAGCCCCAGGCCTCGGCGACCCAGCAGACGTCCAGGCCCAGCTTCTCCGCCTCGACGACGAAGTCGCCCGTCTGGGACCAGTGTTCGCCGCCCGAGGCCTCGATCGTGGTGGCCGTCCGCATCACGCCTCCGCCCGCTGCTTGATCTGCGCGAGGGTGGCGGTGATGCTGCCCTCGAACTCCCGCAGCCGTACGAACACGATCTTCTGTTCCTTGTCGGGCATCCGGTCGATCGCCACCGACAGCCCCGAACGCCCCGGTCCCAGCTGCATCCACTGCGACAGTTCGGTCCCGCCGTTCTCGGAGCGCAGCCGGAACCGCCAGACCGCGGAGGGTTCGGCGGGGTCCTGCACGGCCCAGGCGAGCACCGACGACGGTTCGCACTCGATCACGTGGGACGTGGTCTCCCACCTGCCGAACGCCTCGTGCTCGCTGCGGCCGACGAACCTGGCGCCCACCGCCGGCCCGGCCGCGCCGTCCAGCCAGGCGACGGAGCGGAGTTCCTCGCTCATGTCCGGCATCAGTTCGATGTCGCTGACCAGGGCCCACACCTTCTCCGGTGGGGCGTCGATCCAGGTCCGCACCTCGACCGTGGGTTTGTCCGCGTAGCGTGCGCCCGTCCACTCCAAGGTCGTCGGCCTCCTCGCCGTCAAGGGTCTGACCTCCAGAGTTGCTTTGTGAGACTCTCCCTGTCAAGAGGGAGTACCGTGCTCAGCCGGTGCCGAACCGCCGTCGTACGTCCGGCCGCTGTTTGAGCCGCTCGGGATAGCCGGGCCCCATCCGCATCGAGGTCTCCTCGGCCCGCAGCGGGGTCCGGCACTGGGCGCAGACCACCTCCGCCGTGGTGTCGTGGTCGCACGCGTCGTGATGGAACACCACGGGCACCCCGCGCTCCCCGGCCAGCCAGCGGTCGCCCCACGCGGACATCGCGGCGAGCACGGCGAACAGGTCCCGCCCCTTCTCCGTGAGGACGTAGTCGTAGCGCGGCGGCTCGGCCTCGTACAGCCGCTTCTCCAGGATCCGCTCGTCGACCAGATGACGCAGCCGGTCGGTCAACGTGTTGCGGGCGATGCCCAGTTCCTGCTGGAACTCGTCGAAGCGACGGATCCCGTAGAACGCTTCCCGCACCACCAGCGGCGTCCAGTGGTCACCCAGCAGATCGACGGTCCGTGCGATGGAGCACGGCCACTTGGCGAACGACGTCCGTTTCATGTCCTTACGATAGCGAGTCTCATGACAAAACTCAGCTGACGGTGACAGGCGGGATCGGCACGCCGACGGCCGACCGCGTACGGGCCGCGTGGACAGCGATGCCCAGTGCGCTTTGACTGGTCATGACGGATTTCCTGCGGTGGAACGAGGTGTCCGACCATGAAGATCGAGGGATCGGTCGCGTTGGTGACCGGAGCGAACCGGGGGATCGGGCTGGCGTTCTCGCGTGCGCTGCTGGCCCGGGGCGCGTCCAAGGTGTACGCGGGCGTCCGCCGGCCCGAGGACCTCACCGAGCCCGGCCTGGAACCGCTCCGCCTCGACGTCACCGACCACGACCAGGTCGAGGCCGCCGCACGGACGGCGTCCGACGCGACCATCGTGATCAACAACGCGGGCATCCAGGGTGGGCCACCCCTGCTGGAGAACGGCTCCCTGGACGGGGCCCGGCGGGAGCTGGAGGTGAACTATCTCGGCACCTGGGCCGTCTCCCGGGCCTTCGCGCCGGTCCTCGCGGCCAACGGCGGCGGAGCCCTGGTGAACATGCTGTCCGTGGCCTCCTGGCGGGCGAACAGCCGGTTCCCCAGCTACGCGGCGTCGAAGTCCGCCCAGTGGTCGCTGACCAACGCGCTGCGCCTGGCCCTGCGGGACCAGGGGACCCTGGTCGTCGGTGTGCACGTCGGCTATGTGGAAACCGATGCCACCACGGAGATCGCCGGCCCGAAGATCGACCCGGCCGAAGTGGCGGCGCAGACCATGGACGCCATCGCCCGTGACGAGCCCGAAGTGCTGGTCGACGAGACGACCCGAAAGGTGCGCGCCGCCCTGTCCGGGCCGCTCGATCTCATCTACGGCACCGCCTGATCGTGCGACGGTGGAGTCAGCAGACCGACTCGACGCAATGGTGAGGTGGAGCCATGCAAACCGACTTCGATGTCGTCGTCCTGGGAGCCGGGCCGGGCGGCTATGTGGCCGCGATCCGTGCCGCCCAGCTGGGACTGCGCACCGCCATCGTGGAGGGCCGCTTCTGGGGCGGTGTCTGCCTGAACATCGGCTGTATCCCGGCGAAGGCGCTGCTGCGCAACGCCGAGGTGGCCCAGCTGATCCTGCACGACGCGGAGAAGTTCGGCGTGAAGATCAGCGGCGAGGTGGACCTGGACTACCGCGCCGCCTACGAACGCAGCCGGGTGGTGGCCGACGGACGCGTCAAGGGCGTCGGCTATCTCATGCGCAAGAACAAGATCGAGCAGTTCGAGGGGCAGGGCACCTTCCTCGACCCCCACACCCTGCAGGTGCGCCTGCGGGACGGCGAGACGACACTCTCCTTCCGCTCCTGCATCATCGCGACCGGCTCGACCGTGAAGCTGCTGCCGGGGACCACCCTGGGCCGGCGCGTCGTCACCTACGAGGAGCAGATCCTCTCCGACAGCCTTCCGGCGAGCCTGGTCATCGCGGGTGCGGGCGCCATCGGCATCGAGTTCGCCTATCTGCTGCGGTCCTACGGTGTCGAGGTCACGCTGGTGGAGTTCCTGGACCGGATCGCACCCCTGGAGGACGAGGAGGTCTCCGCCGAACTCACCCGGCGCTTCAAACGGCAGGGCATCCGCGTGCTGACCTCGACGGCCGTGCAGGCCATCGAGGAGACCGAGGAGAACGTCCGGGTCACCGTCCGGCAGGGCGACACGGAACAGGTCCTGGAGGCGGAGAAGGTCCTCCAGGCCACCGGCTTCCAGCCGCGCACGGCCGGCTACGGACTGGCCGCCACAGGGGTACGGCTCACCGAGCGCGGTGCCATCGACATCGACGGGTACTGCCGTACCAGCCGGCCGCACATCTACGCCATCGGCGATGTCACGGCGAAGCTGATGCTGGCCCACACCGCCGAGGCGATGGGCATCGTCGCCGCCGAGAGCATCGCCGGCGCGGAGACGATGGAGCTGGACTACCGCATGATCCCGCGGGCCACGTTCTGCCAGCCGCAGATCGCCAGCTTCGGCTGGACCGAGGCGGAGGCCCGCGCCGAGGGGTTCGACGTCCGGGTGGCGAAGTTCCCGTTCACGGCCAACGCCAAGGCCCACGGCCTCGGCGACACGGTCGGGTTCGTGAAACTGGTGAGCGACGCCCGCTACGGCGAACTCCTCGGCGGCCACCTGATCGGGCCGGACGTGACCGAGCTGCTGCCCGAGCTGACGCTGGCTCAGAAGTGGGACCTCACGGTGACCGAACTCGCCCGCAACGTCCACGCCCACCCGACGCTGAGCGAGGCGGTCCAGGACGCCCTGCACGGACTCGCCGGACACATGATCAACCTCTGACGGCGGGCCTCGGGACCCGAGTTCGTGTGTGTCCGTGCCATCGGTCGCAGGAGACGGCGACGGCACGGACACACCGTCCGGGTCCGCTAGGGGCGGACGTACGGCCGGGTCATGATCTCCATGTTGTGGCCGTCCGGGTCCTCGAAGTAGGCGCCCCGGCCGCCGAACAGGCCGTTCACGCCCCCGGGCCGGGTGTGGTGGGGGTCGGCGTAGTAGGTGACGCCGTCCGCCTCCAGCCGGGCGATCATGCCGTCGAACCGTTCCTCGGGCACGAGGAAGGCGTAGTGCTGGGACTGGATCGGCTCGTCCCGCTTCTCGTAGTAGTCGAGCGTCACGCCGTTGCCGAGGTCGACGGGCAGGAACGGCCCCAGCGGCGCGCCGACCCGCAGGCCCAGGACGGTGGCGAGGAACTCGGCGGACCTGTGGCGGTCGCTGGCGTAGACGGCGGTGTGGTTCAGCTGGACCGCGGCGGCCGGCGGCTCGGATGCGTGAGGGTGCGTCTGGTCATGCGGGCGCTGCTGCTCAAAGGTCAAGGAAGTCTCCGGTCTGGGGATCTGCTCGGGCTGGGCGCCGCATACGGGCGTACGGGCGCCGGGAGCGAAGACGCGGAGAAGACGGCGGGCCCCTGGCCCGCCTCGGGCTCACGCCGAGGCCGGGAACCTCACTCGTGCATGGCCCATGGCCGACCCGGCAGTCACGCGGCCGACCCTAGCGACCGTCACCGGCCGGGGCAACGGAGTTGTGCGCAATGACGGACGACCGTGCCCGCCCGGCGTGCGGTCAGGCCGTACCCGCTCCGCGGTCGGCGCCGCGCGCACCACGTCGCCGGTCCAGTTCCGCATAGCGCTCCCGCATCGCCCCGCCGGCGGCCGGACCCGCGGTGAACACATACGCCTCGCTGTCGTCGAGGCTCCTGCCGGTCCGTGCGTCGACCAGGAGCGGTTCGGCCTCCTCTCCCGTCTCGGCGTCGACGAGGATCATCGAGCGGTCCTCCGGGGCGAGGTGCCGGTTGCCCCAGGCGGCCAGCGCGACGATCACGGGCCGCAGGGAGCGCCCGCGCTCGGTGAGGACGTACTCGTGGCGGACCGGGTTCGTCCGGTAGGGCCGGCGCTCCAGCAGACCGTCGGCGACCAGCGTCTTCAGACGGCTGGTGAGCATGCTGGTGGAGATCTTCAGGCTCTGCTGGAACTGGTCGAAGCGCGTGTAGCCGTCGAAGGCGTCATGGAGGATCAGCAGCGTCCACCACTCGCCGACATGCTGCACCGTCGCCGACAGCGGACACTCGCGGTCCGCCGGCCCGATCCGGCTCGGCATCACACCCTCCCCACTCACTGCTAAATTAGAAGTAACTCCCTTCCACTCTAGCAAGATCCTTTTGGAGGAAGCATGCCCACCGCGGACGAGCTGATCAGTCCCGACAGCATCCGTCGTCTGGCTGTCATCCTCCAGGAGGCCGCGCCCGGTACCTCACGCTGGGAGACCGTCGCGGACAGCCCGGCGCTGCTCGGCCCGCTCGGCCTCAGCGAGCGGGCCCGGACGGTGGGCGACGCGCTCCTGGCCGACTGCGGCCGTGACTACGAGGAGCTGGCCCGGGCGGTACGGCGGGCCCTCACCCGTGCTGACCTGACGGGCTGGATGATCTGGCCGGTCACCGAAGCCGTCGCCGCCGCGGCCACCGCATCCGGCACCGGCCGGCACTTCGACGACGGCCTGGACCTGCTGGCGCGGCTCACGCCCCGCCTGACCGGCGAGTTCGCGCTCCGCACCTTCCTCAACGCGGACCTGGACCGCACGCTCGCCGCGGCCCTGACCTGGACCGGCTCCCCGGACCCGGCCGTGCGCCGGCTGGCGAGCGAGGGCAGCCGCCCCAAACTCCCCTGGGCCCGGCAGGTGCCCGCGCTCAACCGCGACCCCGGAGTCACGGTGCCCCTGCTGGACAGGCTGTACGCGGACGCCTCCCAGGATGTGCGGCGTTCGGTGGCGAACCACCTCAACGACATCTCCCGACTCGACGCCGGACTGGCCACCGAGGCCGCCGCCCGCTGGCTGCGGAAGCCGGAGCCCACCACCTCCGCCCTGGTCCGGCACGCGATGCGAACCCTCGTGAAGAAGGGCGAGCCGGCCGCTCTGGAGCTGGTCGGTTTTCACGGCGGCGGCGAGGACCTGAAGGTGGTGGGTCCGCTGCTGGCGGAGACCGATGTCCCCATGGGCGGAGACCTCGTCTTCACCGCGCGCATCACCAACGTGTCGGGCAGGCCGGTGTCCCTCGCCGTCGACTACGTCGTCCATCACCTGAAGGCGAACGGGAAACCGGCGCCGAAGGTGTTCAAGCTCGCCAAGCGGGAGCTGGCCCCCGGAGAGTCGGCCGACGTGACACGCAGCCACTCGTTCCGCCCCATCACCACGCGCGTCTACTATCCGGGCGCCCACTCCGTGCAGCTCCAGGTCAACGGGCACCGCTTCGGCATGGCGGATTTCCAGCTCCTGAAGGCCGAGGAACCGCTGGCGCGCGGTTCGCGGGAATGATCTCGGGCTCGCCGGTGGTTTCGATGACGGTCGTACTATGACGTGACCGTCCCGAAGCCACCCCGAGGAGCCACCGTGGCCCGCCCCCGTACCACCGCCCGCACCGTGGAGCACCCCGAGCTGTCGGAGGTCTCGCTCCAGCAGGTGCTGGAGGCGCTGGTGGATCCGGTACGGCGGCTGGTGGTCATGCAGCTCGTCCGCGCGGGCGAGGACCTGACCTGCGGGACGTTCCAGGCGCCTGTGTCGCTCTCCACGCTGACCCACCATTTCAACGTGCTGCGCGAGGCCGGTGTGATCCGGCAGTACTACGTCGGGACGGCCAAGATGAACACCCTCCGCGCCGACGAGATGGAGCAGCGCTTTCCCGGCCTGCTGGCGGCCGTGCTGGCCGCCTCGGCCGCGGAGGAAAGGGCGCGCGAGGTCTGAGGCGAGCGGCGGACCGGCGACCTATGCTGTAGCCGGCGCCGACGGTCTGTTCGTGCACGCGGAGATCAGCGGCGGCTCCGTCGATCTGGTGGCCCTCAGGAAGTCCGGTGCGGCGACGAGCGACCTGGCCACGTTGGCGGCCATCAGCGTGACCCGCTCCAGTGGCGTGCCGGCCGCTTCGCCGGGGAGTTCGCTGGCCGTGAGCCAGGTCTCGAAGCTGCGCTCGATGACGGCGGCGATCAGGTCGTCCTTGTCCTTGAAGTGCCAGTAGATCGAGCTGGCGGGCAGACCGCACTTGGCGCTGACGGCGGCGATGGAGGTGCCGTCGTAGCCGCGTTCGCCGGCGATCTCCACCGCGGCGTCGAGGATGAGGTGGCGCGACTCCACCCCGTTGGCACGCTTCCTGCGTGTCGTCTGCGGCCCGGTCATCGCTGCGCCTCTCGGGAATCCCGGCGGCCCGTGCGGCGGGGCGCCTCTGAAGTGTGCACTCTCATGGGAGCATTCCCTGCATCAACCGTGGTTCAGAGGTGCCTCACCTGCGCCTCCATGGCCCCGACCAGCCGGTGCAGCGCCTCGGTCACCTGTTCGCGGTCCTCTCCCAGGCCTGCCAACAGGCCGATCTCGATGGCGAGTTGCCGGGGAAAGAGGTCGTCGACCGCCTTGGCACCGGCCTCGGTGATGGTGACCAGGGCGGCACGCCGGTCCGCGGGGTTGGGGGTGCGGGCGATGAAGCCGCGTTTCTCCAGCTTGCCGAGGGTCTTGCTGACGCCCGCCCGGGACAGCCCCAGCCGCTCGGCCAGGCTGCGGGCGATGAACGGCGCGGTCGCGTGCCGGAGGGGGATCAGCATGTCGACCTCGGGTGCGGTGAGGGCGGCACCGGCGTAGAGGGGTTCCACGGCGCGGTTGAGCAGGCCTGTGGCGTGTTTGAGCAGGCCGACCAGCTCCATGGGGGAGGTGTCGAGGTCGGGGTTGTGGGCGGACCACTGGGCGCCTACGTCGGCGGCGGAGGGGGTGGATGAGGGGGACGGGGAGGCGTGAGTGGGCATGCGGCTCGTCTTCTCGTTCCAAATATTTGTTAGCTGGTGAACTATCGGTTACCGTTATTTGCATGGTAGCTCCGTCATCCTCGCGCAACGGCTCCGGCGCCGTCCCCGACACCACCGGACCAGCGCCTTCGGGCCCTACGGCCACCGCCCTGATCGCCGTGCTCGGCGCGCTGACCGCCGTCGCCCCGCTCGCGACCGACATGTACGTCCCCGGCTTTCCCGCGCTGGGGGAGGCGCTCGGAGCGAGCAGCTCGGCCGTGCAGCTCACGATGACCGCGTTCCTCGCCGGTCTCGTCGTCGGTCAGTTGGTCATAGGCCCGCTCAGTGACGGGCTCGGCCGGCGCCGGCTGCTGACGGCCGGGACGGCCGGGTTCGTCCTGTTCTCCGTCGCCTGCGCCGCCGCCCCGAACATCGCCGTCCTGACCGGCGCCCGCTTCTTGCAGGGCGTGGCCGGTGCGGCGGGCATGGTGCTGGCCAGGGCGGTCCTCACCGACCGCTTCCACGGACCCGAACTGCCGCGCTACTTCGCGGTGTTGTCGCAGGTGATCGGCGTGGCACCGGTCGCCGCGCCGGTGCTCGGCGGGGCCGTTCTGGCCGTCTCCACCTGGCGGACCGTCTTCGCCGTGCTGGCCGTGCTCGGCGTCCTGCTCCTGCTCGCCGTGGTGCGGGCGGTACCCGAGTCGCTGCCGCCCGAACGGCGCCATGACGGCGGACTCGCCAGCACCTTCCGGGCCATGGGCGCACTGCTCGCCGGCCGGACGTTCATGGGGTACGTCCTGGTCGTCGCCCTCGTCTCGGCCGCCATGTTCGCCTACATCAGCGGCTCCAGCTTCGTCTTCGAGAACCTCCACGGGGTCTCGTCGACGACGTACTCCCTGATCTTCGCCACCATCGCCGTCGCCATGCTGGCCGGCGGGGCCGGCTTCGCGCGCCTGGCCGGGCGTGGCACACGCCTGAACACCATGCTCTCGGCCGGAGTCGGCATCGCCCTGCTGGGCGCGCTCGCCCAGGTCCTGCTGGTGCTGGCCGCGGGCGAGACCCTCGCGGGAACCTGGATCACCCTGTTCGTGACCGCGGGAGGCATCGGCCTGGTCTTCCCGAGCGCCATGAGCATCGGTCAGACGGTCGGCCGTACGGCACCGGGAGCCGCCTCGGCACTCCTGGGTGGCCTCCAGTTCCTCTTCGGCGCCCTGGCCGCGCCGCTGGTGGGGGTGTTCGGGGAGGACAGTTCCCGGCCGATGGCGCTCATCATGCTGATCTCACTGGTGGCGGCGGCGCTGGCACTGACGGGCCTGGCCAGGCCGTGGGAAGGGAAGGGGGAACCGGTACCGGCGTAGCAACGGACGGCCTTCCTCCCGGCACCGTTCAGCCGTCCCTGGCACGGCCCCCGCGCCGTGCCATCAACTCCCGTGACCATCCAAGCGCACGTTGATCGACAAGTGCTGCCGGCCCATCGACAAGCGCTGCCGGTGACCTTCACGCATCGGAGCCTCTTGGAGGCGGCCGTCCGACGGGTCGGCTGGGCGGTCCGCCTGACGGGCCACGAGGCGCCGCGAAGTCCGACCGTGCCGTCCGTCGCCTTCAGCAGGAAGAAGCCCGGCCCCCGCACGGGGAGTTGGCGGACTGCGCCCGTCCCGGTTGCCGGGAGGCGGAGAACTGCCCAGGTCGGCGGGACGGCCACATCCCGCGAACGCGCCGCTTCGACGGGTCGCCGGACTCGCGGAGGTCCCGGGGCCGGCCTCGCCGAGCGCGTCCGGACCGGACGGAGCGAACCCGGGTCCGTCCGAACTCCGAAGCGAGGCACGGAGCTTCCGTGGACGCTTCCCACCTGCGGCTCAGCATGGATGTCCGCACCAGGGGTTGACAGGAAGCTCCTCACGCCACAGCCTTTGGCAACGTTGTCATTCTGCTCGGTGCGGGGTACGCAGAGCCGTTTCGGCGCACCTCGCCGCTTTTTGATGGGACGTCAGATTCATGACCGATCAATCGGATCCGTGGCGTAATCCGTCGCGGCGGTCCATAGTCGCCACGGGTTCCACCCTGTTGGCCGGGTTCGGACTCGGCGCGTCGCTCCCCGCCTCGACCGCAGCCGCCGCCACGGGCCGACCGGCGCACCCCGACTCGCCCCTTGAACTCGCGCTCAACCGGCCCGTCTCGGTCTCCTCGACGGCCTACGCCGCCACGCCCGGGTCCTTCGCGGTCGACCGGCTCACCGCGCGCGGCGTGCGGGGCAGCGGGTGGCGGGCGGAGGCCGGCGACCCACAGTGGATCACCGTCGATCTCCAGGCCGCGTGCAAGGTCACCTGGATCCGCCTGACCTTCGAAGCCGACGCCGCCGACCCGGTGTTCACCCCGCCCACCAGCGGAAACCCGGCCGACGGCACCACCGGCAAGGAGATCCTGTCGAGCTACGCGGTGGACTGCGTGGTCGAGACCTCCCTGGACAAGAAGTCGTGGACGAGTGTCTACCGCACCACCGCCGGCACCGGCGGAGCCGTGGACATCCAGCTTCCCCGCCCGGTGCCGGCGCGCTGGGTGCGCATGACGTCCCGCAAACGCTCCAGCCCCCTGCCCCTCGGACTCAACGGCTTCGAGGTGTACGGCACTCCCGACGGGCACCGTCCCACGGCGACGGGCTGGACCGACTGGGGCACCCGGCACGGTGCGGCGCCCAGGCTGACCGTTGCCGACGACGGCACGGTGCCGGTGGAGTCCGGCTGGCGCCTCACCCTGGACGACTGGGCCGGTGCCGACGGTTCCGGCCTGTCGAAGACCTCCGTCGACACCAGCCGCTGGCTGCCCGCCACCGTCCCCGGCACGGTCCTGGCCTCCCTCGTGGACCAGGGCAAGCTGCCTGACCCGGTCGCCGGGCTGAACAACCTGCACATCCCCGAGGCGCTGTCGCGGCACTCCTGGTGGTACAAGCGGGACTTCGAGCTGCCGCACGGCCTGCGCACCGGCTCCGGCCGCAGGATCTGGCTGGAGTTCGACGGCGTCAACCACCAGGCCGACGTCTGGCTCAACGGTGAACGGGTCGGTGATCTGACGTACCCGTTCGCCCGTTCCTCGTACGACGTGACCCGGCTGCTCGCCGCGGACGGCGCGAACGCGCTGGCCGTCAAGATCACGCCGATGCCGGTGCCCGGCAGCCCCGGCGACAAGGGCCCCCTGGGCGAGTCCTGGGTGGACGCGGGCGCCCAGCAGATGAACCTCAACTCGCCCACCTACCTGGCTTCCTCGGGCTGGGACTGGATGCCGGCCGTCCGCGACCGTGCGGCGGGGATCTGGAACCACGTCCGGCTGAGATCCACCGGGCAGGTCGTCATCGGCGACCCGCGCGTGGACACCGTCCTGCCGAAGCTGCCGGACGTCTCGGTCGCCGAGCTGACGATCGTCGTACCGGTCCGGAACGCCGACTCCACCGACCGCCGTGCGACGGTCTCCGCGGCCTTCGACGGCATCCGGGTGTCCGAGGCCGTCACCGTCCCGGCCGGCGAGAGCGTCGACGTGGTCTTCGCCCCCGACGCCTTCCGGCAGTTGCGGCTGCGCGACCCCAAGCTGTGGTGGCCGAACGGCCTGGGCGAGCCGAACCTGCACGACCTCACGCTCACCGCGTCGGTCGACGGCACCGAGAGCGACCGGCGCACCACCCGCTTCGGTATCCGCCAGTTCGGCTACGAGTACGAGGTGCCGCTGCCGTTCACGGCGTCCGGCGACTCGTACCTCCAGTCCGTCACCTTCGACCGGCAGCAGGCCCGGTACGTCCGTGTCAACTGCCGTACACGAGCCACTTCTTGGGGCAGTTCCCTGTGGACCCTGGCCGTGCGGGACAGCATCCGGCCGGCCACCGACCTCGCCCTGCACGCCCCGGCCGACGCCTCCAGCACGGACGGCGACGACCATGGCGCGGCCAACGTGACCGACGGCGATCCGGGCACCCGCTGGTCCTCGGCGTACGAGGACGACCAGTGGATCCGCGTCGACCTGGGCTCGGCACAGTCCTTCGACCGGGTCGACCTCACCTGGGAGCAGGCGTACGCCAAGGCCTTCGTGGTGCAGGTCTCCGCCGACGGCTCCGAGTGGACCGACGTGCAGGCTGTGGACAACGGAGCCGTGCCGCTGCCGTTCAGCAACGGCGACGCCAGCCTCCAGGTCGAGGACTTCGACCAGCGGACGGCCCGCTACGTCCGTATCAACTGTGGTCTGCGCAATACCAGTTGGGGCAACTCGTTGTGGTCCTTGAGCGTCGTCGACCGTGCCGTCCCCGGCACCGACCTCGCCCTGCACAAGACGGCGAAGGCCTCGACCGAGGACTCCGGCCATCCTGCCGCGCACGCCACCGACGGTGACGCGGGCACCCGTTGGTCGTCGCAGTACGAGGATCACCAGTGGATCCAGGTGGACCTGGGCTCCGCGCAGAGGTTCGACCGGGTGGCGATCGTCTGGGAGACGGCGTACCCGAAGACGTACACCATCCAGGTGTCCGACGACGGCGAGCAGTGGACCGACGTCAAGTCCGTGTCCAACACGCCCGATCCGCTGAAGATCTCCGTCAACGGCGTGCGGGTGCTGGCCCGCGGCGGCAACTGGGGCTGGGACGAACTGCTGCGCAGGATGCCGCCGGAGCGGATGGACGCGGCGGTGCGGATGCACCGCGACATGAACTTCACCATGATCCGCAACTGGGTCGGCAGCAGTGACCGGGAGGAGTTCTTCGCCGCCTGCGACCGGCACGGCATCCTCGTCTGGAACGACTTCCCGAACGCCTGGGCCATGGACCCGCCGGACCACGACGCGTTCAACTCGACCGCGCGGGACACCGTGTTGCGCTACCGCATCCATCCCTGCGTGGCCGTCTGGTGCGGGGCGAACGAGGGCAACCCGCCCGCCGCCATCGACCAGGGCATGCGCGAAGCCGTCGAGAAGCAGGTTCCCGGCCTGCTCTACCAGAACAACTCGGCCGGCGGCATCGTCACGGGCGGCGGCCCCTACGGCTGGGTCGAGCCGGAGAAGTACTTCGACCCCGACACCTACGGCAGCAAGGACTTCGGCTTCCACACCGAGATCGGCATGCCGGTGGTCTCCACCGCGGCGAGCGTGCGCAACATGACGGGCGACGAGCCCGAGTGGCCCATCCGTGGCGCCTGGTACTACCACGACTGGAGCGAGCGCGGGAACCAGGCGCCGCAGAACTACAAGGCCGCCGTCGAGTCCCGCCTCGGCGAGGCGGCCGGCCTCGACGACTTCGCCCGCAAGGCGCAGTTCGTCAACTACGAGAACACCCGCGCCATGTTCGAGGCGTGGAACGCCAACCTCTGGGACAACGCCACCGGCCTGATGCTGTGGATGTCCCATCCGGCCTGGCACAGCACCGTCTGGCAGACCTACGACTACGACTTCGACGTCAACGGCACCTACTACGGCGCCCGTTCCGCCTGCGAGCCGCTGCACGTCCAGGCGGACCCGGTGAAGTGGCAGGTCCTGGCGGTCAATCACACCCGAACGGACCTCAAGAACGCCACCGTGACCGCCCGCCTGTACGACCTGTCCGGCCGGCAGCTCGGCAGCAGCAGGACCGCCCGGGTGGACGTGGCACGGGCCGCCACGACGGAGGCGTTCACCGCCGGCTGGACCGACGACCTGCCCGACCTGCACCTGCTGCGGCTGACCCTGGAGGACGCCCACGGCAGTGAGCTCTCCCGCAACACCTACTGGCGCCACCGTGAACCCGCCGCCATGCAGGCCCTCAACAAGGCCAAGCAGGTGAACGTGTCCGGCTCCATCGGGCAGGTCTCCCGTGCCGGCGAGCGTCACGAACTGACCGCCACCGTCCGCAACCGCGGCTCGGCCGTCGCCGCCATGGTCCGGCTGTCCCTGGTGGACGAGGCCGGTGGCCACCGGGTGCTGCCGACGCTCTACAGCCACAACTACCTGTGGCTGCTGCCCGGCGAATCGCAGACCGTCACCCTGTCCTGGCCGTCGGGGTCCCTCCCCTCACGCCGTCCGGCGCTGACGGTGGAGGCCTACAACAGCCGCGCCACGACGATCCGCCCCTGAGGGGCCGCGCGTTCCCGCCGAGGGCACACCGAACCGTCCTCGGCGGGACACGCGTGCGACACGCGGCGATGCCTCCGACAGTTCCCCCCCGGGTTCTCCGGATCTCGGCCGCCGCGCGGTCACCCTCCGACGAAGCTCACCGTCTGTGTCATGTCCGCCCGCCCGGTGCGCACTTGGGGCACGCCTTCTTTTTCGAATCCCGCCGCGACACCACAGAACAGCACGAGCCCGTCATCGGCCCCGACCACCTGGCTGACGGTCCTGCGGTACATCGTCCACATCACCTGAGGACAGCTGTGCAGCCCTTCCGCCCTGAGCAGCAGCATGACCGTCTGCAGGTACATCCCCGCGTCCCCCCACTGCCCCGGCCCCATCGTCCGGTCGAGGTAGCAGAAGAGGACGACCGGAGCTCCGAACGCCTCCGAGTTCAGGGCGGCGATCCTCCTGGGTCGGTCCGGGTCGTCGCGCTCGATTCCCAGCGCCTTGTACCGCTGGGCGGCCGCGGCGGAGAACCGGTCCAGATACGGCGGGACCAGTTCGGCCGGGTACATCGGATACTCCCGCTCGTCACCCGGGTCTCCCGCCAGTGCCCTGGCCGTCGCACGTCTCTTCAGTTCGGCCAGGGGCTCGCCGCTCACGACATACACGTGCCACGGCTGCAGGTTCCCACTCGACGGAGCCCGCGCCGCCGTGGCCAGAACCCGTTCGAGTACCTCCTTGGGTACCGGCCGACCGCTGAACGCCCGCACGGCCCTGCGGCTGTCCACGGCTTCGTACACATCCACGCTTTCTCGTCCTCTCGTCCTCTCGTCCAACGACAGCCACTTCTCTGCTGATTTGAGCGCACGCCGATACGCGAGCCGCCACCGCCCGCCTCCCTCGGTACCGGAATCGCCGTACCCGCGATGAGCAGGCGGTAGCCGTAGTCGACGGATTCCCGGGTCAGCAGGCCGGCATGGCGGCGGTGCCAGGCTTCTGAGGCCAGGTCCGCGCGCGGTCTCGCGATCGCCGGTTCGACCACGGACGCGGGAAGCAGGGCGAACGTGGAACTCGCCTGTCGAATGGAGGGATCGAGACAGAACTCCGGACGCCGCCGGTACGCGATCTGAAAGCCGTCGGCGAATCATCGGCCATCTCGCGCAGCCGGCCGGCACGACCGAACCGGCCCGGCGGCTGGGCGTCAGCCCCGGCACGGACATCTCGTTCTCTGCCTGCGCAGCCCCCTCGGCGATCAGCTGGTGACCTGACGCCGCGATCGCCGGGACACACCAAGGAATGGGCACCGCCGGATCCTGACCGAGTCACGCCTCACCGACGGGCAGTCCAGTTCCGTGGCGGCCCACCGTTCTGACAGGGCATCGGAGAAGGTGCGTCAGGGGTAATGTCGCCCAGCGTGAAGTCGGCGCGGAGGACGGCGCCCGGTTCCAGCAGCCGCCATTGGACCTGCGGCTTTCTGCTGTGGGACGAGGCCACGATGGTGAGGTGTCCTTCGGGCAGCCCTGCCACGGCGTAGGTGCCCTGGGCGTTCGTCGCGGTACGTACCAACTGCCGTCCTCTGCCGTCCATGACGGTCACCGCGGCGTGCCGGAGCGGTTGCCGCGCACTGTCGCGTACGGTGCCCACCAGCGTCGGCAGCGGTTCGCCGAAGTGGTGGTGGGCCGGCATCGCCGTGGGTATCGGAGTCTCCAGGGACGGGTCGTCCACCGGTGGCTCCGCCTCCTTGTACTGCTTGCCCCTGCCGCGGTGCCGGGCGCCGGTGCTGCGGTGGCGCCAGGCGTCGAGGCCCATGAGCGCGATGCCCGCGGCGATCCACGCGCACAGGACGAGGACGGGCCTGCGGACCCCCGCCCCGTGGAAGTACAGGACGCCCCTCAGCGCGTCCACCGCGTTGCCGAGCGGCATCACGGCGTGCACGTGCTGGAAGAACGTCGGCAGCATCGCCACCGGGGCCACCCCGCTGGTGGGCGTGCTCAGCACGATGAACAGGCCCATCCCCACCCCGGGGAAGAACTGCTTCGTGAACGGTGCCATGCCGGTGCAGAACGTGGCCACCGCCGTCGTGAGGAGGAACGCCATCGCGAGGGCGGCCGGGTCGTTCGGCAGGTAGCCGAGGTCGACACCCACGAGGTCACCGACGACGGCGAAGACACCCGCGACGCCGACGATCGTCATCAGCTTCCTGCGGCGGTTGAAAGTCACCGCACGCAGCAGGGTCGTCGCGAGCAGGTACCCGGGGATGTTCCAGGCGGTGCCGAAGTAGACCAGGGTGGTTCCCGTCAGGTCCTTGGCCGTGGTGGGTGCCACATCCCTGAGGGTGAGCGGCTCGCTGGTCGCGGAGGTAAGCCCCGCGAAGTCCTTGCCCAGCGCCTGGAAGAGGGACATCCCGTTGGCCTTGGCCACATAGAGCACCGGACGGTGGCCGCCGACGTATCCCGCCACGGCACTCCGGTCCAGCACCGCCCGGCGGGCGGCCCGTGCATCGGCCACGGAGGTGACGTCGAACCCTCCGGGGTGATGACGGTGCAGCGCGGCCTCGACCTCCGCCTCCGGGGCACGGCCGGCGACCACCACGGCGGCATGATGCGGTTGAGGCGCGTGCAGGGCGGGGGCGAAGCAGAACAGGAAGCCCAGGAACAGCGTCACCGGGAACCACAGTGCCTCGGCGAGGGCTCTGGCCGACGACATGCCCTGTTCTCCGCTACGGGCCCTCACCTGCTCGACCCGCGTACGGCGCCGTGGGCCGTGGTGGACGGCTTCGCCGCGGACCCGGCCGCGCCGCCCCCTGATCGCGGGCCCTGCTTCCTGCCCGTCCGCTGTGCGGTCTCCGCTTTCATGGCGCCCTTTCCGTCTTTCGCGTCGGCCGTCGCCGTGGCCGGGACCTGCTCTTACGTACTGATCGGAGATGCGCCTGGTGCCCTCTCACCGTTCTCACCGCTCCCTACGACGGGCACGATCGGGCCGCGGATCTCCACCCGCATCACTGCTTGCCGTGTGCGCCTGTCCACTCGGACTCGCGGCCCGGCTCGGGGAGGAGACGGCCGCCCTCCACAGCCGAGCGGGCGGGGCTGTCCTGGATGACCACCAGCACGGTCTCCGGATCCACCTGGGCGATTCGTGAGACGGCTGCCGCGAGTTCCAGGGCGAGTCGGCTGGTGCTCTCTTGCGGATGACCGCGTCGCACCCAGCCATTGACCAGGAGCGGTGTTCCAGGGGTCCCGCCGACGAACACGTTGTCCCGCGGCAGCTCCGGGAACACGATGTTGACGTAGGCCAGTGGGACATCGTTGATCTCCGCGTGGATCCGAGTGATCTCGGTGGCGAGCGCGGCCTTGGTCTCCGTGGTCAGCGTGCCCTGCGCGGTGGTGCAGGTGTAGAGGGGCATGGCGTCTCCGGTGGGGGTGAGGCGGGATGGGGGGAATCGGCACAGAGTGCCGCCTTGTCGGGGCTTGGGACCGACGTGGTCGACCTACTTGCGAGGTTCCGTGTCGGCCGGGGGCGACCGACACGGAACCTCGGACAGGTGCGCGGCTCTGCCGGGCTGTCCCGAACTGGTCGCGGTGAGTGGTCAGTTGTCGTAGTCGGTGAGGGTCCTGAGGTCGTTGACGGAGTAGGCGAGGTGGAAGCGGAAGCCCTTGCCGGTTCGCCGGACGGGGAGGTCGGCGAGCTCTTCGCCGCGAGCCGGGAGGAAGTTCAGCTCGCCGGTGCCGATCCAGGCCTCGGTGACGCTCACGTCGTCGAGAAGCGCGAAGACCAGTTCGTGAACGGCGGGCTTGTCGTGCTGTCCGGCGGCCAGGCGGGGGAAGTGCCGGAGGTTGACCACGGGGCGGTTCATGAGGGCGGCCGGATCACTGAGCGGCTGATCGAGGGTGACGCGGGCTTCGGCTATGCGCTGGCCGGCGCTGGAGGCCGTCGCGCCGAACTGACCGCCCTTTCCGACCGGCGGGGTGGCGGGGTTGGCGACGGGATAGGCGCGGGTCTGGTGGACGACGCCGAGCTTCTTGGGGAAGCCCTGGACCCAGCCGCGGGCCATGGCCGCGTCGTTGTCGACGTAGATGTAGGGGCACCAGGCGACGGGCGTGTCGTCGAAGCGCGCGTCCAGGGTGGTGAGGAACTCCCGGTACTGGGAGCGGGCGGGGTCCAGGTACTCCTGTCCCGTGGAGGAGTACTGCCAGTCGATGAACATGGCCACGCCACGTCCGGGGGTGTCCGGGTCGAGAGCGAGGCCCTCGGGGAGCGTCGCCTCGGCCGCGGCGGGGTCGGTGAAGAACTCGACGCCGACAACGGTTCCGGCGTAGTGCCACGGCGGAGCCGGCGCCAGATTGGCGGTCCCGCGGGGAGAGAGGGGCAGGGTGTAACCCTTCATGGCAGATTTCCCTTCCATGAGTGCAACGATACGTATCGTTTCATTCGGACACCAGGGACGCTAACACGCCTTGACCCGAAAATGAAACGGTACGTATCGTTGCACTCATGGGACTCGCATTCACCTCGGATCCGGCGGCCACCCCGCGCTCGGCCCCCAAGATCCTCGACGCCACCAGGGACCTCCTGGCCGCGCAGGGCTACTCCACCCTCACCATCGAGGGGGTCGCGGCGGCCGCGGGCGTCGGCAAGTCGACCATCTACCGCTGGTGGCCGAACAAGGAAGCACTCGTCGCCGACGCGCTCGCTGAGGTGTTCCGGGCGGAGGAGATCCCCGACCGGGGCGACACCCGCGCGGAAGTGCGCGAGGCGGTCGACATGACGATCCGCAACTACGCCAACGAGGACCTGGCCGCGTCACTGCCCGCGCTCGCCGCGGGCCTGCTGCCCCACCCCGAGCTCATGGCCCGCTTCCGGGAGACCTTCCTGCGACGCAAGCGGCAGAACATCGACGTCGTGCTGCGCCGGGGGATGGAGCGGGGTGACCTGCCGCCCGACCTCGACACGGAACTGGTGCAGGACCTGTGGGCCGGTGCCATCCTCTACCGTCGGCTCATGATCGGGTCGCCCCTCGACGACGACCTGGCCGAACGCCTGGTCGAACTGGTGACCCACTCCCCGACAGCAGCCTTGTCCCGCCGTCCGCCCGCCTCGTCCGACTGAGCGACTTGACCGATCGAATCCGGCTGGCGCGTGCCGGCAGGTCCGTGATCTCGGCATGATCAGTTCCTGGCGCTTGTATTCCCGGCACTCGTAACCGCCCGCAGGACGGCCCTCGGTGATCCTGTCCTGCCGTTCACGGCGCCGGCTCCGGGAGCTCCACAGGGCCGGGACACGGCCGGGGTGCCGAGGGTGGCGTCTACGATGCCTTCTGGGTGCGCTGTCTTGCCCGGTAGGCCCGCAGGTTCGCCGCGTTGCCGCAGACCTTCACGTCGTGCCAAACCCCGCTGTTGTTGCGTGACCGGTCGAAGAACGTGGTCCCGCACCGGTCGTTCCGGCACACCTTCAGCCTGTGCCAGGTGCCCGTCTGCTGGGCCTGGAAGACCTCGATGAGGGCCAGGGCCGCCACCCGCCGCCAGCCGGTGCCGCGCGGCACCGGGCGCACCTGTCCGTCCTTGCCCAGCTCCATCACGACTGCCGCAATGTGCAGCGGCGGCAGTGCCTCTCCCTGCCCCTGCGCCGCCGCCCGGCGCAGGTCTTCACGGAAGGCCCGGAGTTCTTCGTGGTCGTGCGGGGCGAGTTCGATGCCTGCCGCGAGTCCGCCCGTGGCCTGGTTCCACTGCGCCAGTGCCTCGTCGAGCCAGGTCTGCGCGTCATCCGGGTCCGCGAGGAGGTCGCTCGTGCGTGGTTTTCCGGCGGAGATGGTGTTCATGAGGTCCTGCACGAAGGCGAGCCCCTCCGGCGCCGAACCCGTGTCGTAACGCATCGTGGCGGGCCAGCTCATTGCTATCACTCTCCACATGGCGCGCGTCCCGGCGACATAATCATAACATTTTTGCTTCTTTATTTTGCGCGTCCGCATGGCACCTGGGCGGAGGTGTGGCTCAGAGGTGAGCGACATATGCGTCACAGCTGACCGGGCACCGTGTGGCGGCGTCCGGCATCGACCGCCCCCGGCAGCGCGGCGTGCGGGAGCCCAGGTCTGGCTCCATGCTGGAACCGAGGGGCGGGCAACGAGGGGGTGCGGCAACGGAGGGAGTGGTGGGGATGCGGACCGTCGTGGACCTCACACGCTGCCAGGGCTATGCACAGTGCGTCTTTCTCGCACCGCAGATGTTCGAACTGCACGGGGAGGAGGGGCTGTTGTATACGACCGCCGTCCCCGAGGACCAGGTGGAGCGGGTGCGCCAGGCCGTGGCCGCGTGCCCGGTGCAGGCGATCCTCCTCGGGGAAGAGGTGAGCGGCGGTGCCCGGTGACCTCAAGGACGGCCGTATCGTCATCGTCGGCGCGTCGCTGGCGGGGCTGAGGGCCGCCGAGGGACTGCGCGACGAGGGTTTCACCGGCTCGGTGACCGTGGTCGGGGACGAACCTCACCCGCCCTACGACCGGCCGCCGCTGTCCAAGCAGGTGCTGCTCGGGCAGGCGACGGCGGAGACCACCGGGCTGCCGATGCGCCACGATCCGGACGCCGAGTGGCGGCTCGGGGTGCGCGCCGCGGGCGTCGACCTGCTCGCGAAACAGGTGCTGCTGGAGGACGGCGCATCGCTGCCGTACGACCGGCTGCTGATCGCCACCGGCACCCGCGCCCGGCCCTGGCTCAACCCCGAGGAAGGCGCCCTGGACGGAGTGTTCACCCTGCGCACCCGCGAGGACGCCGGGGCACTGGCCGAGCGTATGGCCGCCGGACCGGAACGGGTGCTGGTCATCGGCGGCGGCTTCACCGGCTCGGAGATCGCCTCCGCCTGCCGGGAACGCGGGCTGGCCGTCACCGTCGCCGAACGCGGCCCCGCGCCTCTGGTGGGCGCCCTGGGCGGCACCCTCGCGAAGCTCGCGGCCGTCATGCAGCGCAACCACGGCGTCGACCTGCGCACCGGGGTGACGGTCACCGCCCTGCACGGGGACGGGAACGGGACCTTCACCCACGCGCAGTTGTCCGACGGCAGCCGCGTCGACGCCGACGTCTGCGTCGTGGCGCTGGGCGCGATCCGCAACGTCGAGTGGCTGGCGGAGTCCGGGCTGGCGGCGGGCCCGCGCGGGATCGCGTGCGACGCCGGCTGCCGCGCCTTCACCATGTACGGGATCGTCACCGACGACGTCTACGTGGCCGGTGACGTCTCCCGCTTCCCGCACCCGCTGTTCGGGTACCAGATGCTCTCCCTGGAACACTGGGGCAACGCCGTCGAGCAGGCCGCGGTGGCGGCCCACAACATGGTCAATCCGGGGCCGCTGCAACGCCCCCACCTGGCCATCCCGACGTTCTGGTCGACCCAGTTCGGGCTCAACATCAAGTCGGTGGGCGTGCCCACCTACTCCGACCATGTGGTCATCGCCCAGGGCTCGCTGGAGGCGCGCCGCCTGGCCATGGTCTACGGCTACCAGGGGCGGGTCACCGCCGCGGTCACCGTCGACATGGCCAAGTCGCTCGACTACTACCGGCACTTGATCGAGACGGCCGCTCCGTTCCCGCCCCCGCCGGGCGCGGCCGACCGGGCGACCGCGGCCGACGTCCCGATCCCGTCCGACGTGCCGGATCCTTCCGTGCTCTCCCACGGCCCCACCGTGGCGCTCACCGGATACCTGCCCGACCGCCGACTGGCCGTGGTGCAGCCGACGCGCTGACCCGCGTCCCGTCCACGACTCCCACCACGAGGAGCCACCATGGACTCCGAGACCCTGCTGGCACGGATCACCGACTACGCCAGCCGCCCCAACCCCTACCCGCTGTACGCGGAACTCCGGGAGGCCGGCCCCGTGGTGCGGCAGGCCGACGGCAGCCACCTGGTCGGCGGCTACCACGACATCGCCGCCCTGCTCCACGACCCACGGATGAGCACCGATCCCCGCATCCGTGGCCAGGTGACGCACAAGCCGCCGTTCCTGCGGCTCGACGACCCGGAACACCACAGGCTGCGCACGCTGACCATGCGGCCCTTCGGACCCCCGCACAGCCCGGGCCGCGTCGACGCCATGCGCGGCGAGATCGACCGGATCACCGAGGAACTGCTGAAACCCTTCGAGGCGGGCCGGCAGATCGACCTCGTCGACGACTTCGCCTACCCGCTGCCCGTCACGGTGATCTGCCGCCTGCTCGGCGTGCCACGCGAGGACGAGCCGCTCTTCCGGGCCTGGTCCGACGTGCTGGTCGCGGCAGCCGACCTCAAGCCCGAGGACGACGACTCCGCCGGGACGCACGAGGCGGGCGACCAGGCACGGATCGAGCTGGGCGGGTACCTCGTGAACCTCGCCGAACGGCGCCGCGGCACCCCGGGCGACGACCTGCTCTCCGCCTTCGTCAACGAGCCGGACCCGGCCCTGCGGCTCACCCAGGAGGAACTCGCCGAAACCGCGGTGCTGTTGCTCATCGCGGGACACGAGACGACGGTCAACCTGATCACCAACGGAGTGCTCACGCTTCTGCGCCGGCCCGAGCACCTGGACCACCTTCGCCGCGACCCCGGCCTGCTGCCGCGGACGGTGGAGGAACTCCTGCGCTACGAACCCCCGGTCCACATGCGCGAGCGCATCCCGCTCACCGACATCACCGTCGCCGGCACCACGCTCGCCCGGGGCACCTCCGTGATCCTGGCGCTGGCCGCCGGCAACCGCGACCCCCGACGGTTCGACGATCCCGACCGGTTCGACCCCACCCGCCCGGACAACGAACACCTCGGCTTCGGCAGCGGCATCCACCTGTGCTTCGGCGCACCGCTCGCCCGCCTCGAGGCCCAGACCGCGCTCGGCGCACTGCTCCCCGTGCTCGGCACGGCAAGCCTGGTCCAGGACCCACCTCCCTACCGCCAGAACGCCATGCTGCGCGGCCCCCGCCATCTGCCGATCCAACTGTGAAGCCCTCCCGTCCCTCCGGGCCGGCAGCTTGGTGTGCCCGAGCACGGAGGAGCAGGAAGTCGAGCTGCTGTGTGGCCGGTGGTGGCTACTCCTGAGCGGTGCCGGTGGTCGCGAAGCGTCTGCGGTAGTGGGTCGGGGTCGTGCCCAGGTGGCGGGCGAAGGCACGGCGGAGGGTCTCGTCGGTGCCCAGACCGCTGTGCTCCGCGGCCGAGGTGACGCTGTGGCCCTCGAGGAGCAGGTGCTGGGCACGGTCGAGACGGACCCGTTCGACCCAGCGCGCGGGCGTGGTGCCCAGTTCGGCGCGGAACAGCCGGGTCAGATGGCGGGGGCTGACGGCGGCGGACGTCGCCAGGGCGGGCAGGCTGTGGTCGGCGGTCGGGTCGGCGAGCACGGATGCGATCAGGGTACGGAGGAGGTCGTTGCGGGCCGGTGGGGTGGTGATGGCGGTGGAGAACTGGGACTGCCCGCCCGGGCGTTGCATGAAGACGACCAGTTCGCGGGCGATGTCCCGGGCCACGCCGGCGCCGTGGTCGTCCTCCACCAGGGCGAGGGTGAGGTCGATGCCCGCGCTGATGCCCGCCGAGGTGACGTAACGCCCGTCACGGATGTGGATGGCGTCGGGCTCGACCCGGACCCGGGGGTAGCGGCGGGCGAACGTGGCCGCGTGCCGCCAGTGGGTCGTCGCACGGCGGCCGTCGAGCAGGCCCAGCTCGCCCAGCACGAACGCGCCGGTGCACACGGAGGCGACCCGGCGCGCCCGCTCGGTGAGTTCGCGGACCGTGGCCAGCAGCTCGTCCTCGATGGGCCGCTCGGCCAGCCGGTCGCCGCCCGCGACCAGGACCGTGTCGACCGGTCCGGTGTCGGCCGCCCGGACCGTGCCGGTCAGCGCCGGCCCGGCGGACGTGGTGACCGTCCCCCCGTCCGGCGACACCAGCACCAGCTCATAGGGATCGGCCAGCCGGCCCGCCTGGTGCAGCACCTCCGAGGGGCCGCTGACGTCGAGCATGGTCACGCCCTCGAAGACCACGAAGCCCACTCGATGTGCCATGTCCCAATCCGTGGTTTTCCTGGCAGCAGAGACATGGCCCAGCCTACGTCCCCCGGAGAACCCTGGAGGCACATCACCTATCCGGTATGGAGGCTGAGGACGATGAGCGAAGAGATCGCAGGCGTACGGATCCCGGACACCACCCTGGTGCGGGAGGCCACGGACATGGTGCGCGATGTCGCCACCCCGCTGGTGTTCGACCACTCCCGGCGGGTCTTCCTGTGGGGCTCGCTGCGCGGCCGGGCCCTGGGGCTGGCCTTCGACCCCGAACTGCTCTACGTGGGGGCGATGTTCCACGACCTCGGGCTGACCAAGAGCCTGCGCCGCACCGACCAGCGCTTCGAGATCGACGGCGCCGACGAGGCCCGCCGATTCCTGCACGCCCACGGCATCACCGGCGAGCCCGCCGACCGGGTCTGGACGAGCATCGCCCTGCACACCACCCCGGAGATCCCGCTGCACATGGCACCCGAGATCGCCCTGGTGACGCGCGGGGTCGAGCTGGACGTCCTCGGCATCGGCTATCACGAGGTCACCGACGAGCAGCGCGCCTCGGTCGTCGCCGCGCACCCGCGCCCGGACTTCAAGAACCAGATCCTCGCCGCCTTCACCGAGGGCATCCAGGACCGCCCCGACACCACCTTCGGCAACGTCAAGGCCGACGTCCTGGCCCACTACGTCCCCGGCTTCCGCCGCGGCGACTTCGTCGAGGTCATCAAGGGTTCCGCCTGGCCCGAGTGACCGGTTCGTCGTGGGAGGTCACTTGGGCGGGGGCGCGAGCAGGGCTTCCACGACGTCACGGAGCGGGCCCACCAGGTCCTCGGGTGCCGCGTCGGCCAGCGGCCGCAGACCGACGGCCGAGCGTACGACGGCGACGCCGACCCCCAGTGCGACCAGCAGTTCCGCCCGTAGCAGAGCGTCGGGTGCCGATGTGGCACCCGACGCTTCGAGCACCTGCCGGCCGAACTCCTCCAGCGCCCGCCGGCGCAGCTCGGCCACCTGCTCGTCGCCGGAGTCCCGCAACAGCATCAGCACCGGATGCTCGCCGAACTCCGTCCACGCCCCGGCCGCCAGCTGACGGCTGAGCGCCTCGGCCAGGGCGGCCGGGCCGCGCGGGAACTCCTCCTCGCCGCCCAGGAACCGGGGTGTCGACGCCAGCGCAGCCTTGAACAGGCCCTCCTTGGAGCCGAAGTACCGCTTGACGAGCGCCAGATTGACCCCGGCGTCCGCGGCGACGTCCCGCAGCGTCGTGCGGTCGTATCCGAGCCGCGTGAACCGGGCGCGGGCGGCGAGGAGGAGCGCCCGGCGCGTCGCCGAGGCGTCCCGGCGCCGGCGGCCGTCGGCCGGATCGACCGGGCTGACCCGATCGGGTTGCGAGGGTGCCTCGTCCGCTGACACGTCGGCTCCTCTCAGGGACATTTCCGTGGCCCGGGAAGGGGCCGCCATCAAGTAATCGTGCGTTGACTTGGCTCGGGGGTGGGGCTACGTTACCAAGTAATCACTTGATGACTAACGGGGCCGTGGGAAAGGAACATCGACGGTGCCTCAGCAAGCTCTTCTCGTCATGGACGTCCAGCGGGTCGTCACCGACCGGTTCGCCGCGGACGACTACCTGCCGCGCCTCGCCAAGGCGATCGACGCCGCCCGCGCGGGCGGCGTCCCGGTGATCTACGTGGTCGTCGGCTTCCGCCCCGGATACCCGGAGATCAGCACCCGCAACAAGATCTTCGGCGCCATGGCGAGCCGCGCGGCCGGCCTGGCCGGCGACGCCCCGGCCACACAGGTGCACCCCGACGTGGCGCCCGCACCCGGCGAGACCGTCGTGACCAAGCGACGCGTCAGCGCCTTCGCAGGCAGCGACCTCGACCTGGTGCTGCGGGCCGGCGAGATCGATCACCTCGTCCTCACCGGCATCGCCACCAGCGGCGTCGTACTGTCAACCCTCCGCCAGGCCGCCGACCTCGACTTCGAACTCACCGTCCTGTCCGACGGCTGCCTCGACTCCGACCCGGAGGTCCACCGGGTGCTCACCGAGAAGGTGTTCCCCATGCAGGCGGAGGTCACGACCGTGGACGCGTGGGCGGCGGCACTCTGACGCCTGCCGTGCCCGGCGCCGGCGCCGTCAGCGTGCGGCCGGGTGGGGCAGGTCGTGGGCTTCCAGGCTGATCAGCTCCTCCGATGTCGGGGCGGTCAGCTCGGCCACCCGCTGGGCCTGGCGCTCGGTCATCTCCTGGAAGATCTGGCGGGCCGAGCGGCCGTTGCCGAAGCCCTCGCCCCGGGGCATGGCCTGGAAGAGGGCGAGGAGTTCGGTGCGGGCCGTGGGCGTCAGCTCGTAGCGGTGCTGTCCGGCCTGGAACTCCACGATCGAGACCAGTTCGGCGGACTCGTAGTCCTCGAAGAGCAGGGTGCGGCCGAAACGGGAGGCGAGGCCCGGGTTGGAGCCGATGAAGCGGTGCATGTCACCGGGGTAGCCGGCGGCGATGACCACCACGTCGTCGCGATGGTCCTCCATCAGCTTCACCAGGGTCGCCACCGCCTCGGTGCCGAAGTCGTTGCCCGCCAGCGCCGGGGCCAGTGAGTAGGCCTCGTCGATGAAGAGCACACCGCCCAGCGCCCGGGTGAAGGCGGCGGTGGTCTTCGGGCCGGTGTGGCCCACGTACTCGCCCACCAGCGCCGTACGGTCGACCTCGATCAGATGGCCCCGGCGCAGCAGGCCGAGGGCCTTGAGGAGACGGCCGTAGAGGCGGGCCACGGTGGTCTTGCCGGTGCCGGGGTTGCCGGCGAACACCAGGTGGCGGCTGAGCGGCGGGGCCGGCAGCCCGGCCTCCTCGCGGCGGCGGACCGTCTGCATGAGCTTGACCAGTGAGCCGACGTCCTGCTTGACCCGGTCCAGGCCGACCAGTTCGTGGAGTTCGCCGAGCAGGTCCTCCAGGTTCTCCTCCTCCGGCTCCTCGGCGTCGGCGCCGGCGGACTTCGAGGCCCTGGGGGAGGGCGCCGTCCCGGGAGTGCCGTTCGCCGGCGCCGCGGCCGGGGTGCCGAAGGTCAGCGGGGCGCCGTCGGCCGTGCAGTCCTCCAGGACCGGCTTCGCGCCGTCGTCGGTGCCCAGCGCCTCGGTGCAGTCACGGACCCGGCAATGCCGGAACACCGGGTCGGCCCCCGCGGCGACATGCAGGGCGGGGAAGCCGGCGCGGGTGACGTCGAGCCCGGTGAACGTGCCGCCCGCGCCCTCCGCCAGGAACACCCCGTTCTTGCCCGGCCGGTCGATGCGCAGCCCGGTCATCTCCGGCCTGGCGCCGGTCCAGACGACGGCACCGGAGCCCGCGCAGTTCTCGACCCAGCCCCCGTTCACCGTCGCCTCGGCGCCCTCGTCGACCACCAGCCCGGCCGCCCCGGCGCCGCTGATCCGGATCCCGGCGAGGGAGGCGGCGGCGCCCTTGGCGACCTGGACGCCGATCTCCTTCGTGCCGGTCACCGTGGAGTCGGCGACCGTGCTGCCGGTGGGCGAGCCGATGCCGATCCCGGCGGCGGACCCGGCGACCCGGCAGCCGGTGAGCGTAGCCACCGCCCGTTCCAGGATGCTCACCCCGGTCATCGCGACATCGATGATCCCGCAGTCGGTCAGCTCGATCCGGGCCTCGCCGGTGGCGTGCACACCGTGCTCGGAGCCGCCGCGCACCCGGCAGTCGGCGAGCCGCCCCACGGCCGTACCGGCCAGGTGGACCGCGCTGAAGGCACTGCGGTCGATCCGGCAGTCCGCCAGGTCCGCCTCGCCCGCACCCGTCACCAGCAGCCCGTTGGCGCCCGCGTCGGCCACGAAGCAGCCGGACGCGCTGAGCCGCGCGGTCTCCTGCACCACCAGCCCGCTGGCGGCCGCCCCGCGGATCTTGCAGTCGGTCAGCTCGGCACGCGCCGACCCGGTCAGATGCACCCCCGCCGCCCCGGGCGTCTCGATGCGCGACTCCCCGGCGGTGGCCTCGGTGGCGTCCTCGAGGAGCAGTCCCGCCCGGCCGCTGCCCGCCAGCACCGAGTCGGTCAGCCGCAGCCGGGACCGGCCGCGCAGCCGCACCCCGGACCCGGTCGTGCGCTCCAGGCGCAGGCGTACGGCGTCCAGGCTCGCGGTGCCGGACAGCACCACGCCGGTGCCGTCGACGCCGGTGACCGCCGTGTCCTCCACCCGTGCCCGGACACCCCCGGCCAGATGCAGGCCGGCCAGCCGGGCGCCCTCCAGACGGCAGCGGCGCAGCACGACCGCCGTCGTACCGCCCTCCTCGTCGTCCGGGCCCTTCGCCTGCACCCGGCCGCCCTCCACCGAGCACTCCTCCAGGACCAGCCCGGCGCCGGGGGACACGCTCACGGCGGGCCGGCCCGCGTCGGAGCCCCACACGGTGATGTTGTGCAGGGCGCAGTCCGGTCCGTCCACGGTCACCGCGGGCGCCTCCCCGGGCGGCGCCGCGATCACGACGCTGCCCCGGCCGTGCTCCGCCGTGAGCACGACCGCGCGGTCCAGGACCAGGTTCTCGGTCCAGGTGCCGGGGGCGATCACCACCAGATCGCCGGGCGAGGCGGCGCGTATCGCCTCGCCGATGGTCCGGTACGCGCCCCGGCCGCCCTGACCCTTGGGCGCCACGGTGTGACGGGTGGTCATCTACGTTCCTCAAGTCTCGGTGATCGCCGCTGTCCCGATCATGGTGCCTGGTAATAGGTGGGATTGATGCTCGCACGGTAGGTGCTGGTCAGGTACAGCGACTGGATCGACTTCTCGAAGATCTTGAAGGGTAGCTGGATCCAGAAGTCGGCGAAGCCCTGGCGGTGGAAGAGCCGGCTGCCCGCGCTCATCACGAACACGTTCTTGACCAGTCCGGTGGTGGCGGCCGTGGTGACCGAGGCGGCGGCGTTGATCCCGCCCTCCCAGAGCGCGTCCCCGCCGTGCAGCTTCACGGTCTGGCCGTCGGCGTTGGTCACGCCCCACACGGCCGCGTTCATACTGCCGTTGACCCAGCCGGACAGCGCGCTGCTGAAGACACCGAACGAGTAGTCGTAGATACCGCCCCGCCAGCGGGTCGGCGTCTCGTTGCCCGCCCACTCGTTGGCCCAGGTCTTGTCGTGGTTCAGCGGACGCCGGGTCCACGGCTTGCCGCCGTCGACGTTGGCGATGCCGGCCTTGAACTTGCCGAGATTCTCGAACCCGAGGGCCCGGTTCTCGTGCACCGCGGTGCTCAGTCCGGTCTTGATGGTCGCGCCGACCGCCGCGTTGGCGAACGACTTGAGCGCGTCCTTGCCGGTGAACGGCTTGTTCTGGACGGCGGCCACGATCCCGTTGACGGCGAGGTTCGCACCGAACTCCAGGATGAACTCCTGACCGAACTCCAGCGCCGCCTTCTTGGCCACGCTCTGCCAGTACGGCTCGTAACGCGCCTCGCGCAGAGCCGCGTTGCCGTCCGGCAGGACGGTGCCGGACCAGGGCATGCGCTGCGCCTCACGGGTCGTACGGCCCCAGCCGCGGATCTCGGTGAGCGCGCCCCGGAAGTCGTACTCGTTGCCGGTCAGCCGCATACGGCCGAAGCTGTCCCGCTCGAACACCAGCCCGTTGTCGGTGCGCTGGGCGACCAGGGTGCCCCGGTCGTCGTAGCGGTTCCACTGGCCGCGCCAGGCGTCGGTCTCCAGGAACCCGCCGCCGTCCGCCTTCCGTTCGCGGACCACGCTGCCGTGGTCGTACTCCTTCCACACCGAACCCGGCGTGCCGGCACCGGTGTCGTACGTCCGCACCCGCACCGGACCGCCGTTGTGCAGCGGGGTCTCGCGCAGGACGGTGGGGGCGCCCTGGCCGGTGCCGGGCAGCGAGTCACGGAAGTGGCGGGCGCCCGGCGCCCACTGCTCCTGCCAGGTTCCGTCGTGCCACCAGCGGCGGACCTGGTTGGCCAGGGCCGGGTCGAGGGCCGTGCCGTCGCGCTTGAAGACGTTAGCGGTCCACCAGCCGTTGGTGTCGCGCCAGGCGTCCACGTGGTTGCCCGAGTCGAGCATCCGGCGCTCGCGGACCAGCTGTCCGCCCGCGTCGAAGTCCCGGTAGGAGTCGTCCCAGGGCAGCCGGGAGTCGGTGGAGCCGCGGAAGAACTCACGCTCGCCGGTGGCGACCTCGGCGCCGTTCGCGTCCAGCTCGCGCCAGGTCCAGCGGCCGGAGCCGGCGCGGCCGGAACCCTGGATCACATGGTCGGGCTGGTTCGGCTTGGCGTGACTGAGGCCGACGAGGTTGCCGTGCGGGTCCCGCTCGACCCACAAGCGGTTCTCCGGCAGGCCGGTGTACTCCCGGACGACCCCGCCGGGCAGTCCCTCGCGGGCGATCCGGGTGGTGCCGCCGGCGTCCTGGTACACGTCCTGCCAGAGCCTGCCCGCCGGGTCGTTCGCGAGCGGTTCGCGGTAGCCCCTGACGTTGCCGGCCTGCCAGGGCTGGTCGGTGGGGTTCGTCGGGGCGTGGCCGGGGCGCGCGGCGTGGTCGCCGACCTTCAGGGAGGTGCCGTCGTGCAGTTTGCCGCTGAACCGGGCGAAACTCCCGTCGGCGGCCAGGTCCAGGGCGCTGCCGTCCATGCCGACGTAGCGCACGCCGGAGGCGGCGACGGTGCCGTCGTTCGCCTCCTTGCTCCAGGTGAACATCTGGTAGGTGTCGTCGCCCCGGACATGCGCGTACGGCGGCCGGGTGTGCTCGGCGCCGGTCAGCCAGCGGGTGCGCACCCAGGTCGGCGGGCGCTGCTCGCGCCAGCGGTCCGTGGTCAGGAAGCCGTCGCCGAACGCCTCGTGCTTGCCGACCTCCTTGCCGTGCGGGGAGTGCCGCTCCCAGGTGCCGCGCAGCGTGCCGTCCGGGTTCAGGGCGTGCTCCTGGTACTGGCCGGCCCGCTCGGGCCATTCGGCCATGCCCCACTGCTGCTGGGCGACCCGGCCGTCCGTGGTGCGGTCGGTCCAGCCGCCGCCGACGCGCTCCGGCGTACGGGGACCCGAGGCGATCTCCTTGCCCGCGCCGTCGTAACGGTGCCAGGTCCAGGTGCCGTCGTCGGTCCGGACGCCCAGGGTGTGCCCGGCACTGCCGTCGAACTTCTGCAGCCCGTCGCGGTACTCGCGCACGGTCCGTCCCCAGCCGTCGGCGTCCCGCCAGCCGCTGCCGGCCGTGTCGTGGTGCCGGCTGCCGGTGCCGACCGGGGCGCCGCTGTTCTCGTCCCAACGCACCCAGTGCGTACGGGGGTTGGTGCGGGCGAACGCGATGGTGTCGGTACGGCGGAAGGAGTCGACGACATCGCCGCCGGCCCCGGGCAGTGCCCGGCGCTCGAAGACCGGGACCTTCGCCTTGGTCGAACCCAGCAGCCGGATCCGGCCGCCCCCGATCCCGGAGAGGTCGGCGGTGCCGTGGTGGAAGGCGCCGGTGCCGGCGATGCCCCGGCCGTCGGTGCGCGTCCAGGTCCGCCGCCCGTGGTCGAGGACATAGGTGAAGTCCGTCGGCCGGCCGTTGTCCAGCACCCTGAATCCCTGCCGGACCGGGCGGCCGTCGGCGCCGAGCACCAGGAACTCGCCGTTGCGCGGGCTGCCGTGCTGCTGGAACACGATCCGCAGATCGCCCTCGCTGCGGCCGACGTTCCAGTGGTCGAGACGCGCACCGGCCGTGTTCTCCAGCCAACCGCCGCCGAAGCGCCCGTCGGCCGCGGTCTCGGTGACGACGAAGCGTTCCCCGTACCCCGCGGGCAGCGCCTCGGTGCTGCGGTGACCGCCGCCGGGCAGCGGCACCCGTTCCCCGAGGAACCGGCCGGTGCCCTGGTCGAAGGTCTGGACGACGTCGGTCGGCCGGGTGACCCGGATACGGCCGCCCGGGTCGACGGCGACCGTGTGCGCCGGGTCCGGGGCGAAGCCGGCGTCCAGCCAGCGCTCGGGCGCACCCAGCGGACGGTCCAGATGCCCGACCGTGTCCCCGCCGCGCCCGGTCAGCCGCAGCCCGTCGCCGGTGTGGACACCGTCGGCCCCGAAGGTGTGGTGGCCGCCGGCGTTGACGGTGCGGAAACCGCCGTTGCCGGGCAGGGCGGTGACCGTGTCGGGCAGCGGGCGGCCGTAGGCGTCGGTGAGCCGGTGACCGCCGGCCCCGTCGGGCTCGACGAACCGGCCGCCGCGCGGCCCGCCCGCCGGGTCCGTCAGTGCCGTCGAGGTACCCGCCGGGCGGGCGTGCCCGTCGTAGAGCGTGGACCGACCGGTGACGTCGTCGATCGTGCGCAGCCGACCGCCGCCGACCTCGATGACGCGTTCCGGCAGCGGGTTCCCGGCGGTGTCGGTGAGCCGCCGGCCGCCGGCACCGTCCGGTACGGCGATCCGGTCGGCGCGCCCGCCCGTCGGCCCCTCGAACAGGGCCCGGCCCGAGTCCTGGAAGACGCCCTCGCCGGTGTACCGCGTGGTGGTGCCGGTCGCCTCGTCGGTGACCCGGAACCCGGCCCCGTCGGGCAGCCGGGTGACCGTCCCGGCCTGGGGGACGCCGGCCGTGTCGGTCACGACGTACCGGCCGTCGCCCAGCTCGGCCAGGAACCGCCCGCCGCGTCCGCCCTGCGGGTCGGTGAGGGAGACACCCCCCTCCTGGAACCGGCCCTGACCGTCATGGCGTACGGAGACGCCGGTCGTGTCGTCGGTGATCCGCACCCCGTTCCCGGCACCCAGGTCGTCCACCCGCACCGGCAAACGGTTGCCGCCGAGGTCGGTGACATGGGCGCCCGCGTTGTCGGTGACCAGGACCACGTGGTCCTCGGGAGCGTCGGTCGGGGCGGTGAGCCGGATTCCCTCGTCGACCGGGCGGCCGTGCGCGTCGACGCGGGCCGTGCGGCCGGTGCCGAAGTCGGTGACCCGTACCTCGCCGCCGGGCAGCGGCTCGGCGACCAGCCCCTGAGAGCCGGGACCGGTGACGGTGATGTGATCGGGACGGCCGCGGCCGTCGAGACGCATGTCCAGACGCCGGCCCGTGGGCGTGTCGTCGGCGTGCCGGATCGGGATGTCCTCGGCGATCCGGTCGCCGTTGCCGTTGTACGTCGTGACGGTGTCCAGGTCCGTGCGCCGCACCTGGAAGCCGCCGTTCGGGCCGGGGGTGACGGTGCGGCCGGGAACGGCGTCGAGCTGCCGGTCGACCAGCCGCAGGGTCGCGTTGCCCTCCGCGGGGGTGGCGACCACGATCGTGAAGCCGTTCGGGCCGGCGACCCCGGAGTCGGCCAGCTCGATCCGGGCGAGCGTGACGGGGACCTCGTCGGGCAGGTCGTCGAACTCGCCCGCGCCGAGCGTCGCGCCGCGCCGGGTGGCGTCGGCGTCCAGTTCGCCGATCGCGGCCTGGATCTTCTTCGGGTCGGCGGCGTCGTCCCGCAGGTTGTGGAACGCCGTGTTGAAACGGTCCTCGGCGGACTCGGCGCGGTGACGCAGCTGGTCGTCGACGGAACTGACACCCTGCGAGGTGCTCGCGTCGCCCGGCTGCCGGAGCTGCGCCCGGGCGTCGCCGAGTTCCTGCCGGGCGGCGGTCAGCTCCTCCCAGCCCGTGCGCCACGGCCGTCCCTCGGGGCCGAGGACCCGGGCGACGCCCGTGGACCGGTCGGCGGCCCAGGTGGTGTCGCGGGCCGTCTGGACCGGCCGGGGTGGGGGCGTGGTACCCGTGTCCAGGAGACCGAGGGCGTCGTTCTGCCGTTCGAACCGCTCGATGTCGCCGAGTGCTTGGTCGACCCGGGCGTGGGTCGCCGGGCTCGCACCACCGGCGGAGACGACGGCCCTGGCCCGGTCACCGAGCCCGCCCGCGGGCCCGAGGCGGTCGAAGTCGTCCAGCAGACGGTAGGCGTTCGACTCGGCCCGCACCTGGTTCAGCAGCGCGTCCACGCCGGCCCGCCGGGCCGACTGCGGGCGGGCGTCCAGGAAGGTCTCGGCGGCGATGGCCAGCCGGTCGAGGGCATCCGCACGCCGCGCCAACTGATCGGCGGGGATGCGGCGGAACGCGTCCAGCGCGCGGTCCACGGGGTGGATCTGCGAGCGGAACCGGATTCCGGTCGGGGTGGCGGTGTGGCTCCGGACGGTGGCCCGGTCGAGAAGGTCCGGTTCGGCCGCGCGACCGACGGTGGCCGGCGCGGTGTGCGGGGTGGCGTCGGTGTGGGGCGTGGGCCGGCCCGGCCGCTCGGGCCCTCGCAGGAGGTCGTCGACGACCGAGTCACCGAGCCGCGTGCCGTTGTTCGGCGGGAGCGGGGCGGAGTCGCCCGTGTCGCCACGGTGGGGTGCGGCCGACGTGTCGGCGTGGTGAGGAGCCGCCGAGCGGATGTCGTCGAGGTGCGGTGCCAGGTGCTCGGTGTCCACGAGGTGCAGCGCGGCCGAGTCGTTGGCGATCGGGCGCGGCTGGGTGGTGTCGGTGTCGAGGGGGTGGGCCGGTGCGGTCTCGGTGTCGGTATCGGTGAGACGTGCCGGTGGGGTGTCCTGGTCGGTGAGACGCGCAGGCGTGGTGTCCGTGTCGATGAGGCGCGCCGGCGTGGTGTCGGTGTCGCCGAGGTGGGTCGGTGCGGTCTCCGTGTCGATCGGGTGGGTGGCAGGCGACTTGTCGGTGGCGGGGTGGGGGGCGGTGGTCCCGGTGTCGTCGAGGCGCGGCGGGGTCGTGTCGGTGTCGGCGCGGTGGGGGGTGGGGGAGTGGGGGTCGATGTGGTGGGGTGCGGGCGCGTTGGTGTCGATGACCGAGTCACCGAGCCGCGTGCCGTTGTTCGGCGGGAGCGGGGTGGTGTCGCCCGCGTCGGCGCGGTGGGGGGTGGGGGAGTCGGTGTCGATGTGGTGCGGTGCCGGGGTGTCGGTGTCGACGAGGTGGGCCGTGGTGGCGTCCGTGGTGAGTGTGGGCGGCTTGGTCTCGGGGGCGAGCCGGGTGGGGGCGAGCGAGGATTCGGCGTGCGGCGGGGGCAGGTGGACGTCGGTCGTGGTGGAGAGCGGCGGCGCCGGGGTTCCGCTGTCGGCCTTGGGGGGCAGCAGCAGCCGTTGACCCTTGTCGGTGAGGTGGAGGCCCGTCTTGTCACCCCGCACCAGATCCGCGTTCCTGAGACCCGCGAACGCCGAGCTGAAGTCGTCCTTGCCGAGGCCGACCGCCTTCTGGGTCTGGGCGTCCCTGCGGGAGTCCTTGAGAGCGCGGGAACCGTCCGAGTTGGCGAGCACCCGGGCCATCTTCTTCATGTCGTCGGTGATGCCGGGAATCGCGTCGCCCAGCGCCTTCTCCAGGTGCTGCGGCAGCTCCTTCAGCAGCGCCTCCTCCGGCCCCGCCGTGGCCGCGGGCCTGGCCACCTTGACCGGCCTGGACGACGAGGGCTGAGCCGTCCCCGTGGAGGGCCCCGGCTGCGCCTTCACCGCGTCGGGATCGGGCTGGTGCTTCAGCGCGTCGATACGCCCGTTGATGTTGTCGAGAAGCTTCACGCGCTCGTCGAGCAGGCCCTTCGCCATGCCCTTGCGGGCCCCCTCGGCGATGTCGTGGAAATCCTGGGTCAGCTTGACCGACTGCTCGGCCAGGGGCTGCGCCTTGTTGAGGTTGTAGCGCTGCGCCTTCCTGTTGCCGCTGCCGACGGCGTTGTCGGCCTGGCGCAGCTTGTCGGACGCCTCGTCGAACGCCTTGCCCGCGGCCCGCGCGGCCGGGTCCACCGTCCCGTCCGCGAGATAGCGCCCGTCGCCGTCCGCGTCGTGGACCATGAGCGGCTTCGGCCACTCGGATTCGACATGGCTCGCGAACGGGTTGATGGGCAGCCCGGAGCCGAACTTGGCCTCGGGCCGGTACAGCTTGGAGACGACCGAGCCCAGCTGCTCCGCATCGACCGGCCCCTGGACGAGCTTGAGGACGTCGTCCTTGAAGCCGCCGCCGATCCGGTGCACCTCGCGCACCACCGACAGGGCGAGCGCTTCCTGGACGTGCGCGCCGTGGAAGACCTCCTGGTCGAAGGAGACCGCGCGGGGGTCGCCGCCGCCCTTGGGGTACTCGTACGTCCAGCGGGCCCGCTTGCCCATCGCGTCGAAACCGTCGTCGTACTTGGCGCTGCGGACGGTGTCGTCGCCGAACTTCAGGTCGCGCATCGTCTCGCGGTCCAGCGGGTGCAGCTGGTCGTGCAGCGACACCCAACCGCCCTTCTCCTCCAGGACCTTGGCGTCGAAGACGAGCGTGGTCGGCCCGTACCGCGTCGCCATCGGCTTGTCGCCGGCCTCCATCCGGAAGAAGACGAAGTCGTCGTTGCCCAGGTTGGAGGTGTTCTTCGCCGAACTCTTGCCGGAGGCGAGGAATCTGATGCCCCGTCGGGCCAGGTCGCCCTGGGAGGACATCACTCCGCTGTTGGCGATGGCGTGGTAGGCCGGAGTCGCGTGCTTGATGCGGTAGGGCAGGTTCTCCAGGCCGGCCAGCAGCTTGTCGAACTGCGCGCGTTCCGTGGGCGGCAGATTCTTCAGGAGGTCGTCGACGTCCTGGCGCAGTTGCGTGATGTTCCGCTCGGACAGTTTCTGCACGAACTCCGTCTGCTGGGACCTGGAGAGCTTGTCGAAGTCCTCGAAGTCGTCGAAGACCTGCTTCCACTGGGCCTGGGAGCCCGGCAGTTCGGCCTTCCACTGCAGGCCGGTGGGCACGTCGGCGTACGCCTTGTCGGTGCGGAAGCGGCGGGCGATGGCCGGCATGTCGCGCTGCAGGCGGGTGATCGAGGCCTCGGTGCCGAGGAAGCCCTTGAGGGCGACGGACTCGCCCGGCTTGGCGGCCGTGACGGCCTCGTCGACCATCCTGGCGAGCTGGTGGGCCACGGTGGAGACGGGGGTGTGCTGGTTGCGCAGGGTGTAGGTGCCGCCCAGCTCGGCGGCGTCCTTGACGAAGCCCTGGAGGGAGGCGTCGAGGGTGTGGGCGGCCTTGTCGAGGGTCTGGGCGAGGCTCTGGAGTTCCTGCGGGGTCTTCTTGCCGGCCTTGACCAGGTTCTCCAGTCGCCGGGTGAGCTCGCGCAGGCCGAGTGACTGGTCCTGGATCTCCTTGCCGGTCCTGATGAACTGGTCCGAGCGGGCGGCGTCGGGGGCGTTGCGGGCCTGGGTGTCCAGCTGCAGGGCGTGTTCCTGGAGGCGCAGGGCTCGCTGGATGTCACCGGCTCCGGCGAACTGGTCGACCAGCAGGTTGAGGTCACGCTGCGACAGCCGGCCTTCGGTCAGTGCCTGCGTCATGGCCTCGTCCAGCCGGACCGTGCTCTGGGTCGCCTCCTCGTTCGCCTTGGCCAGGGCGTCCACCGCGCCCGTGCGCTGCTTGGTGCCGGCGTTGGCGAGGTCGATCTCGGCCTGGTGCAGGCCGCGCTGTGCCTCGGTGTGCTCGCCGAGGATCTCGGCCAGCCGCTGGGGAGGCGTCACGGAGGTGGCCGCCTGCGTCTCACCGTGGACGGCCGGAGCGGTGTGGGCGGGCGGGGGAGTCGCGTTGTCGGCGGGCAGGACCGTGCCGCCGAGCGCGCGGGGCCGTTCCTTCAGGCTGAGCTCGCGCAGGGCGGAGAGGTCGGCCTCCATGCGTACCGGGTCGACGCCGAGTTCGGTCAGACGGCTGTGGGTGGCGTCGTACTGCTGCCGCGCGATGTCGACGTTGTTGCGGGCGTTGATCTCGGCGGCGGTGGGGCCGTGGGAGTTGCCGGCGTGGCCGTTGTGCGGCAGCAGGTCCTCGGAGCGGCCCAGGTCGTAGCGCGCCTGGACATGGTCCCGCCAGGCCTCGCGGCGGGCCTGGCGCAGCGGGTCGTCCGCGTGTCCGAACAACGCGTCGACGCGCTGTCCGTCCCGGAACCAGGCCTCCTCGATCTGGGCCGGGGTGAGCCGGGTTCCCCGCCCTGGCAGCTCCTGGCCGCCACCGGCGTGCGGGCTGTCCGGCCGCGGAGCGGGCGTCGTGTCGGGGGTCCCGCGCACCGCGGCCGGTACGGCCGTCTCCGTGTCGTGAGTGGTGTGGGTGGTCGCCGGGACGCCCGTCTCCGTGTCCGGTGTGCCCCGGGTGGGAGTCGGGACGGTCGCGTCCGTGTGCGGGGTGGAGTGGCTCGGGGTCGGGAGTTCCCTGCCCCATGACGTGGGGGTCGGCAGGGAGCTGAGCAGTTCGTTGTTGTGGAGGACGTGGCCGCGCAGGTCCGCGGCGAGGTCGTTGAAGCCGGTGCCGCTCCACTCCTTGGTGAAGGTGCGGTCGCCGCCCGTGATCGTGACGGAGACCGCGTTGTCGTCCACCTTGTGGGTGACCGTGACGGTCATCTCGTCCGGGTAGCCGGGCCTGCCGACGGTGAACGTCTTCACGTTCGGGCCGTCCCCGCCCTCCCGTACGACCGCGTCGCCGAGCCCTTCCCAGCGGCGCATCGCGTCCTGCCCGAAGGCGCGGCCGAAGTCCTCGAACGCCTCGCCCGACTGCAGCCCGGACCACTTCTCGTTGATGAGCCCTTCGAGTCGGCTCTCCGGGATCTGCTCGGCGCGCACGGGGACGACCGTGATGCCGTCCTCGACCCGGGCCGGCCCGGTCCGCACCAGCCGGGTCGGCGAGAGGGTGATCTCCCACTGGTCCTGGTTGAGCGCGAGGGCGTCGTCGGCGGCCTTGTTGTAGCCGGGCGGGTAGGCCATGGCGAGCTTGCCGTGGTCGGCCGGTACGTCGATCTCGAAGACGACGCGGTTGCTGTTGACGCCGTTCTTCGCCCACTCCGCCTGGAAGGCGCGGTTGTTGGAGGTCGAGGCGGGCAGCCGCTCCACGAACACCTCGGCCTGCGCCGCCCGCGGGTCCATGGACACGCCCCGCCAGACGGTCATGCGCTGGTTGGGGCCCTCGAACATCAGGTCACCGGCGACCTTGTTGAACTGCTTGACCTTGCCGACCAGGCCCGGATTGGCCTCCAGGGCACTCGGGTTGACGAAGCCGCCGTACCCCTTCTTCGAGGTGAAGGCGCCGCCGATGACGCCCTGCATGAACAGCTTGGTCTCGTTGTCGCCGGCGGCCCTGCCCATGTGGCCGCGGGCCGCGTGGGCGGCGGCGTCCCAGCTGTCCGCGGACGTACCGGTGAGCCCGGCCGGGCGCTGGGGCAGGGTGACGTCCGGGGTGGACGAGCGCAGCAGGTCGCCGGTGGACCGGCTGTAGACATGGCTCCCGGAGGTCGAGGCGACGACGATCTCGTCCTCGCCGCTCAGCTTCGCCGGCCAGGTGCCCGCGCCGTCGCTCACGGAGTCCACGGACTTGCCCGCGACCTTGACGCTCACCCCGCCGAACGGGCCGTCGCCGAACCGCACGGTCTCCTCGGCGAGCCGGATGCCGCCCAGCCGCTTGAAGGTCCAGCTGTGCACCACGGTCCCGCCGACGGCGTCCAGCTGCCGTACGACGAAGCCCATGCCCTGCTTCTCCACGGTGTACAGGCCCGACTCGACGGCGCCGCCGTGGAGTTCGGGTGTGCCGCCGCGCGGTGCCTTGACCGCGAGCTCGTGGTTGCCCGGGACCTTGACGACGTTGGGGTCCTTGAGGAGATCGTCGAAGGCGCCGGTGGTGTCGGCGGTGTGGGCGGCCGGCGTGGGAGAGGAGTGACCCGGCAGCGGGGTGTGGGTCCCGGGCGGGGTGGGGGCGGCGTGGGTCGGCAGGTCCTGGGGGACATGCGCGGAGGTGCCGGTGGCCGAGCCGGCCAGGCCCTTGTCGGCGTCCGTGTGCGTGGGCGCGCCGGCGAAGGCGGGGCTGTCGGTGGTGCGGGCGCTGCGGCCGGTGTCGACGAGGTCGAGGGCGGCGCTGTTGCCGTGCGCGCCCGGGTGCCCGGAGCCGCCGGGGGAGACGGGCGCCGGGTCGTGCGGGGCGCCGTTGCCGGTGAACCGGTCGGGGGTGCCGGCGTTCCCGGGGCCGGTCGTGAGCCGGTCCGGGGTGGTGACGCCCGCCGGGTTCGTGGTGAGCCGCTCCGGGCTGACCGGGGGCGTCGTGGGCGTGTTGTGCAGCAGTTGCTGCGGCGGTGTGCCGGGGTGCGGTGTGCCGGGGCTCTGGACCAGTTCGTCGAGGTGCAGCCGGGTCTGGTTGGCCGTCAGGGCGCTGGTGGTGCGGTCGGCCAGGGCGTTGCCGGTGCCGGGGGCCACGGGGGTGTTGGGCGTGCTGTGGCGGGTGCCTGCCAGCAGGTCGAAGGCCGACGTCCCGGCGTCGACGCCGCCCGGCCCGCCGTGCCCGATGCCGGTCGGGGACGGGTGGGTCACCGTGGTGGGGCCGGTGAGCAGGTTGTGGGGCGCCGTCACGTCGTGCGGGGCGCCGGGCGTCGGGGTCGAGTCGAGCGCGGTGTGCGCCACGTTCGTGCCGGGGGTGCCCGTCAGGGTGGTGTGGACGGTGCCGAGGCCGGGCGTGCCGGGCGCGTGGACGGCGCCGACGCCCGGGTTGCCGGTGAGCGCGGAGTGCAGCGTGACCGCGGCCGGGTTGCCCGTGGAGATGTCGCCGAGGGTGCCGGCGACCGGCGGCGGGGTGGCGTGGGTGCCGGTGAGCACGGTCGTACCCGGCACGTGCGTGCCGTTGTGCGCCCCGCCCGGCAGCAGCACGTCGGCGGTGGACGTCAGGTTCGTGGGCGTCGGGTGCAGCCCGGTGAGCGTGGTGTGGGCACCGCCGGTGACGCCGGTGACCGGCGTGTTGGTGAGGCCGTGGGTGGCGCCGGGGACTCCGGCCGACGCGGGCAGGTGGAGACCGGAGGCGGTGGTGACGGTCGGCGTGGCACCCACGCTCACCCCGACGTCCGAACGCCCGCCCAGCGCGCCGAAGTTCTCCACGTGGACGTTGCCGAGCTGCACATGGGGCATGTCGACCAGCGCGTCCACGGTGCGCGCCGCGTGCACGCCGAAATTGCCGCGGTGGGCGATGGCGCCCACGTCACCCAGGTTCAGGGACGGCGGACGCAGGGTCGAGGTGACGTCCAGATGCGTGCTGGGCAGGTTGAGGTCGAGGTTCCGGATACTGCTCTGACCCGAACCCGCCCCGAACCGCACCTCGTTCAGCTGGATACGCGGCATGTCGACCAGCGCGTCGACGGTACGCGGGTCGACCGGGACCGAGCTGATCGTCCGCCCGACGGCACCCGTGATCGGGGCGCCGAAGACGTGCTGCCCGAGCACACCGCGGTCGAAGAGGCTGATCCGCAGGGCGCGCGCGAAGCCGTACTCGCCGATCTCCGCCGCGTCCACCGGTAGGAAGATCCGCAGCCACTTGGTGCCGCCGAACTCCTGGCCCACCCAGGTCTTGGTCGCCTGCCAGCCCTTGGAGAACGTCTCGGGCAGCCCGCGCACGAACCCCGGGATCCCCTTGATGCCCTGCACGATCGTCAGACCGGCCGAGTTGACCCCGCGGCCGATGATGCCGGGCAGGTTGTGGATGCCGTCCAGCACCCACAGGCCGCCCTTGTAGACCCAGGTGCTGCCCAGCTTGACCAGGTCTTTCAGGCCGAGCAGCAGGGTGGTGGGGCGGAAGCCGTTGGTGAACAGGTTGCGCAGGGCCTGGAAGGTTCCCCGGGCGATGTTGGCGAAGCCCTTGGCGAACGCGCTCGTCGCGACGCCCTTGATGATCTGGAAGATCGGCAGCGCCTTGGTGGTGGGCGCCAGGATGCCGAGTCCGGCGAGGAAGAGGTCCAGGAAGCTGGCGTTGCCGTTGGCGAAGTCGACGATGGTCTTGATGAAGAGGGTCAGGTTGACGCCGAGGGCGAGCAGCGCGATCGGACCGCCGAAGATCAGCGCCGGCACGATCAGGATGATCGCCAGCCACTGGAACGCCTCCCAGAACAGCTGGCACTCGGAGATCGGCAGCTGGATGTTGGAGACGCCCGAGATGCTGCCGGCCGCGGCCGAGGCGCCCTCGCCGTGCTCGGTGCCGGCCTGCCGGGCCGTGGAGGCGTAGGTCTCCCGGTTCGGGTCGTCCTCGGACAGTCCCCGGCCCGAGTTGAGCGCGCCGTCGGCGCGTGACTGCAGGTCGACGAGTTTGTCCGCCCAGGTGTTCAGCGCGGTCGCCGCGCTCTCGAAGGACTGCGCCACGTCCTCGACGTGCCCGCGCAGCCGGTCGTTGACCTTGCCGCGCAGGGCGTTGGCGGCCTCGCCGACGAAGACGCTGTCCCCGGCGGTGTTCATGACCGCGTCGATCGCCGTGCTGATCCGCCGCGCCTCGGAGCCGAGGTTGTTGAGCTCGGTGGACAGCGTCCGGATCTGATCGGGTTCGCCCGGAGTGGGGTCGCTGTCGAGCCCGATCGCGTTCCAGTCGGTCGGGCGTGGCATACGAGTTCCTCCCGGAAGCTGCGGGGCTCGGGGCGGTTACTCCCCAAGTGACCACGCCACAGCGGCCGCCGCGGTTCACGTGATCTGGGTTACAGCCGCCGCCCGGGGTGAACCGGCGAGGCGTGTGTGGCGTGGTCCAACTGACCGGAGTTGCGACTGGGAGGCCCACGCATGGCCGATGGCCTGAAAATCGAATACAACGTCCTCAACGACGCCAAACGGGACCTGGAGAACCTGGCCGGCGACATCGGTCCGCTCCTCGACAACAGCACGTTCTCCCGGCTGGGCCAGACGGACTACGACGGATACACCTCCAGCGAAGCCCTGACGGTCCTCGGTGACCAGACCCTGGCCGACGCGCTCTCGGGTTTCTACTCCAACGCGAGCAGCACCATGTCCCACGCGGACAAGGGCCTCAAGGAACTGGCGGGCGCCTTCGGCTCGGTGGGCGAGGCGTTCCTGTCGTTCGACTCCGAACTGGCCCAGGGCATGGGCATCACGGGCAGCAACCTGGGCCTGCAGAACTACTTCCGGGACAAGGACCTGTGGGACTACAAGCAGTCCCACCTCGACCAGTGCGTCCCCGGTCCGGACGGCACGATGCCGGACTTCTGCTCGGCCACCGACCCCGGGAACCCGCCGCTGGACCAGACGATCAACACCGAGCGGGGGAGCGTCCACACCCACCTCACGCTCGACGACCAGCGTCATGTGATCAAGGAGGAGTCCACCGTCACCTACGACGGCAAGACGTACACCTCGGTCACCAACTACTCCAGCGACGGCAATCACTACACCACGGACACCTCCTACCCGGACGGCAGCACCGTCCACTCGGAGACCAACCTCAACTCCGACGGCAGCGGCTCGATGGTCACCACCGGCAGTGACGGCGACCGCACCGAGTACACCCGCGGCCCCAAGGACGCCAACGGCAACCAGCCGGACTGGACGAAGGTGGGCGGCGACGACGACAGCGGGGACGGCGACCCGTCCGACAACCCGCCGGTCGTCGAATAGCGGACCAGCAACCCCTTCACCCCATCGAGACCGACAGGAACGGACAGGAACCCCATGGCCAGCTACAACGGCATCAACCTCGACTACCACAAGATCGAGGAGGTCGTGAGCCTGCTGCACGACGCCCACGAGAACCTGCTGCCGGTGCTCAGCAACCTGCGCAACCGGGTCAACACCCTCGTCGACGACGGCATGGTGTTCCAGCAGTCCAGCGAGGTCATCCGGACGACCTACAACAACTTCGACACCAGCCTGCTGGCCGCCGTGAAGGGCATCAACGACTTCTCGGAGATGTTCAACGGCATCAAGGAGAACGCGATCCAGTTCGACCAGGGCATCAGCAGCAGCCTGCAGAACAACTCGTAACTCCCGTAGTACGACGAGACGTAGTACGGCGAGGGCCTCCCCGGAGTTTCCGGGGAGGCCCTTTCGCTGTCCGCCGTGCCGGTCAGGCGCGCAGCGGTGTGAGCGGCACCTGGACGGCGAGCAGGGTGCCGCCGGGACCGGCCGTCCAGGCCCGGCCCGGGTGCGTGGCCGCCCGCACCACGCTGGGCAGCAGACGCAGGCCGACCAGATCGCCCTCGGACAGGTTCTTCGGCGCGAGCAGCAGACCGCTCCGGGCCCGCCGGGCGGCGAGGGTCCAGCCGCTCATGCCGCTCTGGAAGCCCTCCGCCGAGGCCGCGTAGACCAGACCGAGACCCTGGTCACGGCCGGATACGGCGAGCTCCTTGAGGAGCTTGTCCGCCGCCGAGTTGGTGATCAGATCGGCGTCGTCGATCATCACCACCCGCGGTCCGGGCAGCGCGTCCAGCGCCGCCCGCACGGTGTCGGCCGAGGGGTCGCTCTCGGTGAGCACGGTGGCGGTGGCATGCCGGTCCAGGGCGCGCAGCGGCGACTCACGCGGGGTGAGCACCACCAGCGAAGTGCCGCCGGCCAGCAGCGACACGGCGATCGAGGCGAGGGTGTTGCTGCGCCCCGACCCGGCCGGGCCGAACACCCCGAACGCCGAGGCGGTACCGGCCAGGTCCGTGCCGACGGGGCCGCCGTCGTCGCCGCCGACACCGATCAGACCCCACAGCGGCCGCCGCCGGTCCGCCTGGACCTTCTCGTAGGCCTCGGCGAACTCCACCGAGCGCGGCAGCACGGCCACCTGGAACGGCCGCCGGGCCTCCGGCACCTGGGCATCCCGCTTGCGGGCGCTCTCGCCGATCGAGCGCAGCGCCTCCGCCTGCTCGGTACCGCCGCCGGCGGCGAGCAGCGCCACCTGGGTCTCGGTGCCGCTGAGCACATGCCAGCCGCGGCCGGGCGGGATGTCGGCCGGGATCTTGTTCGGCATCATGCCGACGGCCTGGTAGTCGCTGCGGTCGCCCTGGCGGAGCAGCAGCTTGTGGTCGTTGTGCGCGGCCATCCGCCCGCCCAGCAGCGAGCGTTCCGAGGTGGCGACGACATGGATGCCGGCGGCGGCACCCTCGCGCATCAGCCGGATGACCTCCTGGAGCAACTGGCCGTGGTCGTGTTCGTCGAGGATGACCTGCAACGAGTCCCAGCCGTCGATCAGCAGCATGATGTGCGCCGGCCGTTCGGCCTTCGGCAGCAGCCGGCGCAGCTCCGCGATGCCGGTCGCGCTGTGGGTCTGGGCCAGGTCCTGCCGTTCGGTCAGTTCCTGGTTCAGCCGGCGCAGCATCCGGCCGAGCCGCTCCAGGTCGTGCCGGGAGACCACCCCGCCGCAGTGCGGGAGCGCCCCGACGGCGGTGAGGCCGCCGCCGCCCGCGTCGATGCCGTACAGGTGCACGTCGGCGGTGCTCGCCACCCGGGCCGCCGAACCGGCGACGGTCCGCAGCACCTGGGTACGCCCGGAGCGCGGCGCGCCGATGATGTACAGGTGCCCGAAGGTGGTGAGGTCGGCGACGGCGACCCGGCGCTGCTGGAGCTGCGGGACGTCCTCCAGGGCGTAGGGGATGACCAGTCGGCCGTCGCGGGTGGCGCCGAGCTCGTCCAGGTCGTCCAGGACCAGCTGCCGCTGGAGCGGCGGCAGCCAGGGGCTGGGCTGCTGGGTGAAGTCGTCGAGCAGGTCGGCGGCGGAGCGGATCTCCTCGACGAGGACCTGGAGGTCGGTCGGTGCCGGGCCCTGCGGGGCCGAGGCGGACACCGTCCGGGTCTCCGCGGGGAGTTCGGCGGGGCGGCCGAGCGCGTCCCAGCCGACGTCCACCGAACGGACGGGCTTGCGGGGACCGGCCTCCGGCTCGGCCGCGGCGGCCGGGTTCTCCCGGGGGCGTTCGGCACCCACCCAGGCGGTCTGGAACGGATCCGCCTGCCGCGGTCCGCGCCGCACCAGGGCCCGGCCGGGCGTGGCGGTGGAGATGTCGACGGCGTCCTTGACGTCGATGATGTCCTGGCTCTCGGTCTGGTCGGTGACCCGCAGTGCGATCCGCAGGTTGGTGTTGGCGCGGATGTCACCGGTGACCACACCGGCCGGCCGCTGCGTGGCCAGGATCAGATGGATGCCGAGCGAGCGGCCCCGCTGGGCGATGCTGATCAGCCCGGGGACGAAGTCGGGGACCTCGCGGACCAGGGTGGCGAACTCGTCGATGACCAGCAGCAGCCGCGGCAGCGGCGCCAGCGAGGGATCGGCGGCCCGCTTGGCCCGGTACTCCGGATGGTCCTTGGCGTCGGCGGCGGCCAGCACCTGCTCCCTGCGCCGGAGTTCGGCGGCCAGTGACTCCAGGGCCCGCTCCACGAGGTGGGCGTCGAGGTCGGTGACCATGCCGAGGGTGTGCGGCAGGTGGGCGCACTCCTTGAACGCGCTGCCGCCCTTGTAGTCGACCAGCACGAAGGTGAGTTCGTCGGGCCGGTTGGCGGCGGCCAGCGAGGCCACGAACGTCTGCAGCAGCTCCGACTTGCCGGAACCCGTGGTACCGGCGACCAGGCCGTGCGGCCCGTCCTGCACCAGGTCCAGGGAGAGCGGCCCGTCGAAGCCGGTGCCGATGAGGAAGGAGGTGCTGGCGGGCTCGCGCTGCCAGCGCTCCAACAGGCCCTGCGCGTTCGGCGGTTCCTGCTCCAGCAGGTCCAGGAGACGGACCCGCTGGGGGAGTCCGGCGTCGTGCTCGGGGCTGACGTCCCGGATCGGGGCCAGCGCCCGGGCCAGCTGCTCGCACCACTCGGGGGAGACCCGGTCGGCACGGACGGCGGGCAGGTCGGGCGCGCCGGGGCGGCGCACGGTCAGCCGGCCGTCGGCCGCGAGGACCACACCGGTGCTCTCCTCGGGCAGCAGCCGCTCCTGCTCGTCCAGACAGACGCTGAAGATCCGCACCCGCGGGCCCTCGGTCAGCACCTGGACCATGCCGGGTACGTCACGCAGCCGCCGGGCGCCGTCCGCGATCACCAGCACGTCGGGGTCGGTGAAGACCACGTCACGGTCGTTGCCGGCCTGCCGGCGGCGCGCCTGCACCTGGGAGACCAGTTCGCTCATCCTGGCGGCGGTGGACTCGGGGTCGTTGCCGATCAGCACCATCGGACCGCCGGCCGTGCCGGGCTTGAGATGCGGCAGCCAGCGCGTCCACGCCCAGTCCGCCACCCGGTCCGGCTCGGTCAGGACGACGACCCTCAGGTCGCGCGGGCTGTGCAGCACGCCCGCCTGCGCCACCAGCCAGCGGGCCAGCGGCTGCACCTCGGCGGCCGGACCGGCGATGCCGACGACACCGTGCGCGGTGATGTCGACGCCGATCGGCGTGTCGGGGATGTTCCAGCGGATCGAGCGGTGGTTCTCGTCGCGCGCCGGGTCCTCCAGCTCCCGCACCGACGGCTGGTCCACCGTGCCAAGGCGCAGCACCAGGTGGTCCGGGTCCCGGCGGCGCCGCTCCCACAGCCGGCCGCCGGGGCCGGTCGCGATCAGGGCGACGGCCGCCGGGTCCGGGCCGGTCTTGTCGCGGACCCGGCGCTCGCCGACGACCGCCTCCCTGACCTGCTTCTCAAGGACGTCAAGGCGCTGCTCATAGGCCCGCTCGGACTCCAGGAACTGCTTGCGGGCCGCACGCCGGCCGGTCGCCCAGTTCGACAGCATCATCATCGGGCTGAGGAACAGGAACACCAGGAAGTAGTACGACTTGAAGATGCTGACCATGAACAGGCCGAGGACGATCGGGGAGATCATCATCACGGTCGGGAACGGCCGTTTCTGTGGCGGCGACGGCGGCTGCGGCAGCCGGACCCGTTCGGCGTCCAGGTGCGGGGCGATCCGCGGCGGCCGGTTGTAGTCCACGCCGTAGCCGTCGGCGGACGGGGTGACGGCCGCGTCCGCCTCGACCGGCGCGCTCATCCGCAGCAGCACCGGACCCACGGTCAGGTCCTCGCCGGCCGGCCAGGGCACCGGGCCCGGCCCCGCCGGGCGTTCCCGCGGCGGCTGGGGGCGGGGCCTGCGCAGCTGGGTGATGGCGTCGTCGGGCGGCGGCGAGGCGAGCCGGGCCCGGACGGTGGCCTCGGGCTCGTCGTCGGTGCGGTGCCAGGCCGCGGAGCCGTCCGCTCCGACCGTCACCCACAGCCCGGACTCGGGTACCCCGTCTCCGGCGTCGAGCCGCAGGGCGCACAGCGGGTCGGTGCCGATCTCGTGGCTGCCGGAGCCGAGCCGCCAGGTGCGCCCGGCGCCGGGCCCGGAGACGATGTGCACCTCGGCGAGGACACCGTCCTGGTCGCTGTCGTCATGGACCCGGACCAGGTCGGCCGGGCGGGCCGGGCCGCCGAGCCCGAGCAGCCCGCCGTCGCGGATGCCGCTGCCGGAGACCCGGGTCTCGGGGTCGAGCCGGTGGCCGTCGGCGTAGAGGTTGCGGGCCTGCGGCGCGCCGGCCGTGGCCCAGTCGGCGCCGCCCGCGGCGGCCTCGTCCTGGGTCAGGGCGGCGGCGAGATCGCCGACGGTCGCGTTCGAGGGCAGCCGGACCTGGTGGTCGCGGCGCTGTCCGTCCGTGGCGTCCACGGTGGTGATGGTGAGGTTCACGGCTCCCAGCCGGGCGGTCGTTCGTGCGGAATCAGGGGACGGGTACGGCGGTTACGGCGCCGGCGGCGAGCTCGCGGAGACACCGGCCGCACCGGAGGTGCTCGGTTCCGCGAAGTCGTCGTCGCTCTCGGCCGCCGGGGCCGGAGCGGGTACCGGCGCGACGGCCGGCTCGGACTCGGGGGCCGGCCGGGTGGCCGAGACACCGGTCGGCTCGGCGACCGGCGCCGCGCCGGCGTCGAGGTCGGGCTCGTCCGGCAGCAGGTCGGGGTCGGCGGCGGAGGTGACGTCCTGCGGATGTGCGGCCTCGTCGTCCGGGCGGTCGGGGCACGGCGGCAGCGCGGACAGCGTCCGGGCCACCGCCCGCGACAGCGGCAGGACGTCGACCCGGGTCGCGGCGGGAGCGCCGTGCACCGTGAGCGTCGAGTCCGGCGCGATCTCCAGGAGCCGGGTCCGGCCCCGGGCCACCCCGAGGCTCAGCAGCCGCACACCGGACGGCAGCGGCCGCTCCAGCGGGTCGGCGCACACCGCGACCTCGATGCCGGGCTGCCCGACGGTGGCGGTGGCCGTCGCCCCCGGATGCCGGGGGTGCACCCCGCCCGCGATGGCGACCCGGCCCTCGGGCAGCCGGGCGTCCACCTGGGCGGCGAGCGCCTGGAGCACGGCGCGGGCCGTACGGGCGGCCCGCAGCGGGCCGAACACGGACAGCGCGGGCGGCCCGGAGCGCACGTCGAGCAGCACGGCGTGCCCCATGTCGTGCCCCACGCACACCAGCAGCGGTACGGCCGGGTCCTCGGTGTCGTCCGTGAGGTCGGCGCGGTCGATCCACCACAGCCGCGGATCGGTCTCGTCGGCCGCCCAGGGCTCCGGCGGCTCGCGCAGCGCGTCGCCGTCCGCCGCGACCAGCACGGCCATCCACTCGGGCCCGGCCAGCACGCCGTAGGGACGGACCCCGGGGCGGGCGGACGCGGCCAGGGCCGTGGCCCGCTCGGCGTCGGCCCACACGGCCGGGTCGCGGAGCAGCCGGACCAGCAGCCGCAGTCCGCGCCGGTAGCGCAGTTCGGTGCGGACCGGACCGGTGAACGCCCGCACCGTGAGGGTGATCTCGCGCCGGAGGCGGCGCCACAGGGCCTTCCAGCCGCCGCCGCGCCGCACCAGCCAGCTCGTGACGGCGAAGACGAGAACCAGCAGGCCGACCAGGCCGAGCAGGGTGGTGATGGTGTCTGAGGTCATCGCGTCTCTCCCCGGAGTCTCTCTGCTCCGGCCTGGTGGCAGTCGTGGGATTCGAGGGTCGCGCGCAGCGCGCGGATGCCGTGATGGGTACGGGACTTGACCGTGCCCGGGGGCAGCCCGAGCTGGCGGGCCACGTCGTCGCCGGCCTGTCCCAGCAGATGGACCCGGGCGACGGCTTCGCGGTGGGCGGGAGCGAGGGTGCGCAGCGCGGAGACCAGCACCCGGCGGTCACCGACCTGTTCGGCGTGGTCGGGCACGGGTGCCGGTCCGGCACCGCCGAAGTCCGCCGCGGTGATTCCCACCGGGACGGTCCGGTCCCGGCGCCGGCTGTCGACCACGAGGTTGCGGGCGACCCGGAACAGCCACATACGGATGGGCCGGTCCCGCCAGTCCAGCCGGCCGGCCGACTGCCAGGCCCGCAACAGGGTTTCCTGGACGACGTCCTCCGCGCCGTGGGGGTCGCGCCCCATCATGCCGGTCACGAAGCGGCGCAGGCTGTCGCGCTCCGCGAGCAGGAGGCCGAGCGTCCGGTCCGCGCCGTCGGCGCGGTCATGGTCGATGAGGCTCAATGCCTCCGCCTTCCGGTGTCGGGTTGTGCTGTTGTGCTGTCGTGCGGTGTTGCTCTGTGTCACTGTGAAAAGCTTCAGGTACGAACGCTAGCGCGAAAAACGGAAGTTCCCGAAGTCACCATTGCTGCGGACTTCAACAAGTTCGTCACAGGCAACTCCGCATAGGTGGACGGAAGGTGACGTTCGGCGGGATCTTCGTGGGCAGGCGCCCGGAGCTGGGCCTTCCCTTGGTTACTGTTCCTGTGTCCCGCTCGTTCCGGGCGTTCCGAGACCTTCACGAGACCTTCAGGAGACGACGTGCCGCCCCTTCGTAAACCCCGGCCCTCGGCGGAACGGCCCGGCAATCCGGCGGGACGTTTCAGTGACACCTTCGCCAACCGTCCCGCCATGCCCCGTCGTGGGCTGCTGCCGGGGGTACGGGTGTGGGCGACCGTGGCCGCCGCGGCCGGACTGACCGTCGTCGTGGCCGTGGCCGTACCGGTGCTGAGTCATGTCGACCTCTTCCCGGACCCGGACACCACACCGGCCGCGGCGGTGGCGCCGGGGGATCCGACAACGCTGTCCAGCACGTCGGAGTCGCCGTCCTCGTCCTCGTCACCGACGCCGTCCCACACTCCCTCGCACAAGCCCGCCAAGACCGGTTCCGGCGGCTCCGGGTCCGGCGGCGGCACGGGCGCCGGCACGACCGGGCAGCAGTCCGGCGGCGGCTCCGTCAGCTCTGGTTCGAACGCGAACTCCGGCACGAACTCGGGCTCCACCTCGTCCGGTACGAAATCGAGCGGCACCAAGTCGTCGTCCTCGGGCGGGAAGTCCTCCTCCGGCGGCTCCTCGTCGAGCGGGGGCACCAAGACCACGACGGTCCCCGGCGTGGCGCTGATCGGGAACCCGTCCGGCCGCTGCGTCGACGTCACCAACGCGGGAGGGGACGGCACCCGGCTGGAGATCCTGGACTGCTCGGGCGCGGCCAAGCAGAAGTGGGTCTTCCAGTCGGACGGCACCATCCGCTCACTCGGCCTGTGCATGGACCTGGCCTGGGGCAACACCGCCAACGGCACCGCGATCCAGGTCGCCAAGTGCAGCGGCAACCGCGCCCAGCTGTTCTACCTCAGCTCGGCCGGCGACCTGGTCAGCTCCCTGGCCGACAAGTGCGTCGACGTCACCGACAACGGGACCGGCAACGGCACCAAGCTCCAGCTGTGGACCTGCGCCGGCACCCCCAACCAGAAGTGGCACAAGGGCTGACCTGTCTGGGGCCCTTCTTCGTCGGCCCCGCACCCGTGAAAGGGTGTCGGCCCTCCCCGGTAAACCCCGCCACCCCCCCCCCCCCAAAAATACCGCCACCCCGTTCGGCGGCGCCCCAAACAAAAA
>NZ_JBHXSK010000026.1:0-156291 GCF_042716195.1 Streptomyces sp. NPDC058683
GCCCGGTGCTGTTCTCCCCCGCCACGCCGCCATCGGTACTCGGGCGGGCTGCCGGAGGTGTCGTACCGCTCAGGGGGTGAGGTAGCAGCCCTTCCGGACACCCGGCAGCGGGTCCGTGGAGCCGAACGCCGCGGACGTGCAACCGGTGCCGCCGGTGAACGTCCGGTAGACGAAGGTGCCCCGGGCGCCGTAGGCCACGGTCCGCTGTCCGCCGAAGGCGCACGTCCCGGATTCGTCCGAGCAGTTCGTGGCGTAGCCGGCCGGGCCGCCGGTGGCGGTGTAGCAGGCTTTCGACTCGCCGGGGATCGGGTCGCCGAACGCAGCGTCGGTGCACGGGGTGTCGCCGGTGGCCTTGAGCGTGGTGAACGCTCCGAACGCGCCGTACATCACCGGCTGTCCGGCGGCGGCCGCGCACGTCCCGTTCTGGTCGGCGCACTTGGCCCAGCCGCCGGCCGGTGCTCCTGCGGACGGTAGGTAGCAGGACTTGGCCACGCCGTCGATCGGGTCGCCGAAGTGGGCGTTGGAGCAGGCGACGGAACCGTTGGTGACCTGGTGGACGAAGTTGCCGTTGCCGCCGTAGGCGACGTCGCGGTTGTAGCCGGGCACGGCGCAGGTGCCGCCCTCGGCCGCGCAGGCGGTGTATCCCGGCGGGCCGCCCGCGTCGGCGACGTAGCAGGACTTGACGAGATTCGGCGCCGGGTCGCCGCCGAAGGAGTCGCTGGTGCAGGCGGTGCTGTCGGTCACCGTCTTGTACGTGTACGTCCCGGCCCCGTAGGCCACCGAGCGGGTGCCGCTGAAGGAGCAGGTGGCGCCCTCGCCCGCGCACCGGGTGTAGCCCGCGCGCAGTGTGCCGGCGGTGGCCGGGTCGGCGGGCGCGGCCGGGTTGCCGAGGCCGGTGGCGGTCACGGTGTAGCCGCCCGGGGCGACGCCGGTGAGGTAGACGTAGGTGTCGTCCTGGCTCGCGCCGGTGATGCCGGCGGTGGGCGTGAAGGTGCCGTTGCTCCACACGACCGTGCCGTTCACGGACACCGAGATGTCGCCGCCGGATTTCGGGACGCCGATACGGCCGGTGGTGCCGGACGGGCTGGTCAGGTGCGCCGAGTAGGTGCCGGCGGCGGGGTCGCGGGACCAGGACGCCTCGACGGCCCCCTGGGGCAGGGTGATACGGCCCTCGGCGCTGGTCAGGTCGCCGGGGTGCGGGACGAAGCGGTAGGCGCCGGTCGCCGACTCGGGTGCGGTGCCGAGCACGTCGAAGGTGAGCGTGGAGGTGGGTGCGGAGGACCAGCCGTGGGCCAGGCTCATGAAGGAACCGCCGTAGGCGAGACCGCCGTCGGCCTTGATGCCCTCCCAGAAGGTGCTCTTGGTGCCGATGTCGGTGCTCAGCATGTGACCCCAGGTGCGGCGGATCTGGTCCAGGGCGGTGTAGTCGTCGTTCGCCGTGAAGCGGGCGTTGAGTTCCATGCCGCCCGCGAAGGGCGAGACGTTGCCGCCCCATTCGGGGGTGGTGGGGCCGTACGCGCCCCAGTTCTTCCCGAGCCCCGCGACGACGCTCCGCGCCTTGGTCGCGGAGTCGGTCAACCCGTACCAGACCGCGAGGGAGTTGCCGTCCTGCGGATACAGGCCGCTGGTGGGGTTGTCCTTGTACATGCCCTTCGAGGCGTCCCACAGACGGGAGTTGGCCGCCGCCTTGATCGCGTCCGCCTTGCCGTTCCAGCTCCCGGCGAGCGCGCTGTCGCCCTCGGCCGTGGCCAGGGTCGCGCCGCCCCTGAGCGCGGCGTACAGCAGCGCGTTGGCGGAGATGTTCTCACCGCCCTGACCGACCCGGGCCCAGTCCTGGGTGCGGGTCACGTTGAGCAGGCCGTTGCCGTCGATCTTGTTCGTGATGAAGGCCATCCCGCGCTTGTAGTCGGCCCACTCCGAGTCCAGCCACGTCCGGTCGGCGGTGTAGGTGTAGTACGTCGACGTCCCCAGCAGCGTCCAGGTGTGGTAAGTGTCCGAGCCGGTGAGGTTGAACGGCGGTCCCGACCAGGGGATTTCCCCTTCCGCCGACTGCGCGTCGTACATCGTGGTGAGCGCGTTGCGGGTGGAGGTGAGGTCGCCGGAGTACGCGTACTGCGTGGGTACGGCGATGCCCATGTCGCCGGGCCACACCGTGCGGTCGCGCTTGGCGCCGTCGACCAGGACGGAGTCACCCACCCCGACGGTGGCGCTGTTGTCCCACGCCGAGGCGGGCGGGGGCCAGGCGCGGCCCTGGTTCGAGGCGATCGTGTTGAGCTGGACGGTGTACGCCCCGGCGTACCAGATGCGGTTGAGCAGGTCGTCGCTGGAGTGGAAGTAGTTGGCGTAGTCGGCCGGGTTCGATTTCCCGGGCGCCGCGGTGAAGCCGAGGCTGACGCCCTTGAGGTCCACCCAGCCCGAGGTGTCGAGGAAAACCGTCAAGTAACGGAAGCCACCCCGGAGCTGGGCGGTCGGCACGGTGTAGGTGCCGTTGGCGGAGGCGGTGGCGTAGAGGGCGCCGTCCTCGCCGTCGCGGCCGCTGCTGCGGTCGCTGTTGTTGCCCGCGTACAGGGACGACTCGCTGAAGGCCAGGCCGACCCGTTGGCCGCCGTCGCTCACACTCCCGAAGGACAACGTTGTCACACCGCCGACCTCTTTGCCGAAGTCGAGGGTGATGGCCGACTGCGAGCCGGAGATCCGCGTCGCTTGTCCGCTCAGCACGTTCTGCGGGTTCGCGACGCTGCCGGACGTCCGGTGGACAGCGGTCGGCTTGAGGGTGCGGGAGGCCGGCGAGTAGTTCAGGGGGTCGACTGCCGCTGTCCGGACGCCCGTCGGGGTCTCCGTGGCGGACATCGGCGCGGCATCGGTGGAGGGGGCCGGGCCGGTGGCGAGCGCGGTGGCCGCGAGGACGGCGAGGCCGAGCAGGTGATGCCGGCCCGGCGGTCTGCTCAGTGGTGAGCGACGGCGCATGGAGACCTCCTGAGTGGGGGGTGCCTGGGGGACGCGCGTTCTGAAACGATTCAAAACCGTGCCGTACGAAGCCCTGTGCCTGCAGTGACAGCTGGATGCACGAGGAGCCTCGCCGAAGTTCCACCGATGATGGGCGTCCGGAAACGGGGTGTCAACCCGTCGAGGCCACCTCCCAACTGCCGTGGAACAGAGCCCCCTTGTGGCATTGACAGGCCCCCGCCAAGCCGGTTCACTGCCTCGCAGACAGGTATGGACCAGTGCTCGATTGCGGCCCGGCTCGACAAGAGCTCCCGGCCTCCGCCACGCGCGCCGACCGTCGTCCCCCATCGTGAAATCGAGGCGAGTTTTGGTGTCCTCACGCAGCTCAGACATCGTTGTCACACGACGCCTTCTCGGCATCCTGTCGGCGGCCGCGCTCGCGTTCGCCGCCCTGGTGCCGGCCGCGACGCCCGCGTCCGCCGCCACCCAGGTGTGCGTACTGGCCTGTGACACGCTCGACCCCTCGCAGGCCCGGCAGGAGACCTTCCCGGTACCGGACAAGGACCTCAACGGCCGCCGCCTGGAACTGCACGTGTCCGACGCGGACGACATGGCGTGGGCCAGCATCGACGACGGCGTGACCGGGGACTCGGTGTGGCTGGACCGCTCCTGGGACGGCGGCGCCACCTGGGAGGGACTGCTCGGCAAGGCGAGCGTCCCGGGCACCTGGACCGGCACCAGGACGCTGATGTACAACATCACCGACCCCCGCAACCACCGCCGGGGGCTGGTCCGGGCCTGCGGCGACGCGGCAGGAGTCGGCTGCACGAACTGGGTCTATCCCACCGTCTGCGACACCCTCTGCGACGGTACGAGCGCCGGCCAGGCGGCCGGCGACGACCAGCCGGTACCGTCCACCACCCTCTACGGCCGCACCATCCGGCTCCACGTCGACCAGCGGAACTCCATGGCCTGGGCGAGCATCGACACCGGTGGCCCCGGTGACGAGATCTGGCTCGACCGCTCCTGGGACGGCGGCTCGACCTGGCCGGACGGCTCCTCCCTCGGCCGTACCAGCACCCCGTCCGGAGCCACCGGCACCCGCACCGCGATGTACGCCACCCGCGACCCGCGCGGCCTCCTCCACGGCGGCGCGGTCCGCGCCTGCGGCCGGGAGGCGAGCCACAACGAGGGCAGCTGCACCGCGTGGGTCAGGCCCGCACCGACCAGGGCACGCGCGGCCGCGGACGCGCTGATGACGTCGTACGACCCCTACAACGGCTGGTGGCCGAGCAGTTGGTGGAACTCCGCCGCCACGCTGACCTCCCTCATCGACTTCGCGAAGACCACCGGCACGCACGACTACGACTGGGTCGTCGCGCGCACCTTCGACCAGAACAAGGGCGTCTTCGCGGCCGGGACGCGCAGTTCGGACGCGATCGAGGGGGACTTCATCAGCCGTTCCATCGACGACTCGGGCTGGTGGGCGATCGCCTGGATCGACGCGTACGACTACACCGGCGACTCCCGGTACCTCGACGAGGCCGTCACCATCGCGAACTACGTCCAGCAGTACTGGGACACCGGCACCTGCGGCGGTGGCGTGTGGTGGGACCGGGAGCGGACCTACAAGAACGCGGTGACCAACGGGCAGTACCTGTGGCTGACCACCGCGCTGCACCAGCGCATCCCTGGCGACACCGTGTGGCTCCAGCGGGCGAAGACGTCCGCCGCCTGGTACCGGGCCAGCGGGATGATCAACTCCTCGGGTCTGGTGAACGACGGCCTGACCTCGGCCTGCGCCAACAACGGCTCCACCGTGTGGAGTTACAACCAGGGGCTGGCCATCGGCGGCTTCACCGAACTGTGGAGGTCGACCGGTGACAGCTCGCTGCTCACCACCGCGCGGACCCTCGCCGATGCCGCGATCGCCAGCCCGGCGCTGACCTCCGGCGGAGTGCTCACCGAGTCCTGCGACGTCGGCTCGGCGTCCTGCGACGACAACCAGAAGCAGTTCAAGGGCATCTTCATGCGGAACCTCGCCGACCTGGCGGCCACCACCGGCGCGGCCACGTACCGGAGTTACGTCCAGAAGCAGGCGGACACCCTGTGGGCGCAGGACCGCACCTCCCTCAACGCCCTCGGTCAGCGCTGGGCCGGTACCAGCCCCAACCAGAGCGACTGGCGGACCCAGGCCAGTGCCCTCGGAGCACTCACCGCCGCCGCGGGCTGACGGCGGAACCGGCCGACACGGGCGGGCACTTCAGCCCTGGCCGCGAGCTCTCCCGCACTCCGGGTAGAACCTGGGCAGGCCCGAACGGGGCAGTTTGACCGGGCTTCGCTGATACGCGTAGACGGTGTACTTCGTGCTCGTGTCCCCGGTGGCGTCGGCCAGTCCCGTGCCCGCGCTGCCGAGGCGGGCCTCCGTCTGGTAGACGCCGTCGCCGGAGTAGGAGAACACGGCGAGGTCGGGGCGGGCGTCGTGGTCGTAGTCGGCCACGGCGACACCGCGTGTCTCGACAAGGTCGAGATGCCGGGTGCGTTGTCCCCGGCCGGAGGCCGAGAAGGGCCCGGACACCAGCTTGGCCACCGCCGGTTCGATCGGGTCGTCCCCCTGGTTCTGCCCGGTGGCCACCACGACCAGGTCGCTCCACCCGTCGCCGTCGAAGTCCGCCACCGCCCCGAGTACGTCCTTGTCTCCGGATCCGGAACCGCCGACCAGTTTCCGCACGCCGACCGGAGCGCCGTAGCCCGTCTTCTCGCCGAAGGCGATGGTCAGCCGGGCTCCGGTGCGGGACGGGTCGGAGACGCGGTCGGTACGGCCGTCGGCGTCGATGTCGGCCAGCAGATCTCCCGAGGACGCCAGGCACGACGTGACCCTGGGGCTGCCCGTGGGATGCGGCGGCGCCCCCGCGGCCGACTCGCCGCAGGCCGTGAGCAGGGCTGCGACGGTGGCCCAGACGGCCGCCTGGCCGAGCGGCCGTCGGTGTCGCTTCGGGCGGATCGTTGTTCGCATGACGGTGACGGATGCCTTTCGTGGGACGGAGGAGAGGCTCTCATGGGCGCGCGGACTCGTCCGGGGTGGGCGACGATGCCGCCGCCGAGGGACTCGCCCTGCCCCGCAGCCGGACCTCCTCCACGTCGAGCATGTGCTGGACGGTACGCAGGACGATGTCGTCGACACGGCCGGCGTCGCGCAGGTCCGTGAGCGTGTCCCGTTTGACCTGGAGCAGGGCGAGTTCGAGTCGCCGCACGCTCTCCCGGCGGCGCGCGGTGCCGGGAGCGGGGGCCGTGCGGTCCTCGATGTCCTGGACCATGCGCAGGGTGTCCCCTTCGGAGACCCCGAACCGCCGCGCCAGCTCCGGCAGGGCGTCCAGCGCGGCGCTGCTCATACGGCAGCGGGCGAGGGCGAGTTCCGCGGTCTTGTCGGTGTCCTCGGGGAAGCGGGCCCCGCGGACCACGGCCGGCAGGGTGGGACCGAGGACCGCGAGGGTGACGACGATGACGACGGTCGTGAGGAACACCACGGCGTCACGCTGCCCGACGGGCTGCCCCTCGGCGGTCGTGGCGGGCACGGTCAGCGCCGCGGCCAGCGAGATGGCGCCCCGCATCCCGGCCCACGCCAGCGGCAGTCGCCGGCGTCCGGTGATACGGCGGTCGCGCTGCCGGGGACGCCGGTCCAGGAGCCTGACCAGATAGGGGATCGAGTAGAACCACGCGATCCGGGTCCCGATCACGGCGACGCTCACGGCGACAGCGGCGAGCGTCGCCTGCGCCAGGGAGACGGACGTCAACGCGCGGACCGCGGCGGGGAGCTGGATGCCTACGAGGACGAACAGCGCGCTGTTGAGCAGATAGCTGGCCACTTCCCAGAAGGCGACGGCCTGGATACGGGCGTCGGAACCGATGACACGAGGGCCGAACCGGGTGGTCACCAGGCCGCAGGTGACGACGGCGAGGACACCGGACACCTGCACGAGTTCGGCGGGCAGGTACGCCAGGAACGGGGTGGCGACGCTCAGCACGCTGTGCAGCAGCGGTTCGGGCAGCCGGCGCCTGACCGGGATCAGGAGCAGGGCGACCGCGCCGCCTACCAGGACTCCGCCGGCGTAGGACCCGGCGAAGGCGACCGCCGTGCCGGACCAGGAGAAGGGGCGCTCGTCGGTGACGACGTCGACGGCCACGGCCAGCAGGACCAGCGCGGTGCCGTCGTTCAGCAGGCTCTCGGTGCGCAGCACGGTCAGGATACGGCGCGGCATGGCCCGGGCGACGGCGGCGACGGCCGCGGCGTCGGTCGGGGCCAGGACGGCACCGAGGACGAAGGCGACGGGCCAGCCGTAGCCCAGCGCATGGGCCACGGCCGCGACGGCGACGGCCGTTGCCAGGACCAGCCCGGTCGACTGGAGGACGATGCTGCGGAAGTTGTCCCGGATCTCGCGCACCGAGGAGGTGAGCGCCTCCCAGTACAGCAGGGCGGGCAGAAAGAGGAACAGGACGACCTCGGGGGACAGGGCGAACGACGCGAAGGGCGGTGTCAGTCCCACGAGGCAGCCCGCGCCGAGCAGCAGAAGCGGTTCGCTCAGGCCCGTACGACGCGACAGCCAGCCCATCAGGAGGACACCGACGGCGACGACGGCGATCAGTTCCAGGCTTGCCATGGCGGAGTCCTCAGGGGATGGGGAAGTACGTTCAGGCTGCCGGGGTGTTCAGTACGTACTCGCGCGAGGCGTGCACCTCGCCGCGCAGGGCGGTCAGGTCGACGTCGAGGACCTGTCCGTCCCACTTGCGGGGTTCGCCGTTGATGAGGACGGCGCTGATGTTGCGGGCGTCGGAGCCCAGCACGATCGTGCCGATCGGGTCGTTGAGCGGCATGTTGTTGAGGTCCTCGGCCCGGATGACCAGGAGGTCCGCCTTCTTGCCCGGGGTGAGTGAACCGGTCACGTCCGCCAGGCCGTTGGTGCGGGCGCCCTGGAGGGTGGCGAAGTCGAGGACGTCGTGGGTGGTGATCCGGGAGGGCTGACGGTCGGTGCCGTAGGCGGCGTTGACCGCGCGCATCCGCTGGATGGCGTGCAGGGCCCGCATCTGGGTGAACATGTCGCCGGCCAGGGCGACTTCGACGTCGATGCTCAGTCCGGGGCGGATGCCGACGGACAGTGCCTCGTCGACGGCGGGGATCGCGGTCTCCAGGCCGATCTGGGCGTCGGAGGTCGGCGCGAGGGCCACGGTGGTGCCGGACCCGCCCATCGCCCGCCACGCCTCGGGGGTCAGCCCGGTGGCGTGGATGAGGGTCACGTCGGGGCCGAGGATGCCGTCCTTGGCCCAGCGCAGGACCGCGTCGGAGGAGGCGGTGCCGAAGACGGCGTCCACGCTCACCCCGATGCCCAGCTCCGCGGCGACACGGGCGAGTTCGGGGCCGTAGGCGAGCGCGGGTCCGGCGATCTCGTCGGTGGCCAGGGTCGCCAGGCGCAGCGTGAGCAACTGGTCGTCGCTGCTGAAGTACTGGCTCTTGAGCCGGGCGAGGTCGCCCGGCCACTGCCGGTCCCAGTCGCCGAAGTGCGGGCCCATGGAGGCGTGCACGCCGCGGATGCCGGTGTCGCGCAGGGCCTCGACGGCGGCGTCGGAGTGCTCGCGGGTACGGGAGTTGTGGGAGAAGTCGAGCATGGTCGTGATGCCGCTGTCGATCGCGGTCAGGGCCGCCAGCCTGGTGCCGGTGTACATGTCCTGGGGCCGGTAGACCGTGGCGTAGCCGGCCAGGGTGGCCATGACGTAGCCGCCGAGGTCGTCGACGTCCGGCATGATCCGGCGCAGCTGCGCCTCCCAGGCGTGCCGGTGCGTGTCGACGAAACCCGGGGCGAGGACCGTGCCGGTGGCGTCGACGGCCACGGCGTCCGGCGCGTCGAGGCGGGGGCCGACGGCGGCGATCGTGTCGCCCTCGACGAGGAGGTCGCCGCCGTCGACGACACCGAGGCCGGGGTCCATGGTGACGACGGTCGCACCGGTGAACAGGATGCGCCGCCGGTCGGCGGGCCGCCGCCGGAGCTCTTCGAGTACGGCGGGGCTGGTGGTGTCGTTGAGGTTCATGAGGGCTCTTCTTTCGGTACGGCGGAGGAACGCGGACGGGGAACGGAGAGGGGTGTCAGCCGAGCTTCATGACGTAGCCCGCGTGGTGGAGTTCGTCGCCCTGGAACGCGCCGTAGGCCCAGAAGCCGAGGTCGTCCAGGTAGTCGATGCGATCGCCGTCGATCCAGTAGCGGCCCTGGTAGGCGTGCGGGCGCCCGCCCCGGGTCTCGTCGTAGCGGCCGTCGGCGGTGAGCTCCTGGTGCAGGAAGTCGTTCCGGTCGATCCAGACACCGACGCGCGGGTTGCCGGTCAGGTCCTCCGCGTCCGGGATGCCCGTCTCGGGTGCGGCGGCCCGGCCGGGGACGTCGGCGCCGGCCCACAGCACCGGCCGGCCCGCCGAGACGAGTGCGCGGACCTGCTCCGGCCGGGACAGGAGCGTGGCCACCGCGCTCGGCACGTCGTCGGCGAGTTCGTCGGGCACCACCAGGAAGTCGGTGGTGTTGCCCGGGGTCAGCGTCGCGACGTACTCCGAGCGGCTGCCGCGGCCGCCGGCCAGCGCGACGGTGTCCACGACGGCGGGGACGACGGTCGTACCGGTGCCGTCGACGACGATGGCGTTGTCGTCCCCGGCCGCGGTGACGATGCCGGGGCCGACACCCACGATCAGCGAGCCGACGAACAGGATGTCGGCGCCGACCATGGCCCCGATCAACGGGTCCATCGTCAGGATCCGGGCATTCGTGAACAGGACGGGGCGCCCCTCGTCGTCCGAGAGGATCTCGTCGAGGGCCTCGGGGTTCCAGTTCACGGTGCCGGTGTCGATGTCGGTGATGGTCATTGCGTGCTCCTCGGGGCGAGTGTCCGGCGGCCACGGCAGCCGCCTGACCATCAGGTTCGTGGCGTGGCGGCGCCGGAACCAGGCCGCTCTGTCCCTAGGTGCCCGGCACCCACCATCCGGCCGGCCCGCGATGCTGGGTGCGCGGCACCCAGGAGGCCCTCACCTGGGGAGACGGCGGCCTGGTCGCCACCGCCCGCCGGGCCGATCGTGGAGACATGACCAGCGACGACACGCCCCGCGACCCGCACCCGTACGTCGGGATGTGGGTGACCGCCGACGGATTCATCCGCCAGGAACTGCTGCCGAACGGCCGCTACGACGAGGCCCGCGGCAATCGCCCGAGCGCCTACACCGGCAGCTACACCGTCACCGGCAGCCACCTCGACTACGTCGACGACACCGGCTTCACCGCCACCGGCGACGTCCGCGACGGCGTTCTCCACCACGAGCACCTGGTGCTGTACCGCGAGGGCGACGAGCATGCCCGCCGGGAGAACCGACCATGACCAGGACCCATGGGCCGGCAACGGCCTCAGCCACCTCGTCCGGAAGGCGCTGCGCGAGCTGCGTGCGGAGGGACTGCTGACGACCGGCTACGCCGCGACCGTCCTACGCGACCTGCCGCGGCTCGGGGCACTGGGGGACCTGGCGCCCGAGGGGCGAGCGGACGGTGTCCGGGACGGAACGGAACCCGGGACCTCCGCGGGATCCGGGCGCATGACCTCTTCCTGTGCTGCTTCGGCCTTCCGGACCCAGCCGTAACTCGGGGCTTCCACCGTGAGTTCCCGTAACTTCCCGCATCCCGTATTTCGACGGGGTTCGCGGCGCGCGGGGCGTGTACCACTGGCCTACCGGCGTCCGCCTGTGGGGGAGCGGACGTCGGCTTGTACCGTAGCGCGCCCCTCACTGCTCATGGTCCGTCGACGCATGAGTGCGCTGTCACCGAGTGAGCGGGGATTGTGATCATGCAAACGTTCTGGCGCCGACCGCTGCTGGCGGTCGACGCGAAAGGGTACGGCGGCGTCGACGCGGTGACGCAGCGGCAGCTTCAGGAGGCCATCGGGCGGCTGCTGGGCGAGTCGGCCGCGGCGGTCGGCCTGGACTGGGAGCGCTGGCAGCTCCAGGAGGGCGGCGACTCGGTGTTCGCGGTGCTCCCGGAGGGGGCGTCCGAGCCCGACCTCGTCGACCCGTTCATGCGCCGGCTCGACGCCGGGCTGCGCGCCTTCAACCACGGACGCATGCGGGAGTCGTGGCTGCGGCTGCGGGCTGCCGTGCACTTCGGTACGGCCTCGCCCGGCCCGATCGGCTTCGTCGGCCGGGCGCCCGTGGAGGTCGGACGCATGCTGGACAGCGCGGTGCTGAAGGCGGCCCTCGCGGCCGCGCCGGATGCCTGCCTCGCCGTCGCGGTGTCGCCGACCGTCTTCAACGAGGTGATCGCCCAGGCGTTCACGACCATCCGGACGGAGGAGTTCCGCGAGGTGCGGGTCGTGGAGAAGGAGCACAGCGGGCGGGCGTGGATCTGGGTGCCCGGGTACGACGCGGGCGCCCTCGACCTCGGGGCGGCCGCCGGTTCGGGAACGGCGGAGACGGCGGCCGGTTCGGAAGCGGCGGAGGCGGCTGCCGGTTCGGAGGCGGCAGGGAAGGCCCGTGCCGCGGAGGCGGTGAGTGCGGGGGGTGGTGAAGCTGTCGGCGCGCGCCCCCTGGATGCGCCAACTGCTCCCGGAGACACGGTGGTTCAGGTCTACACCGGAACCGTCCATGCTCAGGGGGCCGTCTTTGGGATCTCCAAGTGACCTTGAGTGACGGCTGAGGATGAACGAGGAACTGTGCGAAGAGGGCTCGCCGAGCGAGCCGAGCGAGCAGATGTCCCAGGACATCCCTGAGTCCGCGCCTTCGGGCGACCTCGACCCCGACCCAGAACCGGCACCGGCACCGGCACCGGCACCGCACTCCGAACCGGAGGCGGAACCGGCGAAGCAGGAGACGGCCCCCGAGGCCGAGGCCGGCCACAAGCCCACGTCCAAGAACCGTCCCGGCCAGGTTCACCAGAACAACGTCAACCAGTACTTCTACGGAGCCCTCGACGCCTCCGGCGCCCTCTTCGGCGTCGGCGCCGCCGACTCCGGCAACGCGCGCCGCCGTGCCGTCGGCCGCCTCGACGCGGGCGAAGCGGAAGCGCTCATCGGGTCGTATGTGAAGCCCGACTGCTTCGGGGAGGCCCTCCAGGCCCTGGAGGAGGCCGGGGTCGTGGTCCTCGTCGGCCCGCCCAGCACGGGCAAACGCTCCGGGGCGGTGGCGCTCGTGGACTCCGTGGCCGAGGGGTCGGACCACGTGGTGCTCTCCCCGGGGCGCAGTCTGGACGACCTGGCCGGCGGCCGGGTCGCCTTCGAACGGGGCGTCGGCTATGTCCTGCTCGACTGGATGGGCGAGGAGACGTCCGCGACGGCCGACTTCGACTGGCGGCGGGTCCGGGACACCGTGCGGGAGCAGGGCGCGTACCTGGTCGTCACCACCGTCCACCCGGCCGCCCGGGTCGAGTCCGTACGGTACGTGCCCTGGGTGCTGCCCGACCTCGCGGCCGTGCTGCGGGCCAGGCTCGCGAACGCGGGGTGCGACGCGGACGCCGTGCGGCGAGCCGTCGGCCTGATGCCCGGCGGGTGCAGGATCACCGAGGTCACCGCGGCCGCCGAGCGGATCGCGGGCGGTGCCCGGCCGGCCGAGGTCTGGCAGGAGTACGGCAGCAGCGCGGCCCAGCCGGTGCGCGGCTGGTTCGAGCTGGACCGTACGCCGCAGGAGTGGGCCGAGCTGACCACGCTGGCCTTCGTCACCGGCGCGGGCTACCGCGAGGTCGAGACCTGCCAGGAGCGGCTGGAGCACTGGCTGGAGCCGGCCTTTCCGCCGCCGTTCACCGAGGAGGACAGGGCCGAGGCGGCGCGCCGCGTCGTGGACCGTCGGCAGTCGTTGACCCGTAACGCCCTGATCACCGCGGAGGAGCGCAAGGACGGCGCGCTCACCCGCACCGCGCTGGTCTTTCCGCAGCCCCAGTACCGGCAGTGGGTGCTGGAGGAGCTGTGGACCAGGCGCTCGACGCTGTTCTGGGACGGTGTCCGGGACTGGCTGACGGAACTCGTGTCCGGCCGGCCGAGTCTCGCCCTCCAGCTGTCCGTGGCACAGGGTCTCGCCCTGCTCGCCCGGCCCGCTTTCGACGAGGTGGCCGACAACTACCTCCACGCGTGGGCGGCCGGAACGGCCGGCCGCTCCGGCCAGTCCACGGCGAACCTGGTGCTCCAGTGCATGTGCCTGGAGGAGAACCTCGCCGCCACCGCCCTCGGCATCGCCCGCGGCTGGGCCCGCTCGGTCAGTCCCGCGCTCCGGTCGACGGCCACGGCGGCCTTCAGCGGGGCGCTCGGCGTGCTCTTCCCCACGGACGCCGTGCACGGCCTGCTCCAGCTGATGGCGCGGCGTGACGGCCGGCCCGTGGAGACGGCCTACGCGCTGGCCGGGCTGGTCGCGGTGCTCGCCGAGTGCGGCGAGGACACCGGCGCGGTGTTCCGGCCGCTCGCCTACCGGCTGCGGGTCGAGCGCGAGACCCGCACCGGACGGCTCAACGACCACACCCTCGACAGCGTGCTCACCGTCCTGCGGGCGCGGGACGCCCGCACCCGCCGACTGGTGTGCGCCACGCTGCTGCAGAACGATCCGCGCCAGACGGACCGGCTCGGCCAGCTGTGGGCGGGCGTCCTGGAGAACCTGCCCCGCCGGAGACGGGCGTTGCTCAGCCTGTACGCCACCCTGTGCCAGCTCCCCGCCGTGTCGCAGGAGCCGAAGACGGTGGCCGAGCGTTTCGGCCGGGCGGTCGGCGCGGCGCTGGCGCCCGGCGAGCGGCCCAAACTGTCCACGGCCCTGCGGCAGGCCGCCGTACCGCCCGTGGAGCCGGACGAAGAACTGATCGACCTCTTCCTTACCGCTGTACTGAGCACGGAGGACTGACACTCATGGCTGAGAATTATCCGCTCGTCGAGCAGCGGGAGTACGGACGGCCGGAGAAGCGCGGCGGCATCCTGAAGAAGCGTGCCCGGCGCGCGGAGGGCGACCTGCCGAGGATCGCCGCCCACCAGGTGCGGGTGTTCAGGGTGGGCGAGGAGTACGTGGAGGACCACGGACAGCTGCGCGCCGACGACCCGCTGGTGGTCTCGGCCAGCTCGGTCACGGTCGTCGACCAGCGGGCCGACGTGCCCGTGGTCGTGGAGACCCGGATCCCCTCCGCGCAGGCGGGCGAGTTCACCGTACGGGTGACGTACTTCAGCAACGTCGTCGACCCGTGCGCGGTCGTGCGGGACGGCGTCACGGAGGTGGAGGCGCTGCTGCTCGCGCAGTTGCTGGCGGTGCCCGGGCTCACCGAGGACGGCAGCGACCTGCCGATCGTGGAGTCCGCGTCGGTGCGCAGCCGCATCGACGCCCGGCTGACCGCGTACCACGAGATGCGGCCGGCCGAGGTGTCCGGCCTCAAGGTGCGCTGCGGGCAGGTGGAGGTCCGTACCCCGGAGGAACAGGCCGCGCACCTCACCGAGATGGAGCACGCCGACCTGGTCCAGGAGGCCGCCCTGCGGCGGGAGATCCTGGGCGCGGAGCTGGCGCTGAAGCAGGAGGAGCTGCGCTCCCTGAAGGCCGAGCGGGAGGCGCGCAACGCGCACGCGCTGGCGATGATGGAGGAGGAGAACCGGCAGCGGCGGGACTCGCTGATCAGCCGGTTCAGGCGGTCCTCGGAGTCCGAGGAGCAGGAGCACGACCTCACGCTGCGTGGCCAGCGCAACCGTTCGACCCGCGCGGAGATCCAGGAGGACATCAGCCTGCTCGGCACCGACCCGCTCGGCGCGGCCTACCTGGCCTTCCGCAGCGGTGAGATCAGCGCCGATGAACTCTCCAGGCGCCTGCACGAGGCCGAGCGGGACCGGCTCGGGCGCTCGGAGGAATGGACCCGCGAGGACCGCGAGTACGACATGCGGCGGCAGGCCGTGCGGCGGGAGGAGGAGCACTGGCGCGTCGAACGCGCCGACACGCAGCAGCAGCTCGACCGTGTGGACCAGCGCGAGGACGCCGCCGCCCAGCGCGCCGAGGACGCCCGGCGCTGGAACCTCGAGCACAAGGACCAGCAAATCAAGCACGAGGAGGGCCGCGTGGACGCCCAGCGCTGGGAGCGCGACGAGCGCGAGTGGGCCAAGCAGCAGCTGGCGGTCCGCGCCGACCTGTACAAACAGGGCATCGCCCGAGGGCTGTTCGACAGTACCGGGTACGACCCCGGCACGCTCATCAACAGCGTCGGGAACGTCAACAGCCCGGGCCGGCCCTCGCGCGAGGGCGCGGTGGAGGCCGAGGTCCAGGGCGAGCTGAACGACGGCTCCCGGGCCGCGGACGAGGGCACGGCCGCCGCCGGGCGGGACACCGACGATGCCGAGGACGCCGTAATGGACTTCGGCGGCACCGACCAGGAGGCCAGCCTTGTCGACTGACACCCCGCTCCGCCCGGCCGACTCGGCTTCTTTCGGCGGCCACGGGGACGCCGGATCCGAGCGCCGCCCGGTGGCGCCCGTCGGCGGCCTAGCGGCCCGGCTGCGCAGGCTGATCGGCGTCGACGAGGGGCTGCTGGCCTGGGTTCCGGAGGACCGCCCGCGCTACACCCGGTACGGGGCGCTGGTGTTCAACACCGCTCTGGTGGGGTCGGTCTCGATGGCTCTGGCCCTCACCAGCTTCCGCTCCGACCTGCCGGGCACAGCCGTGGTCCTGGCTGCCCTGATCTGGTTCTGGGTGGTCCTCACGCTCGACAGCTGGCTGGTGTCCAGCACCCACGGCACCTCGGTCAAGAGGTGGACTTTGATGCTCCGCTTCCTTCTGTCGATCCTCCTCGGCCTGTTCATCGCCGAACCGATCCTCTTCCAGATCTTCGACAAGGAGATCCGCCAGGAGATCGCCGTCGGCAACGAGCAGTCGGTCGCGGACTACCGGGGCATGCTCGTCTCCTGCAACCCCACCGACGGCGCCTCCACCAGCGACCGGGCGGAGTGCGGCCGCTACCAGCTGAAGGTGGTGGGATCGCCCGCCGAACTCGCCCGCCAGATCAAGACCGGCACCGCCCGCGCCGCCACCCTGAAAGCCCAGGTCGACGAGTTGTCCAGGGAGCACGACGCCAAGCTGGCCACCGAGCAGCGCCTGTGCGGACCGAAGTACTGGATCTGGACGGCCAACGGCCGGGACGTCACCATCACCTGCAAGCGGGCCCGCACGGCCACCGCCGCCGCGGCCACCGAACTCGCCCCGTACCAGAGGCAGTTGAAGGAGATGACGGCCAAGGGGCAGACCCTGGCCGCCGAGCAGGACAACGCCGCCAACGCCTACCAGCCGAAGCTCCAGCGGGCCATCGACGCCAAGACCGCGCAGCGCGCCGCCGCCCTGGACACCGACGGCATCCTCACCCGCGCGCACGGCCTCAAGGAGGTCGCCGAGTCGGACGGCTTCGCGCTCTTCCTCACTGTCGTCCTGCACCTGCTGCTCGTGTGCTTCGACGCGATGCCCGTCCTGGCCAAGCTCATGAGCGGCGCGACGGCGTACGACAGGATGCTCGGCAGGCGCTTCGAGACGAGCCAGCGGCTGTACGCGGACGAACTCCAGGTGCAGCACGCCTGTGCGCGGATGGAGCACGAGGCGCAGCGGTACCGGGTGGAACAGGACACCAAGGACCGGATGCGGCGGGTGCAGCGCCGCTACCAGCGGGCCGAGGCGGAGTACGCGGCCGAGGAGCGCGCCGAACTGGAGGCCCGTATGAACCGCATCCTGGCGGCCCGCAGGGCCTGAGCCCCCAGGGGGCGGTGGTGAGGTCACAGGGTGAGCGTGGCGTGCATCTCCCAGGCGAGGATCTCGGCGGGGGTGGTGGCGCTGACCCGGTGGCCGCCGGCGGCCGTGAAGCGTACCGCGTCGCCCTCGTCCAGAGTGCCGGTGCCTTCCAGGTCGACGGAACCGCGTGCGACGAACAGGTGCAGGTACGGGGCCTCGGGAAGGGTCACCTGCTGTCCCGGGCGCAGCCGTGCCGCGTGCAGTGCGGCGTGCCGGTTCTGGATCCGGATGGCACTGGCGTCCTGGTGCCTGTCCATGCCGGAGGCCACGGTGACCAGTCCGCCGGTCAGCAGTTCGGCGTCGATCTCGAGCTGTTCGTAGCCCGGGGTGACGCCGGCCTCGTCGGGTACGACCCACATCTGGACGAAGTGCACCGGGTCGGCGGGGCGTTCGCCGGTGGACCGGTAGGAGTCGTTCTTCTCCGAATGCAGGATGCCGGTGCCGGCGCTCATGCGCTGGGCCAGGCCGGGGTAGATCACGCCGGAGTGGCCGCTGGAGTCCTGGTGCACGAGGGAGCCCTGGAGAACCCAGGTGACGATCTCCATGTCCTGGTGCGGGTGCGTGTCGAATCCGGTGCCCGGTTGCACCAGATCCTCGTTGTTGACCAGCAGCACGCCGTGGTGCGTGTTGGCCGGGTCCGGCCGGTGGGTGCCGAGGGAGAAGGAGTGCCTGGAGTCGAGCCACGACAACCGGCTGGCCAGGCGCCTGCCGGCGCGTCGCACGTCCACCGTGGGAGTCAGCAGTGCGCTCATGGGGCGCTTCCTTTCACGCGGAGATCCCGCAATGTTCAACGTTCAACCTCTACGGTACTCCAGGATCGCGTGAATGTTCAACTGATCGGTGCTGGATTCGACGCGTTGTTGGTCATGGTGTTCCGGAACTCGCTTGACCATTGAAGTCATGAACCGGTCGCACCGATCGCACCGGTCACACAGGTCCCCGGACCGAGGGCTAGGGGATGGCCAGCTCCGCCCAGATGGTCTTTCCGGACGCGGTGTAGCGGGTGCCCCAGCGCTGGGACACCTGGGCGACCAGGAACAGGCCGCGGCCTCCTTCGTCGTCCCGGCGGGCGCGTCGCAGGTGAGGTGCCGTGTGTGCGTTGTCGGAGACCTCGCAGAGCAGGCTGCGGTCCTTGATCAGCCGTAGCATCACCGGACCGGTGGCGTACCGGATGCTGTTGGTGACCAGCTCGCTCACCACCAGCGCGGCGGTGAAGGACAGTTCGGCCAGGCCCCAGGTCTCCAGCTGGCGCTCGGTGTCCGTGCGGGCGTTCGCCACCATGGCCGGCTCGGGCGGCAGTCGCAGGTCCGCCACGCGGTCGGTGCCGAGCCGCCGGGTGCGCACGAGCAGCAGCGTGGCGTCGTCGGCCTGGGGCCCGGGCGGCAGGGTCGACATCGCCCGGTCGCAGAGTTCCTCCAGCGGGCAGCGCTGCCAGGTGAGCACGTGGGCGAGGCGGTCGATCCCGCTGTCGATGTCGGTGCGCCGGTCCTCCACGACACCGTCGGTGAAGAGCGCCATCACACTGCCGGCGGACAGGCTCAGCTCGACGTTCTCGTACGGCAGGCTGTCCAGCCCCAGGGGCGGGCCCGGCGCCTGCGAGGACAGGACCACCCTGCCGCCGGCGTCGGCCACGATCGGCGGGGGATGGCCCGCGCTCGCCCAGACGCAGCGGCCGCCGACCGGGTCGTAGATCGCGTAGAGGCAGGTCACCCCGAGCGCCTTGTCGCTCAGCCCGTCGGCCGCGTCGGGCTCCGCGTCCTGCGCGACCAGGCCGTCCAGCCGGGTGAGCAACTCGGCCGGATCCAGGTCCAGCAGCGCCAGGGTCCGCACGGTGGCGCGCAGCCGGCCCATGGTCGCGGCCGCGTGCACACCGTGGCCGACCACGTCGCCGACGGTCAGCCCCACCCTGGCACCGGAGAGCGGGATCAGGTCGAACCAGTCCCCGCCCACCCCCACCCGGCTGTCGGCGGGCAGGTAGCGGTACGCCACCTCGACCGCGCTCTGCTCGGGCAGATGCTGCGGCAGCAGGCTTCGCTGCAGCACCAGGGCCGCCGCGTGCTGGCTGGTGTAACGGCGGGCGTTGTCGATGCCGACGGCGGCCCGCTCGGCCAGCTCCACCGCAAGGGTCTGCTCCTCGGGCCCGAAGGGGTCGGGGTTGTTGCCGCGCCGGAAGGTGGCGAGGCCCAGGACCGCGTCGCGGGCGAGCAGCGGGACGAAGAGGTCGGAGCCGCGGCCGGCCGGGAACCCTTCCCCCGGCGACGGGGCGGCATCGACGACGGGTCGGCTGGTGGCCAGGCTCAGGGCCTGCGGTGACGACGGCGGATAGGAGACCGGACTGGTCCGGAACTCCTCCGGGGTACGGCCGTGCATCCGCAGCAGACTGTGCCCCGGCGCGGAACCGGTCGGCGGCTGCCGTCCCTCGATGACCGCCGGCGGCAGATCCACCAGCACCTCGTCGGCCAGCTGGGGCACCGCCACGTCGGCCAGCTCCGCGGCCGTACGCCGCACGTCCAGCGAGGCGCCGATGCGCTTGCCCGCCCGTACCAGCAGCGACAGCCGTTCCTGGGCGCGGTAGCGGTCGGTGATGTCCAGGGATTCCTCGAAGAGCCCCAGCGGTTCGCCCCTGGCGTCCACCAGCCGGTAGTACGAGCAGGACCAGACGTGCTCGCGCACCGGGTCGACGGGAGCGCGCCCGCGATAGTGCATGCCGAGGACCGGTTCGCCCGTCTTGAGCACCTGCTCCATCACCTGGTCCTCGTCCGGGGGGTGATGGCGGGAGATGAACTCGCCCTCGGGAAAGAGATCCGCGGCGGGCCGGCCGACGTACTGGGCGACGCCCGCCAGCTCCTGGTCGGTGGAGACGTTTCCCCAGACGACGCGCATGTCCGTGTCGTAGATGGTCAGGCCCACGGAGGACTCGGTCGCCAGTCCCTGCAACATCGCCAGCTGTGCCTCCCAGCCGCGCAGGGCCGCCAGGTCGGCCGCGACCACGACGGTCGCGGCGACGCCCTGGTGGGTGAGCGGAGCGAACGTCACAGCGGCGCGCAGGGTGTGTCCGTCCCGGCAGCGGAGGTCCAGGACCGTGCTGCGGGGCCGGTGCGTGGTGCAGAGAGCGGACAGCCGAGTCCCTGGGGTCGTCGCCAGCAGCCGCTCGGCCGGCCGGCCGAGCACCTCCTCCGGCGGATGTCCGAGGAGACGCTGGGCCGAGGTGCTCCACCCGGAGATACGGCCTTCCGCGTCCAGCACCGCGGCAGCGGCCTTGGTGAGATCCAGAGGACTGTGGAATTCGACGTTGGCAGCATCCGGAAAACGATCCATGGCACCGCTTCCCTTCGTGCTCCCTCAGCATCCCGTGCCACACGACAGACGACAACCGCACAGGTCGGCGCTGCCGGTTCGGGTGGGGTGGGCGCGTCGCGCCGTGTTGTCCGGCCGGTCGGCCGCGGCGGCCGACCGCCGGGGTTCTCACCGGTCCCTCCCACTTCGGCCGGGCCTTCCGGGACCCGTACGGCGGGTCATCGGCGCAGCGGCGGCGGGCGGCCGCCGAGAACGCCCCCGGACCTCCGCCCGACCTCCTAACCTTTCCGATGACGGCCGGATCGAACAGATGGCCCGAGCGACGATGGAGCACGTATGACCGACGAGGCGATGGGTGACGACGTCTACCAGCCGGACGGTTCGGAGGTGCAGGACGACGCGGGTCTGCTGGACGCGTCGGACACCCTGGACTACCGGGCCGGCGAGGAGGCCCTGGACGAGGGCTACTCGCCGCCGGAGCGGCCCTGGGCCGTGGAGCACACGGGCGTCACGGCGGCGGAGGGACAGCGCGGGGAGACCCTCGACGAGCGGCTCGCCGAGGAGGTGCCGGACATCGCCGTCCTGGAGGGCGACGACATCGGTGACGCCTTGGACACGGACGGCGAACTCCTCGACGACGAGGTCGGCGACGGCCGCGCCGGTCGGCTCGTCGCACCGGACGAGGGCGCCCACGAGAACACCGAGACCGACCTGTTCGCCTCCGACCGCGGCCTGGACGGCGCCGGGGCGTCGGCGGAGGAGGCCGCGATGCACGTGATCCCCGACGCGGACACCTTCTGACGGCTTCCGCACCTCCGGCCACCTCGCGGCACCGAACCCGCCGCGAGGTGGTGCCGGTGCCCCGTGGTGCCGGTGCCCCGTGGGGCCGAAGGCCGGTATCCGGCCGGTGTCCTGCGGGCGGCGCCGAGGTACCGCGTGTGCGTGGCGCCGGTCTCCCGCGCTCGCCCCGTGCCGTGCACCCGCGCGCGCCGTGCCGTGGGTCCGCGCTCGCCGTGCCGCCGGGGGCGTCCGGGCTCGGGGAGCCGGCCCGCGATGCGCCGGCCGGAGTGCCGGATCAGGTCATGTGCCGCAGCAGTGCCGCGACGGCGGCCGGGGGCTCGCCGGGCGGGCGTACCACCATCACCTTCCAGCTCGGTGCGTGACGGGTGAAGCGGTAGGTGGTCAGGTCCGGGAAGCGGTGGGCGATGGTCGGCGGCATGATGCAGACGCCGAGGTCGTTACGGATCAGTTCGGACGCGGCCACGATGTCGTTGACCTCGAAGGTCGTGGCGCGTTCGACGCCGGCCGCCCGGAACGCGCGGTCGGCCGCGTCGCGGATCGCCCAGCCGGGGGTGAACTCCACCTGCGGCAGCTCGGCGATGTCGGCCAGGTCGACCGTGCCCTCGGGGCCGCTCGCGGTGAGGCTCCGGCGGGGCGAGGCCACCAGCACCATCTCCTCGTGGGACAGCAGTCTGGTCACCAGCCCGCGCTGCTGCTGGCGGTCCAGCGCCACCACCGCCAGGTCCACCGTGCCCTCCCGCAGTGCCTGCCGGAGGTCGATGACCGCGGCCTGCCGCAACCGCACCACCACCCGCGGGTGTTCCGACCGCAGCGCGGCCAGCGCATGGTGCAGGTTCGCCCAGACCCCCTGCATCGTGCCGACCGTCACCCGGCCGCGCAGCTCCCCCTTCGCCGCGTCGACGGCCTCGCGGGCCAGCTCGGCGGCGCGCAGTGCATGCCGTGCCGCCGGGACGAACGCCTCGCCGGCCGGGGTGAGCCCGACCCGGTGGGTGGTCCGGGTGAACAGCGGGGTGCCCAGCTCGCGTTCGAGTGCGCGGACCGTGCCGGAGACCGCGGACTGGACCACGTGCAGCCGCCGCGCAGCCGCCGTGAACCCGCCCGCGTCGGCCACCGCGACGACGACTTCCATCTGCCGTAGGTCCATCATCCGCTCCCACCGGCACAGCGCCCCGCTTCGGCGGGGCGGCGATCTTCGCTGCATCCTAGGCAGGCGCCGGCTCCCTCCGGCGCGGACCGGGGGAGTGTCGGCCGGCTCGGCGGGGAACCGGGCCCGCGGTTCCCCGGTACGGGCCGCACGGCGTCACGCCGAGCGCTTCGCGCTCGGCCGGCGCTCGGTCAGCCAGTACAGCAGCGCCAGTACCGGCAGGACCGCCCCGAAGAGGCTGACCGCGCTCCAGCCGCCGGCCCGGTAGGCGATCGAGCCGAACTGCGAGCCGAGGGCGCCGCCGATGAAGAAGATCGCGATGAAGGCGCTGTTGAGGCGGGCCCGGGCGAGGGGGTCGAGCTGGTACACGGTGTGCTGGCCGAGGATGAGGCTGGTCTGGACGGCCGCGTCCAGCGCGACGGCCCCGAGGGCGATCAGGAGCACGCTGTGCTGACCGAAGCCGGCTATGACGAAGGCCAGCGCGGCGAGCGCGAACGCGGCACCGGTCATCTTCCGGGTCAGCCCGTGGTCCGCCCAGCGTCCGGCGAGCGGCGCCACGGCCGCACCGGCGGCTCCGACCAGCGCGAACACACCGACACCGACGGCGGAGTAGTGGAAGTACGGCCCGGTCAGGACGTACGAGACGGTGGTCCAGAAGGCGCTGAAGGCACCGAACATCGCCGCCTGGTAGAGGCCGCGGCGCAGCAGCACGGGGTGCGTGCGCACCAGCGCCGCCGTGGAGCGCAGCACATGGTGGTACGGCACGGACGTGGTCGGCGCGTGCCGGGGCAGGGCCAGCCGCAGGGCCACGCCCAGCAGCGCCATCAGGACGGCCGAGCCGAGGTAGACGACCCGCCAGCCGGCCACGCTGGAGACCAGGCTGCTGAGCGTGCGGGACAGCAGTATGCCGGTGAGCAGGCCGCTCATCACCCGGCCGACGATCCGGCCCCGGGCGTGGTCGGGCGCCAGGCTCGCGGCGAACGGGACGAGTATCTGGGCCACCACCGACGTGGCACCGCTGACCAGGGACGCGATCAGCAGCATGGGGAACCCGGTCGCGAGGCCGGCCGCCACCAGGGCGAGCGTGGTGACCGTCAGCAGGGCGGTGATCAGGCTCCGCTTCTCCAGCCGGTCACCGAGCGGGACCAGGAAGACCATGCCGATCACGTAGCCGACCTGGGTGAGCGTGATCAGCAGACCCGCGGTGGCCTCGCCGATGTGGAAGACACCGCGCAGTTCGGACAGCAGAGGCTGGGCGTAGTAGAGGTTGGCGACCGTCATACCGGAGGCGACGGCGAACAGTGCGATCAGCCAGCCCGGCACCCCGTGGGCGGGCTCGGCGGCGTACTTCCGGCGCGGGGAGCGGACTTCGGACGACGACTGGGACACGGGGACCTTCCTCACAGGAGCTGTGACTCTCATCCTGCAGAGCGCTTCACCGCCCGCCATGCTTCCCCTCAGAGGGCGATGGACCGGGATGTCAGTCATCTCCGTCCCAGATGACCGTCCGCGCACCGCGTCCGGGCGTGCGCCGCGAGGTGGCCGGAAGTGCGCGCGGGGTCCACCGCCCGGCGCACAGCCCCCGGCGCGGCCCGGAAGACCAAGCCGTCCTGGGGCCCGGCGCGGCCTAGCTCCCCGAGGCCGGTTTCCAGTCCTCGGCGAGGAGGCCCAGGAGTACCTCGTCCAGGAACTCGCCCATCACCCAGGCCGCGGAGCGCAGTGTGCCCTCGCGGACGAAGCCGTTGCGTCCGGCGGAGCGGAGCATCGCGGTGTTGTCCGCCAGCGTCTCGATCTGCAGCCGGTGCAGGCCGCGTACGACGAAGCCGTAGTGGCACAGCACGGCGACCACGTCGGTGCCGTAGCCCTTGCCGCGGGCGGACGCCAGCAGCCCGAGCCCGATGTGAGCGGACCGGTTGTGGGTGTCGATGCCCCACAGCACCGCGCTGCCCACCAGCGTGCCGCCGTCCAGCTCCACCACGGAGAACGGGACGTGCCCTTCCTCCTCGTCGTCCACCACGAACTGCGCGGCCTTCGAGCCGGGCGTGATCGGCCGCCACGGCCGGCCCTGGGCCCGCGCGTGGTTGACCACGTCGTCGTGGAGCTCGGCCTGCAGGACCGGGATGTCCTCCTCGTGCCGGGCCCTGAGCCCGACCTTGCTGCCCTTAAGCATGCGAGTTTCCTATCCGAGCGGACCGACCGGCGGCAAGCCAATATGAGGGCGGGGCCCCGCGGGCGGCGCGGGGAACGCCGTCGGCTGTGAGCCGGCCCACCTCACCTGTGAGTTGGACACGCCACCTGTGGATCGCCGTGCGCCTCCCTGATGGACCGGCGCCGGCTGCCAGGATGATGCGCCATGACAGCAGGGTGGTGTGCGCGCACGTTACGGGCCGCGGTGTTCGCGGCCGTCTGCGTGCTGCTCGCCGCCCTGGGCCACGTCCTGATGTCCGGCGGCCCGGTGCCCGGCTGGGCCCTGGCGGCCGGCCTCCTGGCCACCGGCGCCCTGGGCTGGTCCCTGGCCACACGGGAACGCGGGCTGCCGTTGGTCGTGTCCGCCGCGGTCGGCGCCCAGACGGCCCTGCACAGCGGCTTCTCCACGGCCCAGGCGTTCACGTCCCAGCGGGTCCCCATGGCCGCCACGCATATGGACATGGCCGGCGACATGGCCGGCATGAACATGGGTCCCGCCCACCTGGCCCCCGTCGCGTACCTGGGTTTCGGCACCGGCGGCACGGCCTCCACCGGCATGCTCGCCGCCCACCTCCTCGCCGCGCTGCTGTGCGGACTCTGGCTCGGCCACGGCGAACGCGCCGTCTTCCGCATCCTGCGGGCCGTCGCCGGCCGCCTCACCACACCGCTGCGCCTGCTCCTCGCCCTGCCCGCCGCACCCGAGCGGCCGCGCCCCCGCCCGCTCCGCCGCCGCTCGGACCGGGCGCCGCGGCTGCTGCTCCTCGTCCACGCGATCACTTCCCGGGGTCCGCCCGTGCGGACGGCTGTCGCCTGACGACAGCTGGTGTTCCGGGGCCGCCCGTGCGCGTCCCGGACGAACACGGCGGCCGTACGCCCGTGCACGCACCAGGGCCGGCCGTTTCCCCCTCACCTTTCTCACAAGGACACCGAGTGATCACTTCCGTCCTGCCCGCACGCCCCGCGCCGCACGAGAAACGCGACGAGTCGATCACGGCCTGGGCGCTCGCGGCCCGCTCCGGAGACGCGGTCGCCGTGGACGCGTTCGTCCGGGCCCTCCACCGCGACGTGCTGCGGTACGTCGCCCATCTGTGCGCCGACCCGCAGGCGGTCGACGACCTCGCCCAGGACACGTTCCTGCGCGCGCTGGGCAGTCTGCACCGCTTCGAGGGCCGCTGTTCGGCCCGGTCCTGGCTGCTGTCGATCGCCCGCCGGGCGGTCGTGGACAGTCATCGGCGCGCCGCCGCCCGGCCCCGCTCGGCGGACGTCCCCGACTGGCAGCTCGCCGTGGAGCGGGCCCAGCCGTCCGGGCTGCCCGGCTTCGACGACGGGGTCGCGCTGCTCGATCTGCTGGCGGCGCTGCCCGCCGAGCGGCGGGAGGCGTTCGTCCTCACCCAGCTCGTCGGGCTGCCGTACGCGGAGGCCGCCGAGGTCAGCGACTGCCCGGTGGGCACGGTCCGGTCCCGGGTGGCCCGGGCCCGCGAGGCGCTCCAGGGTCAGCTGGCCTGAGGCGCGTCGGGGGATTCTCCGAACGCCTTCAGGATCCGCTCGGCGGCCAGCGTCGCCGTCAACGTGCCGTCCCTGACCTGCCGTTCGAGGTCGGGGGCGGCCGCGCGCACCGCCGGATGGGCGGACAGCCGGCCGAGCAGTTCGTCCCGCACCATCGACCAGGTCCAGCCGACCTGCTGCTCGCGGCGCTTCTCGGCGAGCCGCCCGGTGGAGTCGAGCAGCGCCCGGTGCTGCTCAAGGCGCTCCCAGACGACATCCAACCCCGTCGACTCACGTGCGCTGCAACTGAGCACCGGCGGCGTCCAGAACGCGTCCCTGCCGTGCATCAGCCGCAGCGCGCCCGCCAGCTCCCGTGCCGCGGACCGTGCGTCACGTTCGTGCGGGCCGTCCGCCTTGTTGACGGCGATGACGTCGGCCAGCTCCAGGACGCCCTTCTTGATGCCCTGGAGCTGATCGCCGGTGCGGGCCAGGCTGAGCAGCAGGAAGGAGTCGACCATGTCGGCGACCGCCGTCTCGGACTGCCCGACGCCGACGGTCTCCACCAGGATCACGTCGTACCCGGCGGCCTCCATGACCACCATCGACTCCCGGGTCGCCTTCGTGACCCCGCCGAGGGTGCCCGCGCTGGGGGAGGGGCGGACGAAGGCGTCCGGGTCGACCGACAGCCGCTCCATCCGCGTCTTGTCGCCGAGGATCGAGCCCCCGGTCCGGGTGGACGACGGGTCCACGGCGAGCACGGCGACCCGGTGGCCGAGCCCGGTCAGTATGGTTCCGAACGCGTCGATGAACGTCGACTTGCCCACGCCCGGCACCCCGCTGATGCCGATCCGCCGCGCCCGGCCGCTGTGCGGGAGCAGCTCGGTGAGCAGCTCCTGTGCCAGCACCCGGTGCTGTGGCCGGGTGGACTCGACGAGGGTGATCGCGCGGGCGACGACCGCGCGCTTTCCGTCGAGCACACCCTTCACATAGGCGTCGACATCGATCACAGGTCGTGCCCGAGTTCCGCCGACAGCCGCTTCACCAGGTCGTAGGCCGCGTCCGGGATCACCGTCCCGGGCGGGAACACGGCCGTGGCGCCCATCTCCAGCAGGGTCGGCACGTCCTGCGGCGGGATCACCCCGCCGACCACGATCATGATGTCCGCCCGGCCCTCCTCGGCGAGCTTCTCGCGCAGCGCCGGTACGAGGGTGAGGTGGCCGGCCGCCAGCGAGGACACGCCGACCACGTGGACGTCCGCCTCGACCGCCTGGCGGGCGACCTCCTCCGGGGTCTGGAACAGCGGGCCGACGTCGACGTCGAAGCCGAGGTCGGCGAAGGCGGTCGCGATCACCTTCTGGCCGCGGTCATGACCGTCCTGGCCCATCTTGGCGACCAGGATGCGCGGACGGCGCCCCTCGGCCTGGTCGAAGGCGTCGACCAGGGCCCGGGTGCGGTCCACGTTCGGGGACTCGCCGGCTTCGTTGCGGTACACACCGGAGATCGTACGGATCTGGCTCGCGTGCCGGCCGTACACCTTCTCCAGGGCGTCGGAGATCTCGCCGACGGTCGCCTTGGCGCGGGCCGCGTTCACCGCCAGCTCCAGCAGGTTGCCCTCGCCGTCGGCCGCCCGGGTCAGCGCGTCGAGGGCGGCCCGGCACGCGATGTCGTCCCGCTCCGCCCGCAGCCGCCGCAGCTTCTCGATCTGCTGGGCGCGCACCGAGGAGTTGTCGACCTTGAGGACCTCGATCTGCTCGTCGCTGTCCACCCGGTACTTGTTGACGCCGATCACCGGCTGCCGCCCGGAGTCGATCCGCGCCTGCGTCCGGGCGGCCGCCTCCTCCACGCGCAGCTTCGGGATGCCGGCGTCGATGGCCTGCGCCATCCCGCCCGCCTGCTCGACCTCCTGGATGTGCGCCCAGGCCTTGCGCGCGAGGTCGTAGGTCAGCCGCTCCACGTAGGCGCTGCCGCCCCAGGGGTCGATGACCCGTGTCGTCCCCGACTCCTGCTGGATCAGCAGCTGGGTGTTGCGGGCGATGCGCGCCGAGAAGTCGGTGGGCAGCGCGAGGGCCTCGTCGAGGGCGTTGGTGTGCAGCGACTGGGTGTGACCCTGGGTCGCCGCCATCGCCTCCACGGCCGTACGGGTGACGTTGTTGAAGACGTCCTGCGCGGTCAGCGACCAGCCCGAGGTCTGCGAATGGGTGCGCAGGGAGAGGGACTTGGTGTTCTGCGGTTCGAACTGGCCGACCAGCTTGGCCCACAGCAGCCGGGCCGCGCGCATCTTGGCGATCTCCATGAAGAAGTTCATGCCGATCGCCCAGAAGAAGGAGAGCCGGGGCGCGAACGCGTCCACGTCCAGGCCGGCTTCGCGTCCCGCCCGGATGTACTCGACCCCGTCCGCGAGGGTGTACGCCAGCTCCAGATCGGCCGTCGCACCGGCCTCCTGGATGTGGTAGCCGGAGATCGAGATGGAGTTGTAGCGCGGCATCTTCTGCGAGGTGAAGGCGAAGATGTCGGAGATGATCCGCATCGACGGCTTCGGCGGATAGATGTAGGTGTTGCGGACCATGAACTCCTTGAGGATGTCGTTCTGGATGGTCCCGGCCAGCTTCTCGGGCGGTACGCCCTGTTCCTCCGCCGCCACGATGTACAGCGCGAGCACCGGCAGCACGGCGCCGTTCATCGTCATCGACACGGTCATCCGGTCCAGCGGAATCCCGTCGAACAGCTGGCGCATGTCGTAGATCGAGTCGATGGCCACGCCCGCCATGCCGACGTCACCGGTCACCCGCGGGTGGTCGCTGTCGTACCCGCGGTGGGTGGGCAGGTCGAAGGCGACCGACAGGCCCTTCTGACCGGCCGCCAGGTTGCGCCGGTAGAAGGCGTTGGACTCCTCGGCGGTGGAGAAGCCCGCGTACTGGCGGATGGTCCAGGGCTGGTTGACGTACATCGTCGGGTAGGGGCCGCGCAGATACGGCGCGATGCCCGGGTACGTCCCGAGGAAGTCCAGGCCCTCCAGGTCACGGCCGGTGTAGAGCGGCTTGACCCCGATGCCCTCCGGGGTCTCCCACACCGGGGCCTCGCCGCCGGTGGCGTGCTTGACGGCCGTACGCCACTCCGCGTCACCGCCCTCGGCGACGGGGGTCCCCAGCTCGATGCCGGAGAAGTCGGGGATTCCCATCAGGACACTCCCATGCGGTCAAGGGTCTCGGACAGCACGGCCACGGCGTCGCAGCCCGCGAAGACGTACGCGTCGATGCCGGCGTACTCGCCCCGGCCCGCGAGGAACACGTGCCGGGCACCGGCCGCCTTCAGCGATTCGGCGGTTCCCGAGGCCTGTTCGGCGTAGAGCGCGTCGCTGGAGCAGAGCACCGCCTCGGTGGCGCCGCTCTCCTCGAAGCTGCCCTCGGTGACGGGTTCGATGCCGCCGGCCTGGAAGAGATTGGCGGCGAAACCGGCGCGGGCGGTGTGGGCGGCGGCCGGGCCGATCGTCGCCAGGTAGATCCGGGGGCGGGCACCGGTCGCCGCGAGGTGCGCGTCCGAGCGGGCGCGCAGCTCCTCGTAGGCCTCGTCCCGGCGCACCCGGGGGAGCCCGCCGGACGGCGGCTCGGGGGCGGGTTCGCGCACCGGCGGCTTCTCGGTCAGGAGCGGGAACTCGCTGACACCGGTGATGGGTTCGCGGCGCCTGGCGAGCTTCTTGGAGCGCTCCGCCCAGGTCGTCGCGAGGTCCGTGCGCAGCCGGCCGGAGCGCAGCACGGCCGCCTGGCCGCCGTCCCGCTCGATGGACCGGAAGAACTCCCATCCCGCGTGGGCGAGTTCGTCGGTGAGCCGCTCCACGTACCAGGAACCGCCCGCCGGGTCGATGACCCGGGCCAGGTGCGACTCCTCGACCAGGATCGTCGAGGTGTTGCGGGCGATGCGCCGGGCGAACGCGTCCGGCAGGCCGAGCGCGTGGTCGAACGGCAGCACGGTGACCGCGTCGGCGCCGCCCACCCCGGCGGCGAGCGTGGCGACCGTGGTGCGCAGCATGTTCACCCACGGGTCGCGGCGGCTCATCATCACCGGCGAGGTGACCGCGTGCTGCACCTGGGCGCCCGCGTCGGCGGCCCCGCTGACCTCGGCGACCCGCGCCCACAGCCGGCGCGCCGCGCGCAGCTTGGCGATCGTCAGGAACTGGTCGGCGGTCGCCGCGTACCGGAACTCCAGCTGCCCGAGGGCCTGTTCGATGCCCATCCCGGCCTCGGTCAGCTCCCGGAGGTAGGCCACCCCGGTGGCCAGTGAGGCGCCCAGCTCCTGCCCGGCCGAGCCGCCCGCCTCGTGGTACGGCAGCGCGTCCACGGTCAGTGCGCGCAGCCCCGGGAACTCCTCGGCGCAGCGCCGCGCCAGTTCGACGACGGGAGGGAAGGGGAGGGCGGTGCCGGTACGCGCCTCGTACCCGAGCGGGTCGGCGCCCAGGTTGCCGCGTACGGCCTTGGGATCGACGCCCTTCTCGGCGTACAGCCGCAGCAGCTCGGCGGCCGCCTCCGCCGTCTCATGGCCGGCGTCGAGGACGACCGGGGCCAGGTCGAGGTAGACGCCGTCGAGGGCGCCGGCGAGGCCGGACACCGGGATGCCGCCCTGGCCGACCAGCAGCCAGAGCGAGGTGACGCCGTTCTCCAGATCGGTCAGGACCGCGCCGTCGGGGGCGGCCGCGTGCCGCTGCCTTATGTCCCAGCCGCCCCCGGTGCCGCCCTCGGGCCGGCCGCCGCGCACATACGGCGCGAAGCCGGGCAGGCCGGGGTCGGGCGCCGTGTCGCGCGCGGTGTAGAGGGGACGGGTGCGCAGCCCGTCCTCCAGCGTCGTGGACAGAGCGTCCTCAGCGGCCTCGCCCGAGACTTCCCTGCCCGACTTGCGCAGCACACCCGCCACGAGGTGTTGCCACTGCTCGTGCGTCGCGTCAGGGAACTCGGCGGCCAGTGAGAGCCCGTCGTCAGGCAGGACCGTCATGCTCGGATGCTAGGGCAGACCGCCAAAAGTGCACGGGTGACGGGGCTGTGACCTTGCCCTCTCCGTGGTTGTGACCTGAGCCTCCCACGGGTGCAGTGACCAAATTCGTGTGGTCAGAGCGGGTCGTCCGCGAGTTCCGGCATCAGCGCGCACAGGGCCTCGCGCTGCTCCGGTCCGATGACGTGGGCGAACGCCTGCCCGACCGTCTCGGCGAGGGCGCCGGAGGCGTCTTTGAGGAGGCCCCGGGCCTTGTCGGTGAGGGCGACCTCGATGCCCCGCTTGTCGTCGCAGACGGCCTTGCGGGTGACCAGGCCGGCGTGCTGGAGGCAGGCGATCTGGTAGGTGAGGCGGGTCTTGGGGCGGCCCAGCAGCGCGGCGATCCGGGTCATCCGCAGGCCCTCGCGCGGCTGCTCGGCCAGCAGGCACAGGATCAGGAACTCGTCGTGCGAGACGTCCAGCGTCCCCTTCACGACCGACCGCAGCCGCTGCTCCACCGCGCCCGTCGCGGCCAGCAGCAGCATCCAGGCGCGCAGTTCGTCCGGGAGCAGCCCACCGCCCGCTTGGGACGGGCATTCGGGCAGCTCTGCGGGGTGTTCCTGGGCGGCGGCCATGGCATCGAGTCTACCTGTTGTTCAAATTTGGATATTGGGCTAGCGTGAGGTCATCCAAATTTGAACCATCAATCGATCGGAGCACGGCCATGACCGTCACCGTGGAAACCGGCCTCTGGCAGCTCGACCCGACCGCCTCCGCCGTCGCCGTCCGGCACAAGACCTTCTGGGGCCTGGTCGCCGTCAAGGGCACCTTCACGGGCGTCACCGGCCGGGGCGAGGTCGCCGCCGACGGCAGTGCCACCGGAAGCCTGACGATCGACGCGGCCTCCCTGGACACCAAGAACAAGAAGCGCGACGACCACCTGCGCTCGGCCGACTTCTTCGACGCCGCGAACCACCCGGAGATAACCTTCGCGGTGCGCGGTGCCGAGCGGGGCGCGGGCGACGCGGTGCACGTCGACGGTCAGCTGACCGTCCGGGGCATCAGCAGGCCGCAGCAGGCCACCGCGAAGCTGGTCTCGGCGGACGCCGACGGGCTGACGCTGGAGGTGGAGTTCACCGTGGTGCGCGAGGAGTTCGGGGTCACCTTCAACCAGATGGGCATGATGGGCGGCCCGACCACGGTGACCGCCACCCTCCGCTTCACGCGCGCGGCGGCCTGAGCAGTCCTTCCGCGTCCCGCGGGTTTTTTTGTGTGAACGGCTGCTACCCGACCGTCCTGCGCAGTTCGACGTCCTGGCTGGACAACGTCTGCGGATCCGCCGTGAAGGCGCGCAGCCGGATCCGGGTGCCCGGCTTGGCGGGGATGGCGAACCGGCCGTTCGGCGGCCGGAGTTCGATGCTCGCCGTGCCGTGCCCGGGAATCGTCGCCGGACCCCGCATCAGCAGCCAGTACCTGCTCATGCCCTGGCCGGTGGTGAGCGTGTAGTGCGGGGTGAGCGGGGCGCTCCCGGTGTTCACCACCTTCAGCGTCATCGCACGGACCACCGCGGCCGACCGCTCGGCCCGGCGCAGGGCGGTGATCTCCATCCGCAGCGGCGGCCTGCCGGACACCGCGAGGGCCGCGCTCACCAGGGCCGGGATGAACAGCAGGACGACCGTCGCGACCAGGACGGGCCGGCGGCGGGGCCCGGTCAGGAAGGCCGGGCGCGGCTGCCAGGCGCGCTCGAACTCCGGCAGGGGCGCGGTGACGGCGGCCGCCAGCCACAGCGGGGTCATCAGCAGGTAGTAGCCGTCCTGGGAGCGGGTCGCCAGGAAGAAGGCGAGCCAGGGCAGCACGGTCGCGACCGGGCCGAGGCGCCGTACGAACAGCACGAACAGGGCGAGCAGGGCCGCCGCGAGCAGCATGCTGGCATGCGAGTACCAGGCGATGCGGTCACTGCCGTTCGTGAAGTACAGCGTGACGTCCACCAGGCCCTGGCCGTGCACCACGGCGCCCTGGGTCAGCGGCAGCGCGATCCCGCCCAGCCAGCGGCCGGGCTCGGACACGATGAAGTACGTGTTGATCAGCAGCCAGACCGTCACGGCGACGCCGACGATCCGCAGGACCAGCAGAGCGGCCGCCCGGCCGCCCAGTTCCCCGCGCCGCACCGCGTAGATCCCGGCCAGCAGGAACGGCGTGACGAACCACGGCAGTTGCTGCGCCGCGCACGTGGCGCCCAGGCACGCGGCCCGGGCGATCCCGGCCGTGCCCAGCCGGCCGCCCGCGCCGGTCCGCGGCCAGCGCACCACCACCGGGATCAGCAGGGCCAGCCCGATGATCGCCGGATAGCCGACCCGGGCGTACGTCGACAGGAAACCGAACCCCAGGCAGGCCAGCGTCGCCGCGGACCGCCACGGCACCGGGAGCATCCGCCACAGGGTGACCGTGCCGGCGATCAGCGCACCCGTGCACACCGCGGTCGCCGGGGCGCCGGAGTGGCCGAGCCACAGCAGCGGGACGGTGAGCAGCGGGGCCAGCGGGGGATAGCCGTACGTGTAGTCGTAGCCGCCGCCTATCGTCGGCGTGAGGGCGATGCCCGTGCCGTGGAACAGCCAGGGCCAGGGCTGCCCGTAGACGGCGTGGCCGGCGACGAGTTCCCTGGCGGCCTGGGTGGTGAGGGCGCCCTCGTCGCCGCCGTTGTGGTTCAGGGCCCAGGCGCACAGGGCGAGGGTCACCGCCGTGACCAGGACCAGCAGGTCCAGGCGGGCCAGCGACCGGGTCCTGCGGACCGTCAGCGTCAGTACGCCGGTCACCAGGATCGAGGCGTAGCAGAGGGAGATCAGGGCCGCCAGGACCAGGTGGTGCGTCGCCGCCTGCGTCCACACCGACCGGGTGCCGATGAACAGGCCGATGTCGGCGAGGAGGGTCAGGACGCGATGCCACGGGGCGGGGGCTCCGGGACCCTCGGGATCTCCGGGATCCCCCGGGGCGGCGGACACCGCCGACTGTGTCCGCCGGTCGGGTGTCACCTGCTGTGTTTCTGCCAAGTGCACGCACTGGACCGTAATCCCGGGTGGTGAGCGGGGCGCCGCAGGAGGAGAAGAGTCCGGTGTGAGGGCGGTAAGAAGCCCCCAATGCGCGGCAATTGACCTAATAGTGACAATATTGCTTGTTCCACGCATGAGCGCCCACAGTCGTTCGCGCTTCGTGTCGCTGTTGGGCTGAACGGGTGACTTGGCGTAAGAATTGGCTGGTGCAGGCATCGAGTGCGAGTCAGGTCGGGGGGAGCCGGTGAGCCGTTACGACGTCACCGATGAACAGTGGGAGGGGCTCGCCCAGGTCGTGCCGCTGCGGGGCCGGGACGCGTGGCCGTCGGCGGTGGGCCACCGGTCGCTGCCGGACGCGGAGACCGAGACGCGGCGCCGTTTCGTCGTGCTGCGGGTGAACGTCTTCGCCGACGCGCGTGAGGTGGCCGAGACGCTGATGGCGGGGATACCGGTACTGCTCGACCTGACCGGTGCGGAGACGGAGACCGCCAAGCGCGTCCTCGACTTCAGTACGGGCGTGGTCTTCGGCCTGGCCAGCGGGATGCACCGGGTGGACCGCAACGTCTTCCTCCTCACCCCGCCCGGCACGGAGGTCAGCGGGCTGATGGAGGGCGCGGGCGTCTCGGGCGGCTGAGGACCACCCCGGCCGACGAGCGAGACGCCGCACCTCCGACACCGCCTTCTTGACGGAGGAACGGCGCGGCCGACTGGTCTCTTCGACGGAGGGGGTTGCGGTTGGCGCGGCCTTCTCGGTGGAGGGGGTTGTGGCCGGCGCGGTCTTCTTCGGCGGAGGGCGCGGTGGTTGGGCGCGGTCTTTTCGCGGAGGGGGTTGCGGTCGGCGGACCTCTTCGGCGGCGGGGGGCGGTGGTCGCCGCGGTCTTCTCGGTGGAGGGGTGCGGTGGTCGGCTGGGGCTGCTTGGCGGAGGGTGCGGTGGTGATCTTCCGCTCGGTGGTCGGTGCGTCGGTCACGGGGCAGGTGCGCCCTCGTCCCCCGATCGTAGGAAGGTCCCGACGACGGAACGGTTCACCGGTCGCCCGGAGCCCTACGGTCCGCATATGCCCGTGTCCTCCGCCTCGCCCGCGTCCCGCCCCTCTCCGTCCGCCGGTTCCGCGCCAGGCGATACGCCGACGCCACCGGAAGCCGCGCTGCCACCGGCACCACCGAGCGCCCCGACGACCTCCGACGCCCCTCCGCCCGTACGCGCTGACGGTCCGCCGCTCAAACGCGCTGACGGCCGTCCGTCCCAACGCCCCGACGGCCCTCCACCCAAACGCCCCGACGGGCCCCCCTCCGTGACGCCCGCCGGGCCGCGGCAGACAGTCCCTCGCGCCCGGTCGGCCCGCCGAGCAGCACCGCCGACCGCGGGGACCGCCGGTCCGCCCACCGCGGCATCGTCCGCCCGCCCGGTCGGCGCCCCCTCCGTCCCTCCCGCCCCCACGGGCCCCGCAGCCACGCCCCGGCGCGATCCTCGGCCCCGGGTCACCGAGCTTCGGCTCTCTGCCTTTGCGCGGCATCGTGGGGCGAGTTTTCCGCTCGGGCGGGTCACTCTTCTCGCCGGGCCCAGCGGCAGTGGGAAGTCCGCTGTGCTCGCGGCCTACGAGGCGCTGGCGCGGCTGGGGGGCGGGGCCTCGGTCGCTGAGGTGTTTCCCGACCCCGTCGCGCTGGTGCCGGAGCGGGCGCGGCCCGACGCACAGCGGCGGCGGGGATTTCGCATCGGGTGTACGGCCGACGGCGCCGAAGGGCCCGTGCGGCTCGATGTCGCCGTGCAGGCCGAGCCCGAACTTCGCATCGTGGGTGAGCGGTTGACCGCCGGCGGCCTCGTGCTGCTGGAGACCGCCCTGCGCGACCCCGGGCGCCGGGCCGTGCAGGCCGCCTGGCACACGGCGGGCAGTTCCCCGGTGACCCGGGCCCCGCTGCCCGACGACCGGCTCGGTACCGCCCTGCTGCCGCTGCGCGTCGCCGGGAAGACCGACGGCCAGCGCCAGGTCCTCGCCGCCGCCGAGCAGATGGTCGTAGCCCTGCGGTCCGTGTTCGCCTGCGACCCGCGCCCCGAGGGCATGCGCACCCCCGTCCTCACCGGCTCAGGGCGGCTGCTGCGCGGTTGCGACAACCTCGCCGACGTGCTGTGGCGCACCCGTTCCGAATGCGGCCGCCGGCACGGACTGCTCGTCGACGCGGTACGCACCGGCTGCGCCGGCCCCGTGACCGACCTGCTCGCCGAGCCGCTCGGCGACGGCACGGTACGGGCGCTGCTCGACCGCGGTGACGGCCACCGCTCGGAGCTGGCGCGGCTCGGCGACGGCGAGCTGCGTTACCTCGCCCTCGCCCTGGTCCTCTTCACCGGCCCCGGCGTCCTGGAGGTCGACGCACCCGGCGAGGTCCCCGACGCCATGCGCAGCCTCACCGTCCTCGCCGACGGCTTCGACCGCTGCCTCGACCCCCGCCAGCGCGCCGAACTCCTGCGCACCGCGGTCCTGATGGGCGAGCGCGGCCACATCCGCTTCGTCGGCGCGGTGAGCGACGCGGCCTGGGCCGCCGAAGCCGGGGCGAGCACAGTGGTACACCTGGACGCGTGACCGACGAAGCACCCCTCGACATGGCGAAGCTCCAGCACCGGCTGGCCGAGTTCGCCGCCGCCCGTGACTGGCAGCAGTACCACACGCCCAAGAACCTGGCGGCCGCCCTCAGCGTGGAGGCCTCCGAACTGGTGGAGATCTTCCAGTGGTTGACCCCGGAGGAGTCCGCCCGTGTGATGGACGACCCCGACACCGCCCACAAGGTCACGGACGAGGTCGCCGACGTCCTGTCCTATCTGCTCCAGCTCTGCGGAGTCCTGGACATCGACCCGCTGGCCGCGCTGGACGCGAAGATCGAGCGCAACGAGAAGCGGTTTCCGCCCGCCTGACGCAGGGTCATGGAGGGGGTTCGGCACTCCGATATAACGCTAGGTAGCCAAAACCCCGCCCGAATCCGAATTGTTGTCCACAGATTTCCCTCTTCCCCTGGCTCCACGTCTCATATGCCCTCACTCTGGGTAGTGAACTACTGAGTGCTGCAAGGCAGTTCGGACCGACGGGGACGGGGCGACGGATGGACGCGATGCGGCTCATCATGGCGAGCAGACGGGCGCTGGCGGGCGGCGCCGGCGTACCGGAAATGATGACCGAGGTGTGGCAGGCCCAGGCCCTGGCCCAGGCGATCGGCAGCCGGCTGGCGGTGTCAGGACCGCCCGAGCTGCGTGGCGAGGCTCTCGGCCTCACCGAGCTGGCGGGCCGGGGCTGCGGGATCCTGGGCGCCCCTGACCTGGACCCCGGCACCCTGCGTGCCGCCCAGCTCACCGAACTGGACGACGCCCGTGCCACGCTTCTCTCCCTCGGCGGCCTCCTTGCCGAGGTCGGCATCACGCTGGTCGGCTTGGCCAGCGCCGCGGCCGACGAGGCGACGTACTGGCAGTGCATGGAGGCCATCGACGCGGCCGACGAATCCCGCGACCGTGTCCTGGAGATGCTGCGCAAGCTGGCGGCACGAGAGGAAGTCCGCGACGGCTGACCTCCGGTGGCGGCCGTGCAGGAGGTCGGAAAGGGTTCAGGACCTCGAATTGCAGCTTCTGCTCTTACGCGTGATGAGGTCGCGCGATGCGTCCGGCCTCACCACGGGTACGGATTTGCTTCCGGTAAGCTCGTCATTCGGCACGCTGTCTCCAGGTGGACGTTCCGTGTCCACCTGAGGACAGCGTTCTTTATGGATTCATGCCGATGGCAGCGTCAGAATCGTCCGGCGCGGTCCGCGTGCTGGGTGTAGGAGCGGGCGTCGGCATCACGGTACTGACGCCCGTGGCCGGAGCCGGTGTCGAATCGGCGGTCCCCGTCCGAGCGATCCGACCGGTCCTGTCGGTCCCAGCCCCAGCCCCAGCGTCCGTCGCGGGCGTCGTCCCGGTACTTCCCGGCGTCCTCGTGACGGTCGCGGTTGTAGGAGCGGTACCCGTCACGCTCGTAGCCCCAGCTGCGGTCGCCGCGACGGTGCTCGTCACGGTCGTGGCGCCGGTCGCGGTCGGTGTTCCGCCGGTCCTGCCGGTCGTGGTTCCAGGCCCGGTCCGCGCTGTGCTCGCTCTTGTGGTGCGTGGCGGATTCGGTGCCGACCGTGATGGCGGAACGGGTGGGCTGGGTCGCGGCCGATGCCGCGCCTCCGGCGGCGAACAGGACGCCGACCGCGACGGCGACCGAGGCGAATGCGGCACCGGCGCGACGCGCAATCTTCGTTTCCATGATTTTCTCCTCTTGATCACGCGATCCATGGCGTGGAGATCGCAAGAGTCTTCTTTTGAAGGCCCTTGCGACACTACTACTGGGTATCCAAGGCTCTCGCCAAGGTGGGCGTGATGTATGCCATGTCCGAAAAATCCGGCGTGCCGGAATATTCCATTGGCTTCGACCGGCGGGAATCGCACCGGTGGTCATGAGCACAGAACTGAGGAGCATCGCTGGTCGCTATTGCTGCGAAAGCCGAAGGGTTCTGTTCGAGCGACAAGCGGCCGCCACCAACTGGAGGGGAGTTCGAGTCCCGTCGGCCACCGTGCCGGGCGTCCTCCGGGCGGTCGACCACGCCCGGCACGTCTTCGACGACGCCGACTCGATCGCGCTGTGCCTGAGGACCCGGCGGACCCGGCGCGAGGGCGCCGTCTTCGGCACGGACGCCCAGAACCTGATCGGTCACGCGCGCCGGGTCCTCACCATGGGCTGACGACTGGTCATGTCACGCAGCCGGAGCGCCCCGTGAGTCGGCGGTGGTGCCGGGCCTGCGGGCGCAAGCGCCGCGCGGGGGCGTGATCGAGCCCCGCCTGCCGGCTAGTCGCTCGCGGCGCTGCGCGAACACTCCTGGGATTCGGAGGCGGCGAAGCCCGTTTCCTTGTGGAGGTCGGACAGGTCCGCGTTCAACGCCGCCATGAGTTCCTCCATCTGCTGGAGCAGCCCCTTCGGCCGACCGGCGGCGGGGTCACCCTGCTGTGGAACGGACTCTTCGGACAAGACGGCCTCCTCGGCCCCCCGGCCCACCACAGGCGGGCCTCACAACGACGCGCGACGGCGAGGACCGTCCGGCGCGGGTGCCGGACGGCCCGGCTCCTCCCAGCAAACGATCACCGCAGAGGCCGGTCACTGGCCCGCCGCGCCCCCGCCCCGCCGTTGACGATATTCACCCTGGCGGGGACGCGCGCGACGGCCGGTGCCGATGCGGTTGACGGGACCACGGCCGTGCAGGATGGACGCATGGACCTTCGCATCTTCACCGAGCCCCAGCAGGGCGCGAGCTACGACACCCTCCTCACCGTCGCCAAGGCGACCGAGGAGCTCGGGTTCGACGCCTTTTTCCGCTCTGATCACTTCATGAAGATGGGCGACGTGGACGGCCTGCCCGGCCCCACCGACGCCTGGATCACCCTGGCCGGTCTCGCCCGTGAGACCAAGCGGATCCGCCTCGGCACCCTCATGACCGCGGGCACCTTCCGGCTGCCCGGCGTCCTCGCCATCCAGGTCGCGCAGGTCGACCAGATGTCCGGCGGCCGGGTCGAACTCGGCCTCGGCGCGGGCTGGTTCGAGGAGGAGCACAAGGCGTACGGCATCCCCTTCCCGAAGGAGAAGTTCGGCCGCCTGGAGGAGCAGCTGGCGATCGTCACCGGGCTGTGGGAGACCAAGCTCGGCGAGACCTTCGACTTCCACGGCACCTACTACGACCTCACCGACTCGCCCGCGCTGCCCAAGCCCGCCCAGGCGCGGATCCCGGTGCTGATCGGCGGCCACGGCGCCACCCGCACCCCGAAGCTGACCGCTCGGTACGCGGACGAGTTCAACATGCCGTTCGCCTCGATCGAGGACAGTGCGGCCCAGTTCGGCCGGGTGCGGGCCGCCGCTGAGGCGGCCGGCCGCAAGGGCGACGACCTGACGTACTCCAACGCCCTCGTGGTCTGCGTCGGCAAGGACGACCAGGAGGTCGCCCGCCGCGCCGCCGCGATCGGCCGCGAGGCCGACGAGCTGAAGACGAACGGCCTGGCCGGCACCCCGGCCGAGGTCGTCGACAAGATCGGCCGTTATGCGGAGATCGGCTCGCAGCGCTTCTACCTCCAGGTCCTGGACCTGTCGGACCTGGACCACCTGGAGCTGATCTCCGCCCAGGTCCAGTCGCAGCTGTCGTAGCCGGTCCGGGCCGCGCATCCGGTCAGCTGTGACGCGGTTGTGACCGGAACTATGGCTTCCACCACACCCGTTCAGGGTTCGCCCTGATGAGGTGACCGGATGCGCAGACCCCACCCCCGTCTCCTCGTCCCCGCCGCCGCCCTTCTCCTGGCCACGGCGTGCGGCGCGGAGCACGCGGACACCGGCCGTGGCGCCGGCGCGGACGTCCCGGCACCCCGCGCCACCGTCACCGACCCGCCGGTGGACGGCGTCCGGATCACCTCGGTCACCATCCCCTCGGCCTCCCCGAGCCCGACCCCGTCCGTCACCCCGGGCCGGGTACACGCGGACCCGCTGACCGTGCCCGGCGACTCCGGCATCTCCGCCGCCTACCAGGTCACCAACGACGGCGACGAAGCCATGACCTACACCGTGCTCTTCGACTTCACGACGGACACCGGCGCGGTCATGGACAACAAGGAGGTGACCGTGCCCGGGGTCCAGCCGGGCCGGAGCACCGGCGGAACCGTCGACCTGGGCGTGCTCGCCCCCGGCGCGTCCCCGGTGACCAGAGTGAAGGTCGCCAAGGTCACCAAGGTGCCCGCCGACGAGGCACCGGCCCAGACGGGTGCCTGTCCCTCATCGGGAGTGCGGCTGTGGGCCGACGACGGCGACGCCGCGATGGGCCTGCGCGTCGTCGGACTCCACCTGGAGAACTGCGGGAAGCGGGACTACGCGCTCGACGGCTATCCGCAGCTGAGCCTCCTGGACGACGACCGCGAGCCCGTCGACGGGATACGCATCCTGCACGGCGGCGCCGCCATCGCTACCGGAACCGGCTTCGACGAACCGCCCGTCCCCCTCGTCCTGAAGCCCGGTGAGACCGCCCTCTCCGGCCTGATCTGGCGCAACACGACACTGGCGGGCACGGCGGTGAACGTGCCCTACGTCCGGGTCCTGGCGAAACCGGGCGCCGCGCCCGTCACGGTCACCCCGGGCCTGGATCTCGGGACCACGGGGAAGCTCGGCGTCGGCGCATGGAAGCGGGCCGACCGGTAGCGCGAAAAAAATTCCGCGGCCCCGGACGGCGACCCTCTGTACGTTGGAACCGCGCACAAGCGCACGACCAGCGCTTTCGCACTCTTTCCGGACCCTTTTCGAGGCGACCCACCGTGTTCCTGACGATCACCACCACCGGCACCCCCGAACGTCCCGCGACCGACCTCGGGTTCCTGCTGCACAAGCACCCCGACAACGCGCAGACCTTCTCGACCTCCTACGGCATCGCGCACGTCTTCTACCCCGAGGCGGATGCCCGGCGCTGCACGGCGGCGCTGCTCCTGGAGGTCGACGCGGTGGCGCTGGTCCGGCGCGGCAAGGGCAAGGGACGCGGCGGGGCCCCCGACGCGGCGCTCGCGCAGTACGTCAACGACCGCCCGTACGCGGCCTCCTCACTGCTCGCCGTGGCGATCGGCAACGTCTTCTCCAGCGCGATGCGCGGAGTGTGCCGGGCCCGCCCCGAAGCCCCGGAGCAGACCAGGCCGCTGCGCGTCGAGGTCCCGGCGCTGCCCGCACGGGGCGGCCCCGACCTGGTACGGCACCTCTTCGAGCCGCTCGGCTGGACGGTGACCGCCGAACCGGTCGCCCTGGACACCACGTTCCCGGAGTGGGGCGACTCGCGGTACGTCGGTCTCGTCCTGGAGTCCGAGGCGCTGACCCTCGCCGAGGCGCTGCGCCACCTCTACGTCCTGCTCCCCGTCCTCGACGACGCCAAGCACTACTGGGTGTCCGCCGAGGAGGTCGACAAGCTGCTGCGCGCGGGCGAGGGCTGGCTGCCCGGCCACCCCGAGCAGAAGCTCATCACCACCCGCTATCTCTCCCGCCGCTGGTCGCTGACCCGGCAGGCGATGGAGCGGCTGGAGCTGGTGCGGCTCGCCGAGACCGACGACAGCGAGGTCGAGGAGATCGACAACGCGGTCGAGGAGGAGACGGAGACGGAGGAGAAGCCGGCGCCGCTCGCGGTGCAGCGCCGGGAGGCGATCATCGGCGCGCTGCGCCGGTCCGGTGCCGCCCGGGTCCTCGACCTCGGCTGCGGGCAGGGCCAGTTGGTGCAGGAGCTGCTGAAGGACCCGTCGTTCACCGAGATCGTCGGCGTCGACGTGTCGGTGCGGGCGCTCACCATCGCCGCGCGCCGGCTCAAGCTGGACCGCATGGGCGAACGCCAGGCGTCCCGCGTCAAGCTCTTCCAGGGCTCGCTGGCCTACACCGACCAGCGGCTCAAGGGGTACGACGCCGCCGTGCTCAGCGAGGTCGTCGAGCACCTCGACCTGCCCCGGCTGCCCGCCCTGGAGTACGCCGTGTTCGGCGCCGCCCGCCCGCGCACGGTCCTGGTGACCACGCCGAACGTCGAGTACAACGTCCGCTGGGAGACCCTCCCTGCCGGACACGTCCGGCACGGCGACCACCGCTTCGAATGGACCCGCGAGGAGTTCCGCGCCTGGGCCGCCCGGGTCGCCGAACTCCACGGCTACCACGTCGAGTTCGTCCCCGTGGGCCCGGACGACCCCGAGGTCGGCCCGCCCACCCAGATGGCTGTCTTCGAGATGAGCACAGCCGGGACGGGCACCACCGCTCCCGCCGTGAAGGAGGCGAAGGCAGCATGACCGAGCAGACAACAGGACGGGTCCTTCCCGTCACCGACCTCTCCCTGGTCGTCCTCGTCGGCGCCTCCGGCTCCGGCAAGTCCACCTTCGCGCGCCGCCACTTCAAACCGACCGAGGTGATCTCCTCCGACTTCTGCCGGGGACTGGTCTCCGACGACGAGAACGACCAGGGCGCCACGAGGGACGCCTTCGACGTGCTGCACTACATCGCGGGCAAGCGGCTGGCCGCCGGCCGTCGCACGGTCGTCGACGCCACCAGCGTGCAGCAGGAGTCCCGGCGCCAGCTGATCGACCTGGCCAGGAAGTACGACGTGCTGCCCATCGCCATCGTCCTGGACATGCCCGAGGAGGTGTGCGCCGAGCGCAACGCGGCCCGCGCCGACCGGGCCGACATGCCGCGCCGGGTCATCCAGCGCCACATCCGCGAACTCCGGCGCTCTCTCAGGCACCTGGAGCGCGAGGGCTTCCGCAAGGTGCACATCCTGCGCGGTGTCGAGGAGGCCGAGTCGGCGACCGTCGTCACCGAGAAGCGCTTCAACGACCTGACCCACCTCACCGGCCCCTTCGACATCGTCGGCGACATCCACGGCTGCGCCTCGGAACTGGAGTCCCTGCTCGGCAGGCTGGGCTACGCCGACGGCGTGCACCCCGACGGCCGTACCGCGGTTTTCGTCGGCGACCTCGTCGACCGCGGCCCGGACAGTCCGGGCGTGCTGCGCCGGGTGATGTCGATGGTGAAGTCGGGCAACGCCCTGTGCGTGCCCGGCAACCACGAGAACAAGTACGGGCGGTATCTCAAGGGCCGCAAGGTCCAGCACACCCACGGACTCGCCGAGACCATCGAGCAGATGGAGGGCGAGAGCGAGGAGTTCACCCAGCGGGTACGGGAGTTCATCGACGGGCTGGTCAGCCACTACGTCCTCGACGGCGGGAAGCTGGTCGTCTGTCACGCCGGCCTGCCCGAGAAGTACCACGGCCGTACCTCCGGCCGGGTCCGCTCGCACGCGCTGTACGGCGACACCACCGGCGAGACCGACGAGTTCGGCCTGCCGGTGCGCTACCCGTGGGCCGAGGACTACCGGGGCCGGGCGGCCGTCGTCTACGGCCACACGCCGGTCCCGGAGGCGACCTGGCTGAACAACACCATCTGCCTGGACACCGGCGCCGTCTTCGGCGGCAAGCTGACCGCGCTGCGCTGGCCGGAGCGGGAGCTGGTCGACGTACCGGCCGAGCGGGTCTGGTACGAGCCGGCCCGGCCGCTGCGCTCCGAGGCGCCCGGCGGCCAGGACGGACGCCCGCTCGACCTGGCGGACGTGCACGGCCGGCGGGTCGTGGAGACCCGGCACCAGGGCCGGATCGCGGTCCGCGAGGAGAACGCGGCGGCCGCCCTGGAGGTGATGAGCCGCTTCGCGGTCGACCCGCGTCTGCTGCCGTACCTGCCGCCGACGATGGCTCCGACGGCCACTTCGCACGTCGAGGGCTATCTGGAGCACCCGGCCGAGGCCTTCGCGCAGTACGCGGAGGACGGGGTCGTCCGGGTCGTGTGCGAGGAGAAGCACATGGGTTCGCGGGCGGTGGCCCTGGTGTGCCGGGACGCGGAGGTGGCGCACAAGCGCTTCGGCGTCGCGCCCGGCCCCACCGGCTCCCTCTACACGCGCACCGGACGCCCGTTCCTCGACGACGAGTCGGTGACCGAGGAGATCCTCGGCCGGATCCGCGCCGCCGCCGACGCGGCCGGGCTCTGGGACGAACTCGCCACCGACTGGCTCCTGCTTGACGCCGAACTGCTGCCCTGGTCGCTCAAGGCCGGCGGGCTGCTGCGCACCCAGTACGCGGCGGTGGGCGCCGCCTCCGGCGCGGTGTTCCCGGGCGCGCTGGCCGCCCTGGAGGGCGCGTCGGCGCGCGGTGTGGACGTCGCCGGGCTGCTCACCCGGCAACGTGGACGTGCCGCCGACGCGGCCGCGTTCACCGACGCCTACCGCCGTTACTGCTGGACCACCGAGGGCCTGGACGGGGTGCGCCTCGCCCCCTTCCAGATCCTCGCGGTACAGGGCCGCAGCCTCGCCACGCTCCCGCACGACGAGCAACTCGCCCTCCTGGACCGGCTGGTGGAGAACGACCCGACCGGCCTGCTCCGGACCACCCGGCGCCTCTACGTCGACACCGGCGACCCGGAGTCGGTGCGGACCGGTGTCGACTGGTGGCTGGAGATGACCGGCCGGGGCGGCGAGGGCATGGTCGTCAAGCCGCTCGGCGCGGTGGTGCGCGACCCGAAGGACCGGCTGGTCCAGCCCGGCATCAAGTGCCGGGGCCGCGAGTACCTGCGCATCATCTACGGCCCCGAGTACACCCGTCCCGACAACCTGGCCCGCCTCCGGAACCGGTTCCTCAACCACAAGCGGTCCCTGGCGATCCGCGAGTACGCCCTCGGCCTGGAAGCCCTGGACCGCCTCGCGGACGGCGAGCCGCTGTGGCGGATCCACGAGGCGGTGTTCGGGGTGCTGGCCCTGGAGTCGGAGCCGGTCGACCCGCGGCTGTGAGCGGACCGGGCGCCGTAGTCGACTTCCTGCCAGACCCCCGATCGCGACGGGGTCTGGCAGGGCGTCCTGATGTGGATCCCAACCGTCCCTGGTTAAGCGGTGGTTGCCGTGCTAATTTCGCTGGTCAGTCAGGCAGGTGGAGCCGACTCAGGGGGAAAGTCGGTGAGGAGAGGTGTGGCGCCCGGCGAGTCCGACCGCGAATTCGGACAGCAGCCGGATTTCGAGCTGCTGTTGCGGTTCACCGAGATCCTCTGTGAACTGGGCTGTATGGAGGACGCGCCGAGCCGCGTACAGTTCGCCAGTCTGCTGGGAGGCCAGCTCGACCGGCAGGTGGACATACGTGGCGTCAGACTCCGTGAGGATGTGGTGAGTCTCGTCAATGCCGCACTGAGCATGGCGGGAGGCGAACACGTTCTTGTAGGCGTGGTCCGTATCCTCGAAGGCGCCCAGGCGGGAGACGAACTCAACCGGCTGATCAGCCCCGTTCCCGCTCTGGCCGGTCCGCTGTCCAGGGAGGACGAGAAGAGCGCGCGAGTCGCTCTCACCCGCGGCGATCTGCCTACCGCACGATTACGGGACGGTCTGGCCGAGGAACTCGTCTGTGTCGATCTCCCGCACGGACTCATGCCCGAACAACTCTTCGTCCACCTCCTTGAATGGAATGTGCAGGCGGACGGCCTGCCGCCCGTTGTGCTTCTTCTCGACCACGCGGCTCATCTCGCCCGGACCGCCGAACACCGCCTGGTGCTGACCGCATGGGTCGATGGCTGGACCGAACGGGCGGGTCTGAGTGCGGAGTTGGAGGAGCGCCGGGAAAGGCGCGCGACCGTGGTGTGGTCGCCGGACATCCCTCGTACCCTCGTCGTCGCTGTCGAACCGGCCGGCGACGCCAGCCCGGACGTCGTGGTGCGGACCTGGACCAACGCGACTCCCGGCCGCTGGGACCCCCGGCCCGGTGAGCCGGACGTGATCCCGATGGAGGACCTGGGCAAGGCGGTGGACTCGGCTCTCCGACACGGAACTCAACTCTGGCTGATACCACGTGAGCGGGAATTGAGTACTCCTCAGGAGCCGCCTGCGTGCGTGGAGTTCGTCCTTCCGTACGACCTGCTGAACCACGATGTGGCGGGTTTGACGCTCGCGGTCGGTGACGGCGAGCCTATTCCGCTCGGCCTACGGTACGGGGTGCATCTACGGAGTCTGGAGCGCATGCGTACGGACAACGCACTGGTCAGGGAGCAGTGGCAACGGCGTTGGGCGGCTCTTAAGCGGTACGGGATCACGGTGCACGCCTGGAAGGAGACAGACGCCCAGCGGCTGCGGGCCTGGCAGATCGCGCTCGCCGGGGAGTCGAGACATACTGCGGTGCTGCTGGACGCGCCGGCGGGAGTGTCCGCCCTGGATGCGCTCAAGGCGGCGATCTCGGAAGGGATCGGACTGGCCGTCTGGGACCGCAGGGGCGTGTTCGAAGAGGAGAGGCGTGAGGTGGTGACGGCGGTGTTCGCGGCCGTGGCTATGCCCGTGCAGTTACCCTCCGTAATCCATCGCATGCGTCGGAACGCCGAGAGCGGCCTTGACGCGGTTCAGTACCTGGCCAGGAACATCGGATTCCTCTGGGACGACCCCACGCGTGTCGTCGACATGCAGGCCGCCGATCCCGACGAACTCGCCAGCTAGGAGGCTTCGGTATGAACGCACCGGAACGGATGGCCGCGGACGACTGGCGCGTGTTCCACGCCACCGGACGACGGCAGGACATCCCACCCGTGCTACCCGACCCGCCGCCTTGGCGAAAGTTCCGTGGCAGCCCGGCCGAAGCCTCGCCCCCGGACGACCCCGAGGCCGCGCTGCGCCGCCTGGGGCCCGGCGGTATGACCCCCCAACTCGACGACGAGCAGATCGAGATCGTCAACTCTGCTCTGTTGTTGCGCCGTCCGTTGCTGGTCACCGGCCCTCCAGGGGTCGGTAAGTCGACGCTCGCCTATCTGATGTCGCGTGAGCTGGGACTCGGCCGGGTGCTCGAGTGGAACGTCGTCAGCCGTACCAGTCTGCGCGACGGCCTGTACGTCCATGACGCCATGGGGCGCGCCCAGGCGATCGCCGCCTGGCAGGCAGAACTCCGGGAAAGGGCGACACCAGGGCCCGCGTTCGATGGCGGCGAACAAATCGTCAACTCGGCGCCCACTTCTGGAGATCGTCAACTTGCGCCAGTTCTAGGGGAGTTCATTACACTGGGGCCTCTGGGTACCGCCTTGCTGCCGTACGACCGGCCTAGGGTGCTTCTCGTCGACGAACTCGACAAGAGCGACATCGACTTGCCGAACGACCTGTTGCACGTCCTGGAGAATGGAAGTTATGAGGTTCCGGAGCTGGTGCGTGACGCCGCCGACACGGCTGGCGTGCACACCAGTGATCCGGGCGGCCGGACCGTGGTGCACAACGGCCGCGTCGAATGCCGGGAGTTCCCGGTTGTGGTGATCACGAGCAATGGTGAGCGGGAATTCCCCGCCGCCTTTCGACGTCGTTGTCTGCCCATGGAGATGCGTCCGCCCACCCGGGAACAGCTTCTGGCCATGGTGGAAGGGCACTTGGGGCTTCGCCCGCGAGGGACCGAGGACCTGGTCGACCTGTTCGTCCAGCGGGTTCAGGCGGGGGGCACGCACAGTCTCGATCAGTTGCTCAACGCTGTCCAGATGACAACCGTGGGTGGTTTCCAGGCCGATGGGGACGGGCGTAAGCTCGTGGAACTGCTGCTCCGCGACCTCTCGAAGGGCCGCTGATGACCGGCTTTCCCCGGGAGCGCGCATCCGGACTCGGTGACGAGGACCCTGCGTCGGGATCGTCCCCGACTCCTTCGGCGTACCCTCTCGCCGACGGCGAGGCGAGCGGGGGCCGAGCCCTTCCCTCGGTCGCGTCCGACGACTTCGTACCGCGTTGGCAGGAGATCGCCGACGCGGTATGGCTCGTCGCACACCGGGACAGGTACGGTGGTCCGGGCGAGGCCGGTCAGGAGACGGCGGATCCGAGCTCCCCGGCCGTACCGCCGCCAGGTGCCGGGACCGGACGGTTTGTACGGTCGGCGATGACCGACGACGTATTCCTGCCGCCGTCCGTGAGTGACGAGGACGTTCGCTCCGAGGCGCCGACCGCACACTCTTCCGACGCCGCCCCTGACCCCGCCCCGCATTCGGCCGTGCGTCTCTTACCGCACCCCGAAGGCCGTCTGAAACTGCATCTGAGTCAGCCGCTGCTGTCTCGGGGCGAACCGGATCTGTTGGGTCCCGGCCGAGTCACAGCCCTGCTCGCACGTGCCCTGCACCACCTGGCCCGCCGCGTTCCGTCCCGCAGCAGTCTCGAGCTGGACGAGGAGGCCACCGCGGAGCAGGGCGTCGTGGACGGGTTGTGGATGCCGTTCCTGCGGCCGGCCAGGGTGCCGGCCTTCGACTTGGTGCTGTTGGTCGACGATGCCCCCACCATGAGGATCTGGCGGGAGACCGCCGGACACCTCGCGCGCGCCGCCGAGCACAGCGGTGCTTTCCGCGGTGTACGCACGATCAGGGTGACTCTGCCACGTACCGGCAGCGCCACACTGCGCTGGCCCATGGGGCGGGCCGTCGCCGATCCCGCCGAGCTGCTGGACGGGCGGGGCGGCCGTATCTTCCTCGTGGTCACCGACGGGCTGGCGCACGGCTGGGCCGCTACCGCCGCCGACGATCTGCTCGGCCGCCTCGCCCACGCCGGACCCACCGCCCTGGTTCACCTGCTGCCGCCGCATCTGCGCCACCGGTCCTCCCTCTATCCGTACCCCGCCGTACTGGAGGCCGGTGGGTTCGGAGCCGACAACGGCGGCCTCCGGCACTGGGAGCCGCCCGGGGGCCCCGATCCGATGCGTCCACTGCCTGACGCGGGGGACAACTCCGTTGCCGTGCCGGTCCTGTCCCTGAAGCCCGCCTCCCTCGCGGCCTGGTCCGACCTGGTGACCGGTGGGCGCGGTGTACGCCGCTCGCTGCCCGTGGTCCTCGCGGGCACCCTGAGCAAGGGAGCGCCGGCTCCGGGTCTGCATGCCCCGCGCCTGCCGCGCGCCGCCACTGCCGCCGTCACGCGTTTCTTCAATCTCGCCACCCCTTGCGCCCGTCGCCTCGCCGTCCAAGTCGCCGCCATTCCCTTCGATTTCGAACTCGTCGAGCAGTTGCGGCGACGCGTCGTGCCGGAAGCGGGCCCCGATCATCTCGCTGAGGTTCTCATGGGTGGACTGATCGACTGGGAGAGCGGCGAAGAGGGACGCCCCGAGTTCGCCGAGGGCGTCCGCGAGGCCCTGCTCGCGTCCACCACTCGCAGCCAACTCGCACGCACTGTCAGCGTAGTGGGTGAACTGCCGGCCGCCGGGGAGCGTGGTGTCGCCCTGCGTGCCGCCCTGCACGACCCGCTGCGGGCCACCTTGCCCGACCCCGCCGCACGCAGCTGGGTCCGCACTGAACTGGCCGTGATGCGCGCCCTGTCAGGGCCCTACTCCGAACGGGCCAAGCGCATCGCACCGAACCTGTCCAGGGAGCCCGCAGCTGTACGGGCCGGGGGCAGTTCGTCTGCGGATGCACTCCCAGAGGTGAATATCCCGGGCGAAACGGCTCCGACCGGGCTAACAGACGGTCATGCGGATGCACGAATTTCCGATCGGACTGGAGAGTCTGCGCCGTCTCTGGCGGCCGGCGCGAACCGACAAGAAACCCTGGAGGCAGAGTCGCTCATGCAGAGCACCACGACCACAACGCCGGCCCTACTGGTGAACGTCCCCATGCGTAACACCTCGTTCGTCGGCCGCCAGGCGCTGCTGAGGGCCGTGGAGGAGCAGCTCGCTGCCCAGGACACCACAGCCGTGCTGCCCAACGCACTGCACGGCCTCGGTGGCGTCGGCAAGTCCCAGCTGGCGTTGGAGTACATCTATACCCATCAGCGCGATTACAAGATCGTCTGCTGGATCCCCGCCGAGCGCGAGAGCCTCATCCTGGCCGCGTTGTCTTCCCTCGCCTCGCAGCTGGGCGTCGCCCCGGCCGGCCAGGACAGCCTGGGCGCGGCCGCGGCCAACACCGCCGTGCCCGCGGTGCTGGAGGCACTGCGCGCCGGGCGGCCGTACGACAACTGGCTGCTGATCTTCGACAACGCTGAGGACATCGAAGCGGTGCGCGGCTACTTCCCTCACAACGGACCGGGCAAGGTCATCGTCACCTCCCGGAACCGGGGCTGGGAGCGGGTGGCCACCTCACTCCCGGTGAACGTCTTCGAACGCGACGAGTCGATCGAGCTGCTCCAGAAACGGGCCAAGGACCTGACCCGGCAGGACGCCGACCGGCTCGCCGAGGAACTGGGCGACCTTCCGCTCGCCGTGGAGCAGGCCGGTGCGTGGTTCGGCGTCACCGGCATGCTCGTCGACGAGTACCTCGACCTGCTTGCCCAGCGCAGCCCGGAGATCCTCGAACTCGAAGGAACTCCCGACTATCCGATCTCCGTCGCGGCCGCCTGGGACATCTCCCTGGAACGCATCCAGGAGAACAACCCAGGCGCCCGCCAGCTTCTTGACATCTGTGCCAGCATGGCCCCTGAACCCATTCCCAGGTCCATGCTGCGCGGCAGCCGAGGCGTCAACATCACGCCGGAGATCGACCCGATGCTGCGTGAGTCGATCAAGCTGAACCGAGCCGTTCGTGATCTCAGTATGTTCTCCCTGGTCAAGGTCGACCCGCGCGCCGATACCCTGCAGATGCACCGCATGCTCCAGACCGTGCTGCTCGCCAAGCTGACCGCCGAGGAACGGGAGAGCATGAGGGAGGCGGCCCACCAGCTGCTGTCCGCCGCCAAGCGGGGCGCCTACGGATCCTCTCTGGAGTGGCGCACCTATCAGGCACTGCTGCCGCACATCCTCGCCTCACAGGCGGTGACCAGTACCGACTCCTACGTGCGGGATCTGGTCTACGACACCATGTGGTTCCTCTACTACTGGGGCGACCACGAAGGCGCCGCGGACTTCGGCCGTCAGGCATGGAGCGCCTGGCTCGCAGCCTCGGGCGAGGAGGACATCTATGTCATCCGGATGACCAAGGGTTTCGCCTTTCTGCTGCGCCAGATCGGCCAGATCCCGGAGTCGATCCCGCTCACCGAGAAGGCACTCGAGGTCTCCCGCCGTGTGGGGGTCGAACCCGAAGACCTGATCGACTCCCTGTGCGAGATGTCCGACGCCCACCGTTACCAGGGCCGGTTCCAGGAGGCACGGGACCTGGGCGAGGAGGCTACCGACCTGGCTCGCTCACTGTTCGGCCCCGACGACCCGATCACTCTGCGGGCCAGTCACAGCTGGGGCGTCGACCTGAGGCTGTGCGGGCAGTTCAGAGAAGCACTGCCGCTCGACCAGGAGACCGCTCGCCAGCGCGACATACTGTTCGGCTCTGCCAGTTTCTTCACCCTCAACTCCCTGCAGTCCCTGGGCATCGACATGCGGGAGGCGGGCCAGTACCCCGAGGCGCGCGAGTTCCAGGAGGACATTTACCGGCGGGCGATCTCCGAGCTCGGTGACGAACACCCACTGACCCTGCGCATTGCCCGCGACCTCAGCGTCTGCCGTCGCCGGGACGGCGCCCTCGCCGAGGGCGCCAAGCTGGCCGAGGACACCCTGCGCAGCTTCGAGGCTCGCTACGGTGAGGAGCACCTTGACTCGCTGACCACGGCGACCAACGTCTCCGTGGATCGACGCCTGGCCGGGGACCTCGAGGGCTCACACCGGCTCGCGGAGGCCACGGTGGCCCGGTTGGAGCGACGCCTCGGCGGTGACCACGCGCACACGCTCGTGACGAAGGCAAATCTGGCGGCCACGGAGCGGGCCCTGGGCGCGCTGGAAACCACGCAGGAGCTGGAGGAGGACGTGGTACGCAGGCTGAGCGACACCGTGGGGCCGCAGCACATCATCACCCTCACCGTCGGTCTCGGCAGGGCCAACACCGCGTATGCCAGGCTCGACTTCGACGGGGCGTACGCAATCGACTCCGATCATCTGGCCTTGCTGGCGGACGTGGCGGGCGACAACCACCCGCTCACCCTCTCCTGCACCGCCAACCTGGCTCTCGACCTGCGAGGGCTTGGGCGGGTCGAGGAGGCGGACACGCTCCAGCGCAAGGCCGTGGAACGCCTCGCGGGAGTGCTGCGCAGCGACCACCCCTGGCTCCAGGCCGCCCGCCAGCGCCGTCGCATCGAGTGCGACATCGCGTCCATGCCGCTCTGACCCGGACGGCCGGAACGGCCGCTGCTGGAGACGCTTCCGGCGCAGGCCGTCCGATCCCGTCCCAACGCCCTTGCGCGGCTGCTAACTTGACGTGGCAATGGCAGTCGTACCCAGCGCGCTTGGTCGTCACGGGGGGCATATGACGGCGGTCGTCTTCGTCCACGGCACCGGTGTCCGCGAGCCGGGCTTCTCCGCGCTGGTGGGGCGCGTCGCTGCCGGTCTGACCGCACGACGCGACGGACTTCGCGTTGTGCCCTACTACTGGGGGGCGGCACACGGTGCCACGCTCGCGGCCGGTGGCGTCAGCCTGCCGTCCCGGTCCGGTGCCGAGCGGGGAGTGGGTGAGGACGCGGCGACGCAGGACCCGGATGACGAAGCGGCTGCTACCTGGGGCACTCTCTATCGCGACCCGTACGCCGAATTGGCCCTGGCCGCTGCCCGAGGCGTTCCAGGCGCCGAACGCCCGCCGGGCTCCGAACCGCCCCAGCGGCGGGCCCGGGCGTCGCTGGCCGCCCTCGCCGCCCAGGGCGACGCGCCCGCTGCCGAGCTGGGTCCCGGTCTGGCCCGTGCCGCCGTCGACCTGGCTGGCCATCCCCTGCTCGGTCCCGCCGCCGAAGCCCTTGATCCGGCTAACCTCGCGGTTCTCGCTGCCCGCTCCCTGGCCGCGCGCCTCATCGGCGACGCCCTGGACGCCGGCTCCCCGCTCATCCCGACAGGCGAGACCCGCGACGCCGTCATCACCCGGATCGCCGAGACCCTCGGCGCACCGCCCCGGGGCGCCGAGCGCGGGCTGCGTTCCTATCTGCTGCGCACCGCGGGCGCGATGGCCTCGCGAGCCGTCGAGCGCCGTCGGCGGCCACTCACCGAGGCGGCTCACCCCGCCGCCGGTGACATCCTCCGGTATCTGAGCCGAGGCGAAGCCTTCCGGGACGGCCTGCGGTCCCTTGTCGTCGGCCTGGAGCCGCCCGTCGCCGTGGTCGGCCACAGTCTCGGTGGCATCATCGCCCTCGACACGCTGATCTCCGCCCCGCTGCCTCAGGTCGGGCTTCTGGTGACGGTGGGTTCCCAGGGGCCCTTCCTCTACGAGTCGGGTTCCCTGCCGTCCCTCGAACACCCCGCACCACTGCCACCGTATGTTCCCGCGTGGCTGAATCTGTACGACCCCCGCGACCTGCTCGGCTATCTGGGCGCGGGTCTTTTCCCGGGCCGCGTCACGGACGTCGCCGTCGACAGCGGCCAGCCCTTTCCCGCCGCGCACAGCGCCTACTGGACGAATCCAGCCGTCTACGGCCATATCGTGGAACACCTGCTGTGACGGGGCGCATGCCGTCCGTCGATCCCGCCCGGGTGCACGCTCTCGTGGTGGGAATCGAGGCTTACGAGGCCGGGGATGCCTGGCGACTTCCCGGGCCAGCCCGTGACGCCGTCCGGTTCTGGCGGCTGCTTCGGGACGCCGGAGTGCCGGAGACCCAGCTCCGCCTGCACCTGTCTGCGCTGCCTTCCTACGACCCGGAAGTGCCGTACGAGGACGCGGATCAGGCGACCCTGCGGCGCGTCCTGGTACGCGAACTGTCCCCGGTGCAGGGCGACATGCTGTGGGTGTGGTGGGGTGGTCACGGCGTGCTGGACCGGGCCGGGAGGCTCCGGCTGTTCTGCGCGGACGCGAGCGTCACCGACAAACTGGGCATCGATCTGGACTCGGCGCTCGCCAGGTTCGCGGGCGACGCTGTGCCTGGTCTGCGTGAGCAGATGTGGATCGTGGACGCCTGCGAGACCTTCGAGGAGGATCTCTCCTTCCAGGAGGCTCTGCCTCCTGACACGTTGCCGGTGGGGCGGCCCAATCACGTGCACCGGCAGACCGTGCTGCGCGCTGCCGGCCGGGGGAGGGCGGCGGTCAACGACCCTGCCCGTGCCACCGGACTGTTCTCCGATCTGCTGCTCGGCCTGTTGGCGGACCGGTCGGTCGCGCTGCCCGGTCCGCCCGATCCGGAGGAACTCTTTCCGGCCGTTCGGGCGGGCATCGCGGCCCTCAGGAAGGCGGGCCGAACTCTTCAGCACCCCGAAATCCGGCTCCAGGGCCCCGACCGCGCAGAGATCCTCCCTCCGGCCGCGCCGCCCGCCGTGCCGCGACCGCTTTCGGCGGTGCAGCGGGCCGTGGCGGCCCTCCTCGCCTATCCCCTGATGGCCGACCCCGCCGAACGGCAGACGGTCGTCGACGCGCTGAACCCACAAGTCACGGCCGTGCTGCGCCGCCACAGCAAGGCGCGCACCGATGTCGTCAACATCCTCGACGGGCTGGCCCGGCGGCACCCGGAGTCCCTGTGGGACCTGTACGAGGCCGTGGTCTCGGTGGACGACGATCCGGAGCTGAAGGTCGAACTCGCTGCGGCTCTGGGCGAGTTGGTGACCACCTCGGCCGGTCCGCGCAGGCAGAAGTGATCGGTGGCGTGATCGTACGGTTTTCGCCCCGGGTAGTAATGGCCATGATGGAAAGGACACGGGGCATCGCGTGCCTCCGTGCTAGAAGGGGGAGCATCTTGGACCGGCCGCTCGCTCCGCACCGCACCGGAGTCGCCCCACCCGCACAGGTTTCCGCCGGCGGGGGAGTAGGGGTCTGGGAATCCGATCTCGCGGACCTCGCGGCGCTGCCCCTGAGCGCCGTGGACGGTCTCCCTTGCCTGCCCCCCACCGCTCGCCTGCTGGCCGAGGTGCTGCGCGCCCGCAGCAGCATGAGGAACGGCGAAGGAGGGAACGGCGGAGCCCGAGCCGAGTAGCCTCGACCGTCCTGATGACAGTGCACCGGTGCGCCGGCCGCACGTATCCGGGTCCCAGCACGCCCGCCCACTCGACCGGAGGTCTGCGACGATGACCGAGCAGCACCACGCTCTCCTCCGAATGCCGGAACGGCTCTTCACGGAACTGGCCGGCGGAGGCGGCTCGGCCGAGGCCGTCGCGTTCCTCGAACGAGGAGAACGCGCACGCCGGTTGCTGCTCCTGCGCACCCTTCTTGACCACCTCGACGTGCTGTCCACTCCGCTCACCCCGGCCGCCGAGGCCTGGCGCGTGCTCAAGAGAGCGGCGGAGAAGTCGCCCGAGCCCGTCGAACGCCTACTGCTGGCTCCGGCAACGGGTGGCTGGATCTCCCACATGCTGCGGCGGATGCACGGTACGGCCACAGGGCCGCCGTTGTGGGCGGAGGCCGGCCACCTCTGCGCGCTGGCCCTGTCGGCTTCCCTGTACGTCGGCATGGAGACGGCTCTCGACGTTCTGCTCACCAGCGGGCGACTGCCACTGCCCGGACTCGGCATGCTCCAGCTTGACGGAGCGAAGGGGGGACTGGCGGTCGGACGGGCCACGACGGCCGCTGGAGAACTGACCGTCACCGGGCCGGGCGCCGCGACCGGTACGGTGCGTGTGACCTGTCGCCCGAGCACCGTGGCCCTGGGAAAACGGGTGAGCGCAGGCCGAACCGCGGTGCGGCGGGACCCCAGTGGCTGGCTCCCGCTGCGCACCCTCAGCCTCGCCGGCCCCGAGGACTCGACTTCGGTCACCGTAGTACTGGAGGACCTCGATCCCTACCGCGATCTCGACGACCACCAGCCGCCCTCCCGACTGGACGAGGACGAGGCACAGGAGTGGCAGCGGTTGGTCGGCGAGGCCGCACGCATACTCGCGTGGCCGGGCGTTCCGGGGCCCGGGCGGGTCGACCCTGCCATGATCCGGTCCATCGTGCCCTTCGGACGTACCTCGGTGAGCCCGCCCCCGCCGCCGTTCGTCCAGGTCTCGGCCTCCAGCGGCGACTCCTTCGGGGGCATGCTCGTCGTCCGCCCGGCCTCACCGCTCGCTCTCGCCGAAACTCTGGTGCACGAGCTTCAGCACAGCAAATTGGCCGCCCTCCTGCACCTGTTCCCGCTGCTGGACGACGATCGTGCCGAGCGTTACTACGCTCCCTGGCGCACCGACCCGCGCCATCTCACCGGCTTGCTGCACGGCTCCTATGCCTTCACCGGCGTCGCGGGCTTCTGGCGGGACCGGCTTGCCGAGGCCCCGCACGCCGGAGCGGCGGATCAAGCCGGCTACCACTTTGCGCTGCGGCGTCTGCAGAGCCGGCTCGCGGTGCGCACCCTGCTGGTCGGCGGACGCCTGACGGAGCAGGGCCGGGCGTTGGTGACCGGCCTGACCCGTACCCTCGACGGCTGGCTGCGCGAGCCCGTCCCGAAGGCTGCCCTGAGCCGGGCGCGCACGGTCGCCGTGTTGCATCGCACCGAGTGGCGGCTGCGCAACATCCTCCCGGACGCCCACTTGGCGCACCCGTCCGGCCCTGCGAGCGTTCGCCCCGACCGCACCCCCTGGCCGGACATACGCACCCACGCCTTTGCCACCAGCCCCGCTGCTCCGCACACGGCCGACGAGTATCTCGCCGCCGGTGATCCGGCGGCCGCTCTGGCCCGGTACACCGACGCTCTGGCCGCCGATCCGGCTGAACCCCATGCCCTCTCCGGCTGGATCGTGGCCCGCGCCGCCCTCGAACCCGGTCGCGTCGCTCGTCGGATGCTGGCCCGCCCAGAACTGCTCAAGCCGTTGCCGAGCCGTTGACCGTCAGCGCACCAGCCGCAGCCGTCGATCGCACGCCCCGACCCGGACCGTCTGCCCCCAGGTGAGCTCCAGGGCGTCGGTCTCGATGCCGTCGCCGAAGGCGATCAGACGGTCCGACTCGACCGTGAGCGTCAGGGACGCGGAGGCGGTCAGGTCGCCGGCGACCAGGGAGGTCCCGGTCGCCGGCGAGGGCCAGGCCTCCCGGACGAACCACAGCAGGCGGTCCTCGGTGGGGGAGGGCAGCGTCAGCCGGGTGCCGCGCTCCTGCCACAGCGAGCGCAGCCAGCCGGTGGCCCCCGTGCCGGTGCCCACCAGCACCCCGGAGGAAGCCTGGGCCTCGACGACACCCCCGTCGTCCTCGAGGCCCAGGCGGTATCGGGCGGTCTGGTGACCGGCGGTTCCGAGATAGATCTCGTTGAGCGCCACGAGCCGCTGGGTGTCGTCGGCCACCGCCTCGACCATGGTCAGCTCGTCGGCGCGCGAGGCCTCGAACGAGGCCAGCAGGAGGGCCGCGTGCTCCGGCCGGTGCCGTACCAGCACACCGGGGTTGCGGCCGGGGTCGGTGTCGATGCCGATCACCGGCTGGCCGTCCAGGTACTTGGCCACGTTCGCCACCAGCCCGTCCTGGCCGACCACCAGGACCACGTCCTCGGGCCCGAACAGGAAACGGTCCAGGTCGGCCCGCTCGACCCGGGCCTGCCGCCAGGTCAGCGGAATCGCCGAGGCCACCTCGGCCAGCGCCCGACCGGTCCGGCGGTGCCGCTCGGCGACCTCCTCGATGTCCCGCCCCCGGGAGGAGAGGAAGAAGGCGGCCTGCCCGTGGGTGCCGTGGTGGGCCACCAACTCGTCGTACTCGGAGGTGCGGTGGACGAGGACCACACGGGGCGCGAGGCTCATGACGCCGCCTCCGGGGTTCGGCCGGGCCGGGGGGCGGGCCTCGGCGGGACGGCGGGCCGGGGTGCGGCTGGTTCCGCGGTCCGGCGGGCGGTCGTGCTTCCGGTGCCTATTCCGACGGGGGTTCGGCCGGGCCGGGCGGCGGGCTTCGGCGAGGCGGCCGGCCGCAGTGCCGCCGACTCCGCGGCCCGCTGGGCGGCTCCGCCCTCCGTGCCGTCCCCTGCCGGGGACCTGCGGGCCGTGTTCACGCCCCCTCCGCCGAGCCCAGCTTCGCCAGCAACCCCGTCAGCACGTCCGGCGACACGGTCACGCTGTCGATGCGCGGCAGGTTCTCGGCGAGCCGTGTGCCGGTGAGGGCGTGCAGCGTGGCCACGTCCACCTCGCCGTGCACCCGCAGCCAGGCCGCCTGTGCCGCGGCCCGGGCCTCACCGGTCTCCCGGGCCCCCTCGGCCTCGGCCCGCGCGAGCGTGACCGCCCGGGCCGCCTCGGCCTCGCCCAGCTTCACGGACCGGGCCGCCTCCGCCTCCGCGAGCCGTACCGTGCGCGCCGCCTCGGCCTCCGCCAGCTTCACCGACCTCGCGGCCTCCGCCTCCGCGCGCACCGCGTCGGCCGCCGCGTGCTCCTCCGCCTCGCGCCGCGTGTTGGTGCCCCGCTGCTCGACCAACTGCTCCTCGCGGCGGGCCAGTTCGATCTGGCTGGCCAGCTCGTTCTCGGCGATCGCCCGCTCCCGCTCGACGGCCACCGCCCGCCGTTCGTAGGTGGCCCGGTCGGCCTCCTGCTGGATCTGCTCGCGGGCCGGGGTGCGCAGCGCCCGCTCCACCTCCGGTTCCGGCCGCAGCGCCATCACCCGCACGGCCACCACCTCGATCCCGGTGGCCGGCAGCCGGGGTTCCGCGCCGAGCCCCTCGGCGATCCGCTCCCGGACCGCCGTCACCCCGTCGACCAGCGCCTCGGCCAGCGGGGTGCGGGCCAGCACGGCCAGCGCGTGCTGCTGGGACGTCTCCGTGAGCAGGGTGCCCAGCTGCTCCAGCGGGGTGCCGCGCCAGACGCCGGTGTCGGGGTCGATCGAGAAGTCGAGGCGGGCGGCCGCCAGCGCCGGGTCGCCGATGCGGTAGGTGACGGTCGCCTGCACCGCCACGTCCTGGAAGTCGGCCGTACGGGCGTGGAAGGTCATCGTCAGTTCGCGGTCGTCGACCGGTATCTCGGAGATCGCCGCGGTGAGCGCGCGGAACCAGAAGCTGATGCCCGGCCCGTCGTGGAGCAGCTTGCCGCCCCGGTGATGTCTGATGTGCGCCGTCGGGGCTCCGCGCAGATGGCGCCGGCCCAGCCGCCGGGTGATGTCGGCCATGAAGTCCCCCTCGTGATTTAGAGTCAGCATGACAATAATCGCGTCCGTCGCGCTTGTCGTCAAGAGGACGAGAACAAGAAACGGTCGACCTGGGGGTGAACCCGGTCCGCGATGGTCAGGATGGAGTCATGGGATTCCAAGTCGACTCCGAAGCCGGGCGGCTGCGCCGCGTCATCCTGCACCGGCCGGATCTGGAGCTCAAAAGGCTCACCCCCAGCAACAAGGACGCCCTTCTCTTCGACGACCTCCTCTGGGTGCGCCGGGCCAGGGCCGAACACGACGGTTTCGCGGACGTGCTCCGGGACCGCGGGGTCGCCGTCCATCTCTTCGGCGACCTGCTCACCGAGACGCTGGCGATCCCGGCGGCTCGCACCCTCGTCCTGGACCGGGTCTTCGACGAGAAGGAGTACGGTCCGCTCGCCACCGACCATCTGCGCGCCGCCTTCGAGGACCTGCCCGCGCCCCAGCTGGCCGAGGCGCTGGTCGGCGGCATGACCAAGCGGGAGTTCCTGGACGGGCACGCGGAGCCCACCTCGGTCCGCTTCCACGTCATGGACCTCGACGACTTCCTCCTCGAACCGCTCCCCAACCACCTCTTCACCCGCGACACCTCCGCCTGGGTCTACGACGGCGTCTCCATCAACGCCATGCGCTGGCCGGCCCGGCAGCGCGAGACCGTGCACTTCGAGGCGATCTACCGGCACCACCCGCTCTTCCGTGGCGAAACGTTCCACGTCTGGTCGGAGGGGCAGGCCGCCTACCCCTCGACCATCGAGGGCGGCGACGTCCTGGTGATCGGCAGCGGCGCGGTCCTGATCGGGATGAGCGAGCGCACCACCCCGCAGGCCGTGGAGATGCTCGCGCACAAGCTGTTCGAGGCGGGCTCGGCGCAGACGATCGTGGCCCTGGACATGCCGAAGCGGCGCGCCTTCATGCACCTCGACACCGTGATGACGATGGTCGACGGCGACACCTTCACCCAGTACGCCGGGCTCGGCATGCTCCGCTCGTACACCATCGAACCGGGCAGCGGCGAGAAGGAGCTCAAGGTCACCGACCATCCGCCGGAGCACATGCACCGCGCGATCGCCGCCGCCCTCGGTCTCAGCGAGGTCCGGGTCCTCACCGCCACCCAGGACGTGCACGCGGCCGAGCGCGAGCAGTGGGACGACGGCTGCAACGTCCTCGCCGTCGAACCCGGTGTCGTCGTCGCCTACGAGCGCAACTCCACCACCAACACCCATCTGCGCAAACAGGGCATCGAGGTGATCGAGATCCCGGGCAGCGAGCTGGGCCGGGGGCGGGGCGGTCCGCGCTGTATGAGCTGCCCGGTGGAGCGGGACGCCGTATGAGAACGGAGCCGTGGAGGACCGAGGCCGTAAAGGCCGGAGGTGCCTGTATAGAAATGTGAAACATCGTATAGACTTCCAAAAGTCCCGCGTCGATCTCTACTGCTGGAGCGCCCCCATGGCGACAGTCCCGACCGCCCTCGCCGGCCGCCACTTCCTCAAGGAGCTGGACTTCGCCCAGGAGGAGTTCCGCGGGCTGGTCGAGCTGGCCGCCGAGCTGAAGGCGGCCAAGAAGGCCGGGGCCGAGACGCAGTACCTGCGCGGCAGGAACATCGCGCTGGTCTTCGAGAAGACCTCCACCCGCACCCGCTGCGCCTTCGAGGTCGCCGCCGCCGACCAGGGCGCGCACACCACGTACCTGGACCCGGCGGGCTCGCAGATCGGGCACAAGGAGTCGGTGAAGGACACCGCCCGGGTGCTCGGCCGGATGTTCGACGCGATCGAGTACCGCGGGCACAGCCAGGGCGTGGTCGAGGAGCTGGCCGCGTTCGCCGGAGTGCCCGTCTACAACGGTCTCACCGACGAGTGGCACCCCACCCAGATGCTCGCCGACGTGCTCACCATGACCGAGCACAGCGACAAGCCGCTCACCGGCATGGCCTTCGCCTACCTCGGCGACGCCCGCTACAACATGGGCAACTCCTACCTCGTCACCGGCGCCCTGCTCGGCATGGACGTGCGGATCGTGGCGCCCCGGCTGCTGTGGCCGGACGACACGATCGTCGAGCTGGCCCAGCGGCTCGCCGACGCGTCCGGCGCCCGGATCTCGCTCACCGAGGACGTGAAGGAGGGCGTGCGGGGCGCCGACTTCGTCGCCACCGACGTATGGGTGTCGATGGGCGAGCCCAAGGAGGTCTGGGACGAGCGGATCGCGCTGCTCGGCCCCTACGCCGTGACCATGGACGTGCTGCGCGCCAGCGGCAACGCCGACGTCAAGTTCCTGCACTGCCTCCCGGCCTTCCACGACCTGGGCACCGACGTCGGCCGGGAGATCTACGAGCGCCACGGACTGACCGAGCTGGAGGTCACCGACGAGGTGTTCGAGTCCGAGCACTCGGTCGTCTTCGACGAGGCCGAGAACCGGATGCACACCATCAAGGCGGTACTGGTGGCCACGCTCGGCTGACCGCCGCCGTAACGCACAGGCCTCACCAGGCCTTATTCTTTCCGGCGGCCCGGCCCACCCCTGCCGCGGCCGCCACGGCGACCGACCCGGATCGCACCCGCACCACCAGAAACGAGCACCACCCGCATGCCCCGCATCAAGTCCCCGCACCTGCTGGTCGCCGAATCCGGCGCCGACCGCGCGGGTCACGGCCTCCGCCGCACCATGGGCCTCTTCCAGCTGATCTGCTTCGGCATCGGCGCGATCGTCGGCACCGGCATCTTCGTCGGCCTCTCCGACTCGGTCGCCCAGGCCGGCCCGGCCGTCGTGATCTCGTTCGTCCTCGCCGCGGTCACCTGCGTCTTCACCGCCCTCTCCTTCGCCGAGCTGGGCGGCGCGATCCCGGTCTCCGGATCGTCGTACTCCTTCGCCTACGCCGGGCTCGGCGAGTCCACGGCCTTCCTGGTCGGCTGGTGCCTGCTCCTCGAATACGGCATCTCGATCTCGGCCGTCGCCGTCGGCTGGAGCCAGTACGTCAACGAACTGCTGCACAGCCTCACCGGCCTCCAGCTCCCGCACGCCCTGTCCGCGGGCCCCGGTGACGGCGGGGTCGTGAACCTCCCCGCCGTGATCGTCATCGCGATGGCCGCCGTACTGCTGGTGCGCGGGGTCCGGGAGAGCGCCCGGGCGACCGCCGCGATGGCGGCCGTGAAGCTCGTCATCCTGATCGCCTTCTGCGTGATCGGCTTCAGCGCCTTCAAGGACGGCAACCTGGTGCCGTTCTCCCCGGCCGGGCTCGGCGGCATCGGCGCGGGCACCACCGCCGCGTTCTTCTCCTACATCGGCTTCGACGCGATCACCACGGCCGGCGAGGAGGCCAAGAACCCGCGCCGGGACATCCCGGTCGCGATCCTCGTCTGCATGGGCGTGGTCACGCTGCTGTATTGCGCGGTCGCCCTTGCCGCGACCGGCGCCATCGGCGGCGACCAGGTGGCAGGGCGCCCCGCCGCCCTCTCCTACGTGGTCAACCAGGTCACCGGGTCCACGATCGGCGGCGGGGTGATCGCCTTCGGCGCGGTCGTCGCCATCGCCTCCGTCGTCCTCGCGGTGATGTACGGCCAGACCCGCATCCTGATGTCCATGTCCCGGGACGGGCTGATCCCGCGCGTCTTCGAGAAGGTCTCCCCGAAGACCGCCACCCCGGTCGCGGGCACCCTGATCGTCGCGGGGGTCTTCGCGCTGCCGGCGGCCTTCGCCTCGCTGGACGCGGTGATGAACCTGTGCACCATCGGCACCCTCGCGATCATGGCCGTGGTGAACATCGCGGTGATCGCCCTGCGCCGCCGCGAACCGGCCCTCGCCCGCACCTTCCGGGTGCCGCTCTACCCGGTCGCGCCGCTGCTGGGCGTCGGTTTCTGCCTGTATCTGATGTACGAGACCGGGTGGACGACCTGGATCCAGTTCGCCGTCTTCCTGGCCGTGGGCCTGCTGGTCTACGTCGGCTACGGGCGCCGGCGCTCCACGCTGGCGCGCGCCGAGGCGATCACGCCGGACGCCACTGACGCGGTACTGCAGGAAGCCTGAACCACACCGCCTTGCCGGACTCGGTGGGGCGGTGCCCGCAGGACGCGCTGAGGGCGCGGATCAGCAGCAGACCGCGCCCGCCCTCGTCCATGGGGTCGGGCTCCTCGATCACCGGACGGGTGAGGTGGCCGGGCGGCGCCGGGTCCGGGTCGTGCACCTCGACCTTGCAGCCGCCCGGCATCAGCTCGACGACCAGCTCTATCGGCCCCTTGCCGGCGGTGTGCTCGACGGCGTTGGCGACCAGTTCCGCGGTGAGCAGCTCGGCGGTGTCGGGGTCGGCCGCGTGGCCCGCCTCCTCCATCGCCGAACGCACCAGGGCACGGGCGACCGGCACGGCCGCGACGGTGTGCGGCAGCGCGATGCGCCAGGAGGCGGCGGCGGAAGGTGGTTCGTACACGGCGATTCCGTTCATGGAGCAGGCGATCACTGCTTGTCCTGCTTTCAACTGTAGGAATGGTACGGGTCCCGTTCCGGCGCCTGTCGGCGGGCCCCGGACCGGACCATCGGCCCGACAACAGGCTGCTTACCCCGGCCGGCGGGCCGTCTTTCACGGCCGCCCGCTCTGTTACCGCCTTATTGACGCGCCGTGACCTTGTGACCGTCCCGAACGCGCAGAGCCCCCGGCACCCGCCGGGGGCTCTGCGACCGAAGAGGGGATCAGGCGAAGTCGACCATCCCCGCGGTCAGCGTCGCGCCGTCCGCCGGATCGATCAGGATGAACGCGCCGGTGCGCCGGGAGACCGCGTAGGCGTCCAGCGGCAGCGGCTCGGCGCTGCGCAGGGTGATCCGGCCCAGGTCGTTGGCGGTGAGCTCGGGCGCGCCCGCCAGCTCCCGGACGATCGCCTTGACGGTCCGGGTGGTGTGCTTGAGCAGCACCCGGTCGCCGACCCTGAGCGGCCGGTCGGCCAGATGGCACACGGCCGCCGTGACGTCCCGGGTGAGCACGGGCGCCTCCGGCCCGGCGGTGATCAGGTCGCCGCGGGACACGTCCCGCTGGTCGGCCAGGCGCACCCCGACGGACTGCGGGGCGTGCGCGGTCTCGACCGCGGTACCGAGCGCGTCGATCGCGGCGATCTCGGAGGTCTCCCCGGACGGGTGGACGGTGACCCGGTCGCCGACCCGCAGCGAACCGGAGACCAGCTGGCCCGCGTAGTGACGGACGTCACCGTGCCGGATCACATACTGGACCGGGAAACGGGCCGGGGCGTCGGCCGCGTCCGCGGCGACCGGGACGCTCTCCAGGAACTCCAGCAGGGCCGGGCCGCCGTACCAGTCCATGGCCGCGGACCGGTCGACGACGTTGTCGCCGACCAGCGCGGAGACCGGGATCGCGGTGACCTCCGGAAGGCCCAGCTCGGCGGTCCCTGCGGTGAAGTCGGCGACGATCCGCTCGAACCCGGCCCGCTCGTAGCCGACCAGGTCCATCTTGTTGACCGCGAGGACGACGTGCGGGACCCGGAGCAGGGCGGCCACGGCCGCGTGCCGTCGGGTCTGCTCGAGGACTCCGTTGCGGGCGTCGACCAGGATGATCGCCAGCTCGGCGGTGGAGGCGCCGGTGACCATGTTCCGGGTGTACTGCACATGCCCCGGGGTGTCGGCCAGGATGAACCGGCGCTTCGGGGTGGCGAAGTAGCGGTAGGCCACGTCGATGGTGATGCCCTGCTCGCGCTCGGCCCGCAGCCCGTCGGTGAGCAGGGCCAGGTCGGGGGCGTCCTTGCCGCGGCTGAGGGAGGCCTGCTCCACGGCCTCCAGCTGGTCGGTGAGGACCGACTTGGAGTCGTGCAGCAGCCGTCCGACGAGGGTGGACTTGCCGTCGTCGACCGAGCCGGCGGTCGCGAAACGCAGGGTGTCGATGGTCGGGCCGGCCGTGCCGGCGATCGTGTTCGTGCTGGTCATGCCTAGAAGTACCCCTCGCGCTTGCGGTCTTCCATCGCGGCCTCGGAGAGCTTGTCGTCGGCGCGGGTGGCGCCGCGCTCGGTGAGCCGGGAGGCGGCGATCTCCGCGATCACCTTCTCGATGCCGTCGGCGTCGGAGTCCACCGCGCCCGTGCAGGACATGTCACCGACGGTCCGGTAGCGCACCTGCCGCTTCTCGACGGTCTCGCCGTCCTTCGGGCCGCCCCACTCACCCGCCGTCAGCCACATCCCGCCCCGCCGGAACACCTCGCGGTGGTGGGCGAAGTAGATGTCCGGCAGCTCGATCTCCTCGCGGGCGATGTACTGCCAGACGTCCAGCTCGGTCCAGTTGGAGAGCGGGAAGACCCGGACGTGTTCGCCGGGGGCGTGCCGTCCGTTGTAGAGGTTCCACAGTTCGGGGCGCTGGCGGCGCGGGTCCCACTGGGAGAACTCGTCCCGCAGCGAGAAGACCCGCTCCTTGGCGCGGGCCTTCTCCTCGTCCCGCCGGCCGCCGCCGAACACGGCGTCGAAACGCTCGCTCTGGATCTTCTCCGTCAGCGGCACCGTCTGGAGCGGATTGCGGGTCCCGTCGGGCCGCTCGCGCAGCACACCCCGGTCGATGTAGTCCTGCACGGAGGCCACGTGCAGCCGCAGCCCGTGCTGCTCGACCGTACGGTCCCGGTACTCGAGAACCTCGGGGAAGTTGTGCCCGGTGTCGACGTGCAGCAGCGAGAACGGGATCGCCGCCGGGGCGAACGCCTTCAGCGCCAGATGCAGCATGACGATGGAGTCCTTGCCGCCGGAGAACAGGATCACCGGCCGCTCGAACTCTCCCGCCACCTCACGGAAGATGTGGACCGCCTCGGACTCCAGCGCGTCCAGGTGGGACAGGGTGAAGGTGCTCATGCCAGCCCTCGCTCCCTCAGCAGCGCGTGCACCGCGTCCGCCGATTCCTGCGGGGTCTGGTCCTGGGTGTGCAGCACCAGCGCCGGGTCGGCGGGCGGCTCGTACGGGTCGTCGACACCGGTCAGCCCGGTCAGCTCGCCCGCGGCCTGCCTGGCGTACAGGCCCTTCACGTCCCGTTCGCTGCACACCTCGACCGGGGTCGCGACGTGCACCTCCAGGTACGGCGTGCCGCTCTTCTCGTGCCGGTTGCGGACCGCCTCGCGGCTGTCGGCGTAGGGGGCGATGACCGGGACGACGGAGAGCACGCCGTTGCGCGCTAGCACCTCGGAGACCAGCCCGATGCGCTGCACGTTGGTGTTGCGGTCCGCCCGGGAGAAGCCGAGGCCGGCCGAGAGGAAGCGGCGTATCTCGTCGCCGTCGAGGACCTCCACGCGGTGTCCCTGGGCCTTGAGCCGGTCGCCCAGGAGCCGGGCGATCGTCGTCTTGCCCGCGCTCGGCAGCCCCGTCAGCCAGACCGTGGCCCCCTGAGCCCTTGGCGTGGTGGTCATGCGCAACAGACCTCTTCCCTACCTACTCAAACTCGCGTACGACCCGTCGAAGAGTAGGTAAGAAGTCTGAGAGGAGTGGTTAAGGAAGCTGAGGTTTAGCTGAGTGACTCGTGGTACGCAAGAGGTCACGGGGCCGTGCAATGAACATTTCACAATCGGCGGTCTGCTCACCGATCCGTTCACAGGCCGGCGAAGGTACCGCCCGGGTCGCGCAGCCGCTCGTGCAACGCCCGGAAGACGGCGGCCGAACGGGTGCCCGGCCAGTCGGCGGGCAGCAGGCCCGTCGGCAGTCCGGGGTCGGTGTACGGCAGATGGCGCCAGGAGTCCAGGGCGAGCAGATAGTCGTGGTAGGCGTCCTCGGGCGGGGTGTCCGCCCGGTGCTCCCAGGCGCGCAGCACCGGCTCGTGGTCGTCGAGGAACTGCTCGTGCGCCTTGGCGATCGCTGTCAGATCCCACCAACGGGCGACCGCCTCGGTGGTGGGTGCGAACCCGAGATGGTCGCCGCGGAAGAAGTCCACGTACGGATCGAGGTCGAGCCGGTGCAGGGTGTGCCGGGTCTCCTCGAACAGCCGGGCCGGGGCGATCCACACCCCGGGGGCGGCCGTGCCGAAGCCGAGTCCGGCGAGCCGGGAACGCAGCACATGCCGCTTCTGCCGTTCCGACTCGGGCACCGAGAACACCGCGAGCACCCAGCCCGCGTCCTCCGGCGGCGCCGCCGCGTACACCCGGCGGTCGCCGTCCTCCAGCAACTGGCGTGCCTCGGCGGAGAGTTCGTATCCGGCGGCGCCCTGTGCGGTGCGGGCCGGGGCCAGCAGGCCGCGGCGTTTCAGCCGGGACACCGACGACCGTACGGAGGGCGCGTCCACGCCGACGGCGGCCAGCAGCCGGATCAGCTCGGCGACGGGCACCGGGCCGGGCAGGAAGCGGCCGTACGCGCCGTAGAGCGTGACGATGAGGGACCTCGGGGCGTGTTGCTCGGACACGTTGATCATTTTAGGTCCCCGGCATCGCTGCTGGTCACCTCAGGTACGCGCCTGAATGTGAGTCAGGGTTCCGGGGGGGGCGCGTCGAAGGTGCCGGGGGAGGGGGCCGACGGGCCTGCGCGGCGCCGCCGATGAGCGATGCGGGCCCCGCCCGCGCCGGGTCAGGCGGCGACGGCGAGCCGCCCGGCCGGGCCGCGGTGCGGCTCGGTCACACTGCCGTCGGGGCGCAGCTCGCCCGTGTCGTCGAAGACGATCGCCCCGTCGCACAGCAGGGTCCAGCCCTGCTCGGGGTGGGCGGCGATGATGTGCGGGAGGCCGCGGTCGGCCGTCGCGCTCGGGAGCTGGTGGGAACACATGGCGCACCTCCACGGGTCTGCCTCCGGCTCGGTCGCCGACCGGCATGACCAGACCATGCTCCTGTCGTGAACGCCGCGGAACCTCCTGCCGCGACCTGTGACAACACACGGACAACTCCCGGACGCTCCCACGACGACCGCCGCACGTCCGCGACGAGATCGGCGCCTTCGGCGTGGTGGGACGCGCCACCGAAGGGGTGACGGTCACGCCTCCCGGGCCGGGCGCCCGGTATCCAGGGCATGCCCCACCCCACGACCTGGGAAGGATGTCATGCCCCTACGCCCCGCTCTCGCCGCGACCCTCGGCTCCGCAGCCCTGCTCTGCGCCGCCGTCGCCCCCGCGACCGCCGCCCCCGCCGCCCCCTCAGAGTCTGTGACCGTCGATCCCACCGGCCGTCTCGCCGACGACGGCACGGTCACCCTCTCCGGCACCTACACCTGCACCGGTGCCATCGGCCCGGTGTTCGTCAGCTCGTCGGTCAGCCAGGAATCGCCGAACTACCGCCACGGCGTCGGCGGCACCCGGGCCGTGTGCGACGGCGCCGAGCACCACTGGGAGAACACCGGCAAGGTGACCTCGGAGAAGCTGAAGACCGGTGCGGCCCGTGTCGAGGCCACGATCATGGAGCTGCGCCCCCAGGGCGGCCTGCCGCTGCCCTCGTTCCACGCCGTCCAGCAGCAGGACGTCACCCTCAAAAAGGGCTGAGGAGCGTCCCCTGGCGGCCCGGCACCCCGGCGGTGCCGGGCCGCCGCCGGGTGGTGCGGGACGCGGATCACCGGGTCAGCAGTTTCCGCAGCGCGGACGTGACCTCGTCCGGCGCCTCCTCCGCCATGAAGTGCCCGCAGTCCACCGTGCGGTGCTCCAGGTCCGGTGCCCAGGCCCGCCACAGCGCGGCCGCGTCGTAGCCGAGCGCGGCACCCCAGTCCTGCTGGAGCACGGTCACCGGCATGCCCAGCGCGTTCCCGGAGGTCCGGTCGGCCAGGTCGTGCTCGGTGTCGATACCGGCCGAGGCCCGGTAGTCGGCCACGATCGAGGGCACTGCCGCCCGGCAGGCCGCGAGATAGGCGGCGCGGACGTCGGCGGGGATCGCCGAGGGGTCGCGGGTCCACAGGTCGAGGAAGTGACCGAAGAAGAGGTCCGGGGCGGCACCGATCAACTGCTCGGGCAGGCCCGGGGGCTGGGCCATCAGGTAGAGGTGGAAGGCGACGGCGGCGGTGGTGCCGTGCAGGACCTCCCACATGTCCAGGGTGGGCAGTACGTCGAGGAGCGCCAGGTGCGTGACGGAGTCCGGGTGGTCCAGGCCGGCCCGGAAGGCGACCAGCGCGCCCCGGTCGTGCCCGGCCAGCGCGAAACTCTCGTGACCGAGGGCCCGGGCCAGCGCCACGACGTCGGCGGCCATGGTCCGCTTCGCGTACGACAGCCCGTCCGCGTCGGCCGGCTTGTCGCTGGCGCCGTAGCCGCGCAGGTCGGGACAGATCACGGTGTGATCGGAGGCGAGGCCGGCGGCCACCTGCCGCCACATCAGATGGGTCTGCGGGAAGCCGTGCAGCAGGACGACCGGGCTGCCGGCGCCGCCGACGGCCACGTGCAGGGAGACGCCGTCGGCGACCGGGACACGGTGTGCTGTGAAACCGGGGATGTTCATGAGCCGACCCTCCCGCGCGTGAATCAGCAGCCGATCAGCACGGGTGGTGGGCCGGGGTCTGTGGTGGGTTGAGCTCTGCGGTGGGTCGGGACCGAGCTTCGGGCCTGCCGTGGGCCGGGGCCTGCCGTGTGGCGGGGCCTGCCGTGTGGCGGGGCCTGCCGTGTGGCGGGGCCTGCCGTTGGTCGGGACCGGGTGTGCGGTGGGTCTGTGGTGGGCCGGGATCTACCGTGGGACGGGTGAGGATGGACCAGGTCGACTTCGGGGTGCTCGGAACCGTGACGGCCGAGTGTGCCGGTGGCCCGCTCGCTCTGAAGGGCCCCCGGCACCGAGCCGTACTGGCCCGGCTGATCGTGGCCCGCAGAAGGGTCGTGCCGGTGGCCCGCCTGGTCGCCGACCTCTGGGACGAGCCGCCGCCCACCGCCGTCGGCTCCGTCCGCACCTTCGTCAACGACCTGCGCCGTGCCCTCGAACCCGACCGCCCGCCCCGCACCCCGGCCCGGCTGCTCGTCACCGACGGCCCCGGCTACGCGCTGCGCGCGGAAGCAGTGGACGCCTGGCGGTTCGAGACGGCCGTGGAAACCGCCGTACAGGAGGAGCCCGCCCAGGCCGCCCGGCGACTCCGGGAGGCGCTGGAGCTGTGGCGGGGGCCGGCCTACGCCGAGTTCGCCGACGAGGAGTGGTGCGGGGGCGAGCGGGCCCGGCTGGCCGAGCTGCGGCTGCGGGCGGTCGAGCAGCGGGCCGAGGCGCTGCTCGCCGGGGGCCGGGCGGCCGAGGCGGTGCCCGATCTGGACGCCCACCTCACCGGGCATCCGTGGCGCGAGGAGGGCTGGCGGCTGCTGGCGCTCGCCCTCTACCGGACCGGCCGCCAGGGCGACGCCCTCGCGGTGCTGCGCCGGGCCCGCGCGACCCTCGCCGACCAGCTGGGGCTCGACCCCGGCCCGGCGCTGCGGCGGCTGGAGGCCGGCATCCTCGCGCAGGACCCCGCCCTGGACGCGGAGCGGGAGGCCGCGGCGGCACGGGTGTGGTCCCGGGCGGCCGAGGCGTACGACCGTACCGTCGCCGCGGGTGCCCGGGCCCGGCTCGAATCGACCGTCGGCCTGCTGCGCACCCTCGCGGTGACCGGATCCGGCGGACTGGCCGCCGCCCGCGAACACCGCCTCGCGGCGATCACCGCGGCCGAGGAGTCCGGCGACCCGGAGCTGACCGCACGGGTCATCGGCGCCTACGACGTCCCGGCGATCTGGACCCGCTCCGACGACCCGGCGGACGCCCGGCGCGTGGTCGAGGCCGCCGAACGCGCGCTGGCCCGGCTGCCCGCGACCCCTGACCAGGACACCGCCCGCTGCCGGCTGCTGGCCACCGTCGCCCTGGAGTCACGCGGCATCCGGTCGGCCCGTGCCGCCGAGGCCGCCGCCGAGGCGGAGCGCCTGGCCCGCCGCCTGGACGATCCGGCGCTGCTCGCCTTCGCCCTCAACGGTGTCTTCATGCAGTCCTGCACCCGGGCCGGTCTCGCCCCGCGCCGCGACGCCCTCGGCACCGAACTGATCGCCCTGGCCACCCGGCACGGCCTGGTCACCTACGAGGTGCTCGGCCATCTGATCCGGGTACAGGCCCGCGCGGGCCTCGCCGACCTCGCCACCGCCGACGCGCACGCCGAGGCGGCCGACCGGCTGGCCGGCCGCCACGAACTGCCGCTGGTCCGCGTGTTCACGGACGGCTACCGGGCGCTGCGGCTGGCCGCGACCGGACACCCGGAGCGCGCCGAGGCCGCCTACCGGGAGGTCGACCGGCTGCTGGACGGGCCGGGCATGCCCGGAGTGCGCGCCGGGCTGCTCCCGCTCGCGCTCCTGTGTCTCCGGTCGGCCGGGCGGCCGTACGGCATCCGCGCGGCCCTGGACCCGGCCGCCGACTGGGGGCCGTATCTCCCCTGGATCCGCCCGGGGCTCGCCCTCGCCGCGGACGACGAGAGGACGGCCCGCGAAGCGCTGCGCGGGCTGCCCGAGCCTCCCGCCGACCTGGTGCAGGAGGCGCTGTGGTGTGTCGTGGCGGCCGTCGCCCTGGAGCTCGGCGACCGCCCGGCCCTGCGCCGCTGCCAGGACCGGCTGCGCCCGGCCGCCGGCCAACTCGCCGGTGCGGGCAGCGGGTTGCTGACCGCCGGGCCGGTCGACGCCTGGCTCACGGCGATCGGGGGAGCGCTGCGCTAGGCGGCCCGCCGGTTGTTCACCGCGGACTGCACACCGTCCGCGGCGCGGCTCTGCTGGGGGTGCCCTGTGCGTCCTGCACCCGCTGGACGTCCCGCAGGAGGCCCGGGACGGCGGGATCCTGGCCGGCCGCGACCCTGGCGATGGTCTGCAGGACGGCCTCGTAGAAGGCGTCCCGTACGGCGGGTGCCATGACGTCCGAGGCGTCCAGGCAGCGCGGGCCCTCCCGGAGCCGCGCGGCGATCTTGTGTTTGACCGGTTGGTCCTGAGGGGTCACCTGCCGGTTCGCCGAGAAGAAGTCCGCCGAGTCGGCCCACTCCTGCTGGCCGTCCTTGGAAGCCAGCCGCCGGACCAGCTCACGGGCCCCGGGCCGGTCGCTGAACAGCGCGGCGAAGTCCCCGGTGACCTCGTGGGCCCGGACCCTGCCGCCGCCGGGCAGCAGCGGAGCGGAGTCCGTCAGGTCCGCGTGCGGCGCCTCGGTCCGGTAGAAGGAACGCGCGAACGACCCCTGGTGCTCCAGACCGCATCCGCCCCAGCCGTCGAACAGCAGCCCGTCGCTGTCCGGGGCGCCGCGGTGGTCGGTGAGCAGGGCGTGCCGCGCCCTCGTCCGGTCCTGCCCGAGCAGACCGGCCCAGGCCTGCCAGGCGGAACGCACCGCGGTGCTCCGCCACCACTGCGTGTCGCCGGTGCCCAGCGCCCACTTCTCGTAGACGGCCGGGCCCGCCCGTTGCAGCACGAGGTCCTCGATCCAGTCGGTGCCGGGCCAGCCGGAGGCGCCGTCGTCCCCCATGCCGATACACCAACTCCGCAGCGGCGCGGGCGAGTCGGCGGGCTTCTCGCCCTGGCGGTACCAGACGATGCTCTTCAGGTCCGCCTTGACCGGGACCCAGTACACGGACGAGGAGGCGGTGCCGGTCGCGTTCCACGGCGCGCCGTACTGCTGCGGGTCGTAGAGCCCGTTCAGCGGTTTGAGGCGGTTCTGGTCGGCGTACTCGGCGAGTTCGCCGATGCCCGGCATGATCACGATGTCCGGGGGCTCTCCCGACTGCACCTTGGAGAGCAGTACCTCGCGCTGGGCGGCGGTGCCCTGGTAGCGGAAGGGAATGCCGAACTGCCGCAACACGGCCTCGAACTGCTCCGCCTGCTCCCCGGTCCAGGTCCCCAGGATGGTCACCGGCTCCCGGTCGTCGTGCTGCGCCCAGACCGCGACCAGCCCGCCGGCCGCGATCAGCAGCAGGACCACGAGCACGACCAGCACCTTGAACCGCCGCGTCACCGCCGCCTCCAGTAGTCGCTGTCGAGGCGGAGCCCGAGGCCCAGCGCGGGCAGGACGACGACCAGCAGGCCGCCGACGACCGTGCCCAGGTACATCCGGTCGGTCCAGCCGCCGTCGGTGAGTTCCTGCCGGACCTCCTCCGATTTCTGCGCGACGCTCTGCTGCGCCCCGGCCAGCCCCTGGCCGGTGTGCCGGGACACCTCGGTGATCTGTCCGAGATCCCCGAGCGCCCCCTCCAGGCGGTCCTCGGTGGCCGACGTCGTCAGCAGCGGGAACACCGCGAGCAGCACGGTGAGGACAAAGGCCGCGAGCAGATACGGGTTCCAGTCGCGGCCGCACCGGTCGCGCAGCACGAACAGCGCCGACAGCAGGGTCAACGCCAGCGCGGTCAGGGCGAGTTCAGCGAGCCACCAGCCGGCCCGCTGCCACTGCCCCATGGTGGCGGTGGCCTCGGCGTGCCGCAGCTGGACCCGTTGCAGTGCGTCGAGCCGGGGCGCGAGCCCGACCGTGCTGCGGGTGAGCAGCGAGTGCGCCTCGTCGAGTTTCTGCTCCCGCATCAGCGGCTGGTCGCGGTACATGGACGTGCCGAGGTTGAGCGAGTTGCCGTAGGTGGCGAGCAGGCCGTTGACCGTGCCGAGGTCCTGGTCCGTGCGGTCGGCGATCCGGGACAGGCCCTGGTCGGCGGCGGAGAGCTGGGACCGGTAGGTCTCGCCCGAGCCCGCCACGTCGACGAGGTGCGTCGTCACCAGGGCGTGGGCCTCCTGGTCGGCCCGCAGCGCCGCCAGCCGGGTGGCGGCGAGCCCCTGCACGGCCGGTGCCTCACGTGCGGCGAGGGCCGCGGCGCCGCGCTGGGTCTCGCGGTAGGAGAAGAACAGGGCCGTCGCGGCCACGGCGGCACACAGGAACAGCACCAGCAGATGCGTCTCCAGCAGCCGGCGGGTCCGCCAGTGGCGCAGCCGCCCGCGCCAGAACGCGGCGGGGGAGTACCGCCGCAGGAAGGCCGTAAGTACGGTCGTCACCGCAGCTTCTCCCCGCAGACGATGCAGTAGCGGGCCTCGCTCCCGGCGCGGCTGCGGCAGGTGCCGCAGCGCGGGCCCGGCGGCGCGTCGACGGCGCCGGCCATGGGCGCGCCCGGATGGGAGCCGGCCCGCAGGATCATCGGGCCGAGCGTGCCGGCGTCGACGGCGCGCAGCCGGATCCGTCCCGCGGCCGCGTCCTCGACATCGGCGACCGTACGGATCTCGTCCAGCACCCAGTCCGTGCCGAACCGCGCGGCCAGCTGGGCCGCCTGCGCCAGGCACTCCCGGGCGGTGTCGGGCCGGTACTCCTGGAGCGCGGTGAGCCCCTCGCGCAGCGCGCCGCGCATCCGGGCGGTGGCGTTCAGGCTGCGCACGCTGCCGCCGCCCGCCGCCGGGGTGGGCGGCGCGGACTGCCCGCGGAGGTGCCAGCGGGCGACGACCGGCGCGTGGACGTCGTTCACGGACACCATGGCGAACTGCAGCTCGGTCTCCAGCGGGTCGTCGTCGGCGTTGGCGACCAGGGTGAGCAGATAGTCACGGCTGCCCTGCTCCCACTGATGGGTGGGGAAGCTCCAGCAGCGCGGCCGGCCGGACTGCGGCAGCCCGACGAGGCGGTGCGGCCGGGGCGCCTTCTCGCTGAGCGAGACCTGGCGCACCGAGGGCCGCAGGGTCACCTCGATCGGCAGCTGGGACGTGCGCACCCGGCGCAGCCGCGCGATGGCGTCGGTGACCGCCCGGCCGAGACCCTCGTCCACGAACTGGGCGGTGCCGTGCAGCCGTTCGGCGAGGGCCAGCAGCGGATCGGGGGTCCAGTCGGCGCCCACCGCGAACACGTCGCAGGTGAACTGCCCGGCGCAGGCGTCCAGTTCCTCCTCCAGGCGGGTCTCGCCCGCGGCGCTGCTGCCGTCGGTGATCAGCACCAGATGCCGTACGGACAGCGGGCGGCCGGCGAGCAGGGCCCGCGCCCCGGCCGCCCAGGGGGCGTACCCGGCCGGGCGCGGCCCGTCCCGGTGCAGCGGCAGCGAGCCCGTGGCGAACGCGGCCCGGCGCCGCTGGTTCTGGTCGGCGACGGCCCACTCGTCGTCGCCGAGCGGATAGCACCGGACCGGCTCGGGGCCGCTGCCGAGCACGGCGAAGGAGATCCGGTCGGGCAGGGCGCGCAGCGCGGCCGGCAGGGCGTGCCGTACGGCCGTGCGGTGGGGCTCGGCGACGTCCACCGCGATGATCACGGCGAGTTCGACCGCGGGCAGGTCGGTGGGGGCGCCGTCGGCGGCCACGTCGACCCGCAGATGGGCCTCGATCTTCGCGCTGCGGTGCGGGCGCAGCTCGCCGTCGAGGTCGACGTGGAGCCGGATGCCCGGCTGCGACGGCCGGGTGTGGCTGCTCATGTCCTACGTCACCGCTCCTTCCCTTCGTCGCCGCGGGCACCGCGTGGCCGGTGCTGCGCGGGTGCGTCGTGCCGTGGGGTTGCGTCGTGCCGTTCGGTTCGGTGGTGCTGTTCGGTTCGGTGGTGCCGTGCGGTTCGGTCGTGCTGGGCGTTTCCGCCGTGCGTGCCGTGCGTGCCGTGCGTGCCGTGCGTGCCGTTCCGTGCCATTCGGTCGTGCCGTTCGGTCGTGCTGTGCGCTTCCGTGGTGCCCTTCGGGTCGGTCGTGTCGTGAGTCGTCGTCGTCGTGTCGTTCGGTCAGATTCGGGTCTGCGGTCGTACCGCGTGCAGGAGGTCCACGAGGTGTTCGTGGGTGGTGGCCGACTCCCGGTGCCGGGCGGCGAGTTGCCGGTAGAGCGACTCCATCCGCCTGCGCTGCTCGCGCTCCGGCGGGGTCAGGCGTCTGAGCCGGCGGGCGTCGAGCCGGCCGGCCCCCGCGCCCGGAGCGGCGGCCCGGTCGCTCTGGTGGTGCAGCGCGTCCAGTTTCCATTCGTGCAGCTCGGTCCTGAGCCGCAGCGCCTCGTCCTCGGACAGGCTCGGCTCGCCGGCGCCCGGTCCGCGGCCCACCAGCCCGGGCAGTTCGGCCAGTGCCGCGTCGACCTCGGCGGGCGCCGGCAGCGGATCGAAGGTCTTCGGCGAGGGACCGACGTCACCGGGCAGCCGCGCCGCGCGGATCCGCAGCGAGGCGATCCGGGCGACGGTGTGGTCCAGGGTGCCGGGCCCCACCCGGCCGAGCACGTCGAGGGCGGCCCGCCGGTCGCCCGCGCGCAGCGCCAGCCGGGCCAGCCCCAGCGCGGCGCCGCCGTGCGCGGGGTTGCGGGCGAACACCGCCTCGTACAGCTCCCTGGCGGTGGGCCCGGTGCCGTGGTCGCCGAGCCGCTCCCCGCAGTAGGCGAGGGCCAGCTTGGGGGCGTACTCGCCGGGCAGTTCGAGGTGGACCCGCAGGAAGTGGGCCTGGGCGTCGGCGACCTGCTGGGAGGTGTCGTGCAGACCGGCGTGGCGCAGCGCGAGCAGCGCGCGGTGCCACTCCAGCCGCCACCGGCGCACCGCGGACGGCCCGGGAATGGAGTCGGCGGTGTCGAGCTCCACCTGGGCCAGCTCCAGGTCGTCCGTGGTGTTCCGGCCCAGCAGGACACGCACGTTGTGCAGGCAGATCTCCACCGAGGCCGGCTTCTCGTCCTCCTGGTCGAGGAGCAGCCCGGGGTCGTAACCGCTGCTCACCTCGAACCGTGCGGTCTGCGGGTCGCCCGGATAGCGCCGCGGCACCGGCAGACAGCCGGCGATCTCGGTGGGGGTGGGGGCGCCGAGGTCGAGGGCGGGGGCCACGGGCGGCTCGTACCGGTCGCGGCGGGGCCGCTCCAGCCAGTGCTCGATGCCCGGCACCGTGCCGAGCCGGGCGCCGAGCAGCTGCGGGGACGGGCGGAAGTAGTCGGAGGGCTCGGGCGGGTCGCTCTTGCCGCGCAGGGCCCGGATCTCCCTGAGCGCGCCCCGCAGTTGGCCGGCCATCTCGCGGGCGTCGGCGAAGCGCAGGCCGGGGTCGGTCCGCACGGCGCGGTCGACGACCTGCCAGAAGGAGCCGGTGCCGAGGCCGGGCACCTCGTCGACGGCCCAGTGGGCGAGTTCCCGCAGGGTCACGCCGACGGTGTGCAGGTCGTGGGCGACGGTGGGCAGACCGGAGAACGCGGTCTCGGGCGCCATGTAGTCGCCGGTGACATGGGCGGGCGGCCGGCTCTGGCCCTCCTCGCGCATCCCGCCGAGGTCGATGACCTTGACGCCGTCTCCGTGGTGCACGACGTTCGAGGGCTTCATGTCCCCATAGACGAAGACCCGTTCGCCGCCGGCGTGCAGATGCACCAGGGCTTCGAGGATCTGGCAGCCGTACGCCGCCACGTGTTCGATGTCGAGGACCGACTCGCCGCGCCGGGTCTCCTCGACGACCTTCTCCAGGGTGCCGTCTCCGACGTCGTCCATGACGATGTAGCCGCCGGTGATCTCCCCGGTGCCGTCGCCGCGGGCGACGAAGTCGCGGATCTGGACGATCCGCGGGTGGCGCATGGCGACCAGGTTGCGGCGCTCCACGTCGGCGAGCCGGGCCCCGTCGTGCTCGTACCGGTTGAGCAGGCCCTTGACGGCGACGACGTCCCCGAGATGGGTGTCCTCGGCGAGGTAGACCCAGCCCTGGCCGCCGTGCGCGATGGGCCCCATGATCCGGTACTGGTCACGCAGCAACTCGCCCTCGGTGAGCTCCGGTTCGTACGAGTACCGCTCGCCGCACGCCGGGCAGTACCCCGTGATGGGCACCGGGCCCTGGGTGTAGGGCGGGGCGAAGGTGATGCCGCAGTCGCCGGCCGAGCAGCCCATGCGGACGCGCAGCGGCGTCTTCGCACGGACCAGGCGCGCCTGGGCGGGGCGGGAAGCGCGGTCGGGGAGCACGAGGAGGTCGCGGGGGCCGAGGTCCCGTGGGTCCCCGGGCAGGGCGGGCAGTGCGGGGCCCTGTTCGGCGCGGCCGCACTGGTCGCACCAGCCGGTGGGCAGTACGGATCCCTGGCAGCGGGATCCGTCGAAGTTCCGGTGCGGGCAGCCGGTCATCCTCCCGTCGCCCTCCCTCGCGGCTCGGTCCGGGCGGCGCCCCGCATCACCGGCCTCCCTGGCGGTCCAGGTCGGCGCGCAGGGTTCTGAGCAGTGTGCGCAGCCGGGTGAGCTGCTCCTGCGGGTCCCGTAACGCGGCGATCCGGTGGAGTTCGGCCCGGCGCAGGTCGGCGGTCTCGGTGACGGAGTCGAGGGAGGCGCTGTCGACGACGTCACGGCGGATCGAGTTGCCGAACTCGGCCAGTTCCAGCCGGCCGAGCAGTGCCTCCGCGTGGTCGAGGAGCGCGGGCCGCAGCAGGTCGTCGCGGGCCGTGTTCCAGCCGGTGCCGCCCTCGTGGCGGAAGACGAGCAGCAGCCGGAAGCCCAACGTACGTAACCGGCCGAGCAGTTCGAGCAGAGGGCCCGGCCGGGGCTCCTCGTCGAGGCCGTCGACCACCACCGTGACAGGCCGGACGGGTGCGGGGACGGGTGCGGGGGCCACGCCCGTCGGCCGGCGCGCGGTGCCGAGCAGCCAGTCCCAGTACGCGAGGTACTCGCCGACCGGGAAGGAGATCCGGCCCAGGGCGTGGTCGGCGAGCTGCGGTCTGCTGTCGCGGCCGCGATGGACGAGGCCGGCACGGTGCAGCAGGTGGCGCAGCGAGCGGTCCTTGCCGCTGCCCGGGGACACCACGGTGATCTTCACCGGGTCCTCGTCCGGATCGTCGTACCACCGGCCCAGCCGCTCCTCGAAGCCGTGATCCCAGGCGTCCGGACTGCTCAACTCCTTCACGAGGGGCGAGAGTTCGGCTATGCGGTCGACCGGGATCAGATACGAGAAGGCGAGCCGGTTCTCCTCGGGCAGCAGCTCTCCCATGTCCCCGCGCCAGCTGACGACCAGGCCGACCACCCGGGCCGGACGGCCCTCCCTCGGCTGGGTGCACACGGCGGCGCCGCTGAATCCGGCGCGCACCACCTCCGCCTTGGTGACGGCGTCGAGCTGCACCCGCTCGCCGCTGGCGCCGCCGATGCGGCCCCACAGGCTCATGCCGTCGTCGAAGCCCTCCGCGTACCCGGTCGCGTACACCTCCGTACCGGCCCTGAGCGCGGCTTCCAGCGGGGCGGGACGGGCCTGCGGACGCGGGCTGTCCAGCCGTAGCACGGCGACGTCCTCGCCGTGTTCGCCCTCCGGGAGCCAGCCGCCTGCCATGACCCGGGCGGCCACCGGCTCCAGCGCGCTGTTCTCGGCGAACTCCAGCCACATCACGGCATCCGGGTGGCGCACCACGTGTGCACAGGTCAGCGCCGTGTGCTGGTCGACGAGTACACCGGCCCCGCAGACGGGACCGTGCGCGTCCTCGCGTCGCAGCCTGAGTCTCCAGTCCGCACGCAGTTCCCCCATGCTGTCTCACACTACGCGCGGGGCATCGCACGTCCCTAGACTTGTGACCAGGTTGGATCGGTCGATCAACGCAAGACGGCGGTGAGTCGCCGTGGGGGATCCGGAACCGATCGGCTTTGCGGAGGCCGTCGGCACGGTGCGCGCGGAGCCCGCCCGGGCCCGCCGAGAGCGCCCGGCGGTGCCCCTTCTCGCGGGGGTGAGGGACGCCTGTTCGGGGACGTCGCTGACGGCCGGACGCCGTGCGCACAATGGCTCGCGTATGCGGGCACCGCACGAGTGAGGCCACAAGATGGCATTGCAAGTGGCAGAGAGAGACGAAACTCCCTGCTCGTTCATCGAAGTCGACTCCCCCTCCTTCCGTTTCGACGACCACCGTCTGCGTCTGGCGCGCACCGAGGGGCGGTTCCTGGACAGCATGTACGGTCCCGTCGTCTGCGATCACGCGACGGTCGGCCGGCTGTTGCGGCAGCCGACCCTGGTGCACGACCCCTGGCGGCAGCTCCGGTACGCCGGGGTGACGGACGACGCGATCGGGGCCTGGTTCGCCTCGCTGCTCATCTTCTCCCGGGCCGAGGACCACGACGTGCTGCGGCAGCGCATGCGTCCCCTCCTCCGCGGCCCGGCCTTCGACCCGTCCTTCGCCGCCGCGGAGGCACTCGCCGCCACCGCCGAACTCGACGGCGAGTGCGAGTTCGTGGCGGACGTCGCCGACTCGGTCGTGCACGCTCAGGCGGCACGGCTGCTCGACATCGACAAGGCGACGTATCGCGAGATCGCACAGCCGGTGCGGGACCTGGCGCTCATTCACCGGCTGACACCGGCGCAGACGCTCGCACAGGCGAAGTCGGCGGTCGAGCAGGTGCAGGACTTCCTCGGCCGGCTGGCCCGCCGGGAGGGCGTCACGGCAGCCGAGCGCACGGACTGGACGCGCTCCAGGATGTCGCTCCTCATCGGGTTCGAGCCGTACCGCCTCGCGCTCGGCCAGCTGGTGGCCACGCTCGCCGGCCATCCGCGGACCTGGTCGGCGGCGGCCGGCGACGAGAGCACCGCCAGGTCGGCGGTACGGGAGCTGCTGCGCTGGATGCCGACGGCGCCGGTCCAGATCCGCTTCACCGAAGTGCCGTTGACACTGGCCGACCGCACCCTGGAACCCGGCCGGCCGGTACTCCTGTGCGCGGTGCAGGCCAACCGCGAGGCCGAACCCGACGGCGACGCCTACCACCCGTCGCGCGAACCGACCCGCCCGCACCTCAGCTTCGGCGCGGGCCTCCACTACTGCATAGGCGCCACGGCCTCCGAGCGCCAACTGGCGGCCGTGCTGGGGGCCTTGGCGGCGCGATTCCGTACCCCGGAGTCGACGGGCCCCGTGCGCTGGGGCCCGCCGTCCGGAGTGCAGGGACCGATCGAGGTCCCGGTCCGGCTGAACCGGCGTCCGACGCCGGGCCGTTGAGCGGCGGACACCGTCCCTCGCGCACCACGACCGACAAGGCGCACCCAGGGAGAGAAGGGCCATGCCGATCGCGTTGGTGTCCCACTGCCTGCTGAACCAGAACGCGAAAGTCAGTGACGGGGCGCTCTGTCCCGGAGTGGTTTCGCCGGTGATCGACCTGCTCCGGCAGCGAGACCATCGCATCGTGCAGATGCCCTGCCCGGAATTCACCTTCGCCGGGCCGGACCGCTGGTGGCAGTCGAAGGAGCAGTACGACACCCCGACCTACCGGGAACACTGCCGCGAGCTCGCACGGGCGGTCGTGGACGAGCTGGCCGCGGACCTGTCGGCCGCCGACACCGAGGTGGTCGTGATCGGAATCGACGGCAGTCCCTCCAGCGGGATCGGCCTGGTCACGAGCGCCCCGGGCTGGCGCGGCGAGCCGGGGCGGTCCGACGGGTGGACGGTGGTCCCCGGACGCGGGGTGTGGATCGAGGAGCTGGAGGCCGAGATCCGCTCCCGCGGACTGCGGCCACCGCGCATGATCGGCGTCGGAATGGACCTGCCCGGCGCGACACCGGATTCGCTGCGGCGCGACCTGGAGAGCGGGTTGGCAGAATGAGCGCGTCGCCTGGGATCGCGCACGGCGCCGGTCCGGACGGCCGCGGCGGCCGGGTCGCCGTGGTCGCGGCAGAGCTGGTCGGCACACCGAAGGTGCTGGACGTCCTCGCCGACGCCGGCTACGGAGTGCTCTCCCTCCCCACCACGCCCCACCGCACACTGCTGCGCTGCGCGGTCATCGACGCCCACCAGTACGCCGCCCGTGGCTACGTCGTACGCAGGGTGGGCGTACGCGGGGAGACCGACGACGGCCTGCACCGCGGCGAGTGGGACTCGCTCACGAGCGCGCTCCGGCTCCCCGACCTCACCGTTCCCGAGTTCCTCGTGAACTTCCTTGTGAACGCCGATCCCGGGTCTGAGTCGCTGGAACGCCTGAGGACGTTCCTGGGCTCCTGGCCCGGGTGCCCGGACCCGTTGTGACCACGCGACACCGCTGACTGGAGTTGGAGTGCGACGATGACCGACAACTCACTCACCGTCCCGATCGAGGACCCGGCCTTCTACGTCGACGATCCCTGGCCGGCCTTCGCCCGGATGCAGGAGGACGCGTCCTTCCACTACTACGAACCTCTCGACACCTTCGTGGTGACCCGGCACGCCGACATCCGGGCCATCGCCGGCCTGCCGGAGACCTTCGTCAGCTCCAAGGGCCTCTTCCTCAACGACGTCAAGTACCAGGCGCAGGCCGGGGACGAGCTGATCACCGACAGCTTCTTCCCCAAGGGCGGCGAGCAGGTCGGTACGACGGACCTGCCGCGCCACACGGAGCTGCGCCGCGTGATGGCACCGGCGTTCTCGGCGGAGGCGATACGGCGGCTGCGGGAAGCGCTGACGCCGGACATCCGTGAACTGGTCGCCGGGATAGCCCCGGACACCGTGGTCGACTGGGTGTCCCACGCCGGCCCGGTGCCGATCAACGCCGCGATCCGGATGATCGGACTGCCCCACACGGAGTTCGACCGCGTCCGGTTCTGGAGCGACGAGCTGGAGAAACTCGCCGGCGACGTGACGTTCGAGGAACTGCGGGCCGCGGCCGCCGAGTTCCAGAGCCTGCAACGGTTCATCGTGGAGAGCCTGGAGGCCAAGCGCCGCGACCCCGGCGACGGCGACCTCCTCACCGTCCTGCTGACCGCCGAACTCGACAGGACGAACGTCTCCGAGGCCAACGTCGTCATGTTCGCCATGACCATGCTCGCCGCCGGCAACGACACGACCCGGTCCCTGCTCGCCGGCCTGGTCCACCAGCTGGCCCTCCACCCCGACCAGTGGGAGCTGCTCCGCCGGGACCGCTCGCTGATCCCCTCGGCGGTCGAGGAGACCCTGCGCTATGTCACACCGGCGCGTGCGATGCTGCGGACCGCCACGGAGGACGTCGAGATCGACGGCCGCCCGATCCGCGCCGGGCAGCATGTGTACCTGATGTACATGGCGGCCAACCGGGACGAGTCCGTCTTCCCCGACGCCCACCGGTACGACGTCACCCGGGGCGAGAGCGTCAGGCACCTGGCGTTCGGGGCCGGCATCCATCACTGCATGGGAGCCCGCCTCGTCCGCGCCCAGGCACCGATCGTGCTCGACGCACTCCTCGACCGCTTCTCGGGCGTGACACTCGCCGGCGACCCCACACCGGTCATGAACCACATCCGCAACGGCTGGACCAGCATGCCGGTGGTCTTCAGCACCTGAGACCGGAGAAGCCCCACAGATCCGGAGAAGCCCGGAGACGCCACCGCACCCCCTGTCACAGAGGGGTGCGGCGGCGGGCGTTCAGTCCAGTGAGTCGGCCAGCTGCGTGCCGGCGGCGAGCGTCGCGGTGGGCATGGAGTCCACGGCGTCGAGAACCCGTGCAAGCATCTTGATCTCTTCCGACATGCGAACCGGGTCGACCCGGTTCAGATGCTGGGAGAAGCGTCCGTTCTTCCGGATACCCCACGAGAGCATCTGATGGGGGTAGGTCATGAATCCGACCGTGGGCAGGATCGCGTCGTAGGCGGCACCTACGGAATAGGTGGTACTGGTGACGGCCGTACGCTTGAGCCCCTGGTCCCGTACCGCGGTCGTGACAGCCTCGATCAGACGTGGGTTTCGGGACACATCAAGGCGCATTCGGGCAGCCCGGTTGGGCCGAAGGCCGCTGCGGCAGGATCCTCTCGCCATTCTCTCTGGCCGAGGTGCTCGGCGTGGAGCAGGCCGACGACCTTCGAGAAGATCTCGGGACGAGCCTGTTCGAAGTGCGTTCCGTTGGTGGAAACGTACGGCGTCATGTGGAGGGTCAGGTGAAACGCCGGAGAACGGTTGCGCTGCGCCCGCGGTCGCGACGCCATGCGTCGAGCGAGTGACACCAGACCGATCTCTGCGTTCTCCTCACAGCCGTTGCAGCCGTCGGAGTGAGTCAGCAGCCACAGGTACTCGTCGTCGGTGGAACCGGGCAGTACGGCCGTCAAGTTGTCGACGGAGGCCGGCCTGCGATCGGCCAACAGGCGCATCCTGGCGCGAAGGGACCCCTTCGACAGCCGTGACTTCAGAACCATCCCACCTTCCCCGCAGATCGTGTGCCGAGAACTCGGCCGACGTGCCCGAACCGACGTCGACCAGTTCTGCCTCGGCCCCCGCCGGGCTCGTCTCACCGGAGTACGGGTAGTAGGAGGAGACCTCGACCGGCCGCAGCGCCCCCTCGGGTCCCACCGCGAGGTCCCACGCCGTGGCTGCCCATCCAGGGGCGTCGGAGGACAGGCTCTGACTGTCGCGGAAGGTCTTGAGCCTTGCCCTCTGGAACTGCTCTTCCAGGAAGTCCAGCCACCGCTCGTGGGAACGAGTGCCGCCGATGCGGAGCCCGAAGTCCGCCATCTGCTGTTCGTATTCCCATAGTTCGCCGACCGTCAGCAGCGAGGCGCGGCCCGCGGTCCGGTTGGCGGCCCTGGTGGTTCTGGTCGTTCTGGTGGCGGCCGCGGCCTCGGAAACGCCGAGGGGCAGCGGGGCCACAGCGGTGGCCGTCAGCAGCGAACGGCGGCTGAGCCGCGTACCTGTCGTGCCGGTGTGCGAGGACGGGATCGACTTCATTGCGGCTCCTGGAGCTGGGGGCGATCCCCTCTCCTGGGGTCGAGGTGGCGATACCGCGGCCCTGGACTGATCGCGCTTTGAAGCTGCCAGTTCGGCGGTGACCGGCCGCATGGGGCTGCGTCGGATGTCCCGGATTCCTAACCAGATCAACATGTCGCAAAGAGGGTTAGATCGGCGGCTGTGTCGCTATCGTGAAAAGTCATGTGATGCGCGTTACAGGGGCGAGGGGGGCGTGCGTGGATTCCCGTGTGCTTGGCGAGGTCGTCGGGGACGACGACGGGGCCATGGAAGATCTCTTCAAGTGGCTGAACCTGCAAGATCCCCTGCGAGGGCGGGTGGAGGCGGTGAGCTCGCCGGCCGGGCCGGGGCAGATGGCGGGCGGAGGGCTGACCGAGGTTCTGGCGGTCGCGTTGGGTGCCGGCGGGGTCGGCACCGTCCTGGCGCAGGCCCTGGTGGTGTGGTGTAGGCAGCCCAGGGGAAGCAAGGTGCGTATCCGGCTGACCGGCTCGGACGGCCGCCGGGTGGAGATCGACGGTGACCGTGTCCGGGACGCCGACACCATCATCAAAGCTGTCGTGGACCTGCACCTCGATGCTTCGCCCCCTCAAGTGGAACAGGCGCCCGGAACTCCGGCGATCGCCGATGGGCAGCCCGCGTACCAGGCGGACGCCGCCGGATCAGGTACGAGCAGGGGCACCGCAGAAGGACGCGAGGGGGACGTGGCATGAGTGAGATGGTCCGGTTGCCCGATGCCGTCGGGTCGCGTGCGGTGCTGATCGGGGTCAGCAACTACGTGTCCGAGGAACTGGAGGACCTTCCGTCGGTCGGACGGGGCGTCCACGCCCTGCACGCCGCGTTGACTCATCAGGACCACGGCTCATTCGCTTCCGACCGATGCCTGGTGATCGAGAATCCACGGGATCAGGGGGCCCTCGCCCAACCGCTGCTGAACGCGGCCGCGGCCGCCAAGGACGTCTTCCTCGTCTATCACGCGGGGCACGGCCTGATCGCCGGACAGGACCGGGAGTTGTACCTGGCACTGGCCGGTACCGATCCCAAACTCGCCGAGTGGACGGGACTGCCCTACCGCCTGGTCCGGGAGGCGTTCTCCCGAACACGGGCGCGTTCGCGCGTACTGATCCTTGACAGCTGTCACTCGGGGCTGGCGATCTCCGGAGTCATGTCAGCCACCGATGACTCCATCATCGGCCAGGTGGACATCGACGGCACCTACGTCATGACATCGGTTCCCGCCATGGCCCTGGCGCAGGCACCCGTCGGAGACACCTACACCTCCTTCACCGGCGCCCTGTTGCAAGTCCTCGAACGCGGCATCCCGGGCGGTCCCGATCTGCTGGCCGTGGGAGCCGTCTACACCGAGTTGCGCCGACTGTTCAGTTCAGCGGGACTGCCCCTGCCGCAGCAGGCGTCCGAACGTACGGCGGCGATGATCGCAATCAGCCGCAACCGCACAGGGGCGGCCGGCACTCCCGCAGACGACGGGAGCTCTCTCACCTCCGTGGAGGAACTGACCGAACAGATCCGGGAAGCCGGTGCGGCCGATGCCCACGCTGCCGTCGAGCTGGCCCGCGAAGCCGTATCGAGCCGCACTCTGCGTCTGGGCGCCGACCACCCGGAAACCCTGGACCTGCGGCAGACACTGGCGAACTGGCTGGGTCAGGACGACCAATCGGACCCCTCCGTCGCCATCAGCCAGTCCCGCGAGGTGGTCGCCGACTGCACCCGCGTGCTCGGCCCCGAGGACTCCGGCACCCTGCGCAGCCGCATCACTCTGGCCCACAACCTCTTCGGCGGTAAGCAGGACGACGAGGCATTCGCCATCCTGACCGACGTCCACTCCATTCGTGCACGCATCCTGTCCCCCAACCACGAGGACACCCTCCGAGCCAGGGAGAGTCTCGCCTACCTCAAGCGCATGGCCGGACAGATCGACGAATCGAGCGCTCTCTATGAGGAACTCATCGACGGGTACACCCACACGCTCGGCAGAGACTCCTTTCGCGTCCTGGCCTGTCTGAACTCCCTGGCGGGCAACACCCTCGCGAAGGGCCAGGCCGCCACCGCCGCTCACCTGTACCGCCAGGCGGTGGAGGTCGCAGAGCGTCTTTTCGGGCCCGACGACCCGGCGACGCTGCGTGAACGCAAGAACCACATGGACGCGATTGGTCAGTCAGGGGACTTCACCGCGGCCGCCGAGTTCTCCCGCACACTCCTTGCCGACATGGAGCGCGTCTGCGGTCCGGACGCGCCCGAATCCGTGGAAGTTCGTCACTACCACGCCTCCCACCTGTCCAACTCGGGCGACAGGACAACGGCCATCAGGCTGTTCCGATCGGTCTGCCAGGCACTGGAAGCCCGTACAGGACGCCGGGACACCAGCACCTTCATCCCTCGAAGAAACCTGGCCCTGACGCTTCACGACGATGGACAGAACCAGGAAGCCGCCAACCTTCTGCAAGGTCTGCTGGAGGACATGACCGACGTCCTGGGGGCCGAGCACAACGACACTCTGAACTGTCACCGGTGGCTGGCCGAGTGGACGGGCGCGTTGGGTCATCCATCCCGCGCGCATCGGCTCTACCGCGACCTCGTGGAGATCGAGGCGCGAGTCCTGCCTCGCGAGAACCTGGACGCCCTGCAAAGCCGCCTGAACTTCGCCACATACACCAACCAGATCGGTGACCACGCGGCGGCGGCCCAGATCTACTCCGAGGTCGGTGACGACCTCGCCTGGGTACTAGGTCAGGACCACCGCGCCACTCTCAGCGCGCGAGTGGGACATGCCGTCTCCATCGGGCAGTTGGGCGACACCGTCCGGGCCACCAACCTCCTGCACCAGGTCGCGGCCGATCAGGCGCGCAGTCTCGGGGAGGACCACCCCGACACCTCCGACACCCGTGTCAAGATCGCCTACTGGCTCCACTCCATGCCCAAGGGACCCTACGCCCCTCCGCCGCTCCCTGGGTGGCTTCCACCGGCCCACTGACACTCGGAACGTACAGCGGCATGTCCCGTGGATGGGCATGCCGGGTCACCAAGGGCGGGCGGCGCCGAGGCGGTCTCGACGGCGCCCGCCCCGTTGCTGGACCGGCGCCACACTCCATGGCCGCACGAACAGAGCGCCGGTCCTCGCCGCCTCAGACAGCCAGGTGATCGAAGCCGGACAACCCTGCTGTCGTCGCGCGAACAGTACCCGGCGTCCGCGGATGCCGGGCGGCGGCAGGCCGGTGATCGGGTAGACGCCCACGACAGCAGCTTAAGCGAGGTGGCCGAGCACGCTAGGTGACGGGCACGGAGCGTGGTTCGGCGATGCCGATGATGAACTCCTCCCGCAGCCGGATGTCGGCCAACCTCCCCAACGCGGCGAGTTCTCAGACGAGTTCTGCCGGGTCGTGGAGGACCTTCACGATGCGGTACTGGCTGCCGTCGTCGAGCCGGCGCACGTCTGCGGCCACTTCCTCACGGGCGACCGCAGCGGGGCCTTCATCGATGAAGATGGCCTTGCCGCCTGGCGCGAGGGCGGCAGCGACGGTGTTCCAGAAGTCGCCGAGCCGAGACGGCGGGACATGGGAGAGAAAGAAGGCGAAGAACACAGTGCCGTAGCGGCGCGGCGGCCGCCACTGGAACACGTCGGCCCCATAGGACCGGACGTTGGAGGAGGGGACCCGCGCTCGCGCAATGCCCAAGACCTCCGGTGACGCATCGACAGCAGTCACCGAGAGCGCCCGCGCGGCCAACGCCCCAGTCCACTGCGCTGTTCCGCAGGCAAACTCCAGCACATCCCCGGCAACCGGGAAGTCGTCGGCCAGGGCCAGCAGCTCGCGCAGGTCCTCACGCTCGGCATAGACCCGGTCGTACTCGGGCGCGCGAGCTCGGTAGTAAGCAATCTGCTCCGCCAGAAGGGCATCCTCATCGATTGCCATGACCAGAACCCCAACGGGCCCAGACACAAGTGGTCCCAGAACAAGCCAGTTTCCGGGGCCGCTTGAAGACGTCCAAGCAAGACAGGGTCTTCATCACACGACGCCAACCGAAGCCGACATGCCGGGGCCGTTCAACGACGTCAAAGCCAGGATGGCCTGGCCACGCCGCCCCTTCTACGTCCCCAAGACCTCAAACCGCGGCCAACTCCTGACCGTCAAGGACGGCATCGACCAGATGCTCGAACAACTCAACCTCACCGACGACGAACGCGAAGCCCTCGAAGGAGACCGCGAAGCCGTCACCGCCCTTGCCGAACGCCTCGTGGTCACCCCCCACCCCCGCCGGCCCAACCCCCAAGGAGCTCGGAACGACCAGCGCCTTCGTCCCTCTGACCCAGCTCATGAGCACCGCTTCTGCCCAAGCGCCGGGTCAGCACGACAGGCGAGATACCGACCGAAAATCTCCTGACTATCAGGAGTGAAGGTCCACTGCTGCAGAATCCGCCGCAGCTCGGACTCGGTCAGCCACCCGTGCCAGGCCACTTCTCCCGGATCGGGGGCGCCGATCTCCGGAAGCACGGCATCGCACACCCCAAGCCAGTGAGGGCTGAGCCCACCCCGGTTGAGGAACTTGAACCGAAGGCGCACTGTCGCCCGCGCCCCCAGCTCCTCACTGAGCTCGCGGGCAGCCGCCTGCTCATAGGACTCGCCGACTCCCGCAGCGCCCCCGACACCGAGTTCGTAGTGCCCCGGGAAACGGGACAGCTTCTCGGCACGCCGATGAACGACAAAGCGACCTTGCCTGTCGCGGCACACCACCACGCCAACCCGGTGCAGCCAGCCCTCCCGAACAGCGTCCCGCCGACTGACCACCCCCAACACACGATCCTGCGCATCAACGCGTTCCACGAGTTCATCCACGACGCACACGATCGCAGAACCTACTGACACCCGCCCGGAATGCCCGGACAGGCACGCAGCCAACGACCGTCGGACTGGCCTCACCCCACCGAACGAAAGGACACAGCCCTGTCTCGATTCTCAATAACTTGCCACTTGATTCCGTTTTCGACGAGGTAGCGGATCACGTCCAACATCGTGCGGTGGCAGTAGCCCTCCGGCAGCCCGCCCCGCCCGCGCAACCAGGCCGGCACCGGCAGCAACGGCCGGACGGCCGCCCACTCCGCGTCCGTCATGTCCGACGGATACCGGCGCACCCGATCGGGATGGTCGGCCGCGTTGTCGTACATGTGCGCGATGGACCCGGCAGCGTAGAAGCGTGGGCGCCGGAACGGGGCTTGGCGGTACGAGAAGCCCTGGCGGACCGCTACCGGCTCCTCCTCGTGGTCGGAGCAGGTCTCGGGCTCCGCCAAGGCGAGGCGCTCGGGCTCTCAGCGGAAGACATCGACCTCGCCAAGGAAGTCGTCCACGTCCGGCGGCAGGTCAAGATGGTGCGGGCGAAGCTGTGTTTCGCGCTCCCGAAGGGCCGCAGGGTCCGGGATGTGCCGCTGCCCTCCAGTGTGGCCCGGCCATCCGGCAGCACAGGGAGCAGTTCACGCCGGTGCCGGTCACGCTGCCCTGGGACGAGTCCACGTCCTGCCGAGACGCCGGTGGAAGCCAAGCACCGGCGGCCCAGGGCCTTCGACCTCCTGGTGACGGGGCGCGAGCGGAAGGCCATCAACCGGAACTACTTCAACTCCTGCGTGTGGAAAGCCCGCTCTGGCCACGGCGGGCGTGATCGCACCACTGGAGGAGGGAAACGGCGACGGTGCTCGCGTGCGTGAGCCGTCCCGGGAGCACGGCTTCCACGCCCTGCCACACTTCTGTCCCTCCGAGGAACTGGAGGCTGGCGAATCGGTCGTCTCCCTGGCACGCCGGCTGGGGCATTCCGATCCCGGGTTCACGCTGCGGAAGTACTCCCACTTCCTACCCCGCGCCGGCGCACGGGGCAGCGCGGCCATCGACGCGATCGTCGCGTAGCCGCGGTCGGTCGGCAGAGCCCATGAAGCGTGGCCCGTAGCCCGCCGCGGGCCCAAAGTCCCAGAGAAGTCCCACAGATGCCGCCGTATCCCTCCCTGACCCGCCAAGCAGCAGGTCAGACGGGGTGCGGCGGCATTTGCGTATTAGATGTCCCGGAAGATCTCGATCTGGGCCCCGATCGTGTTGAGGCGTTCGGCGAGGTCCTCGTAGCCGCGGTTGATGACGTAGACGTTGCGCAGCACGGACGTGCCCTCGGCCGCCATCATGGCCAGCAGGACGACCACGGCGGGGCGCAGCGCCGGCGGGCACATCATCTCGGCCGCACGCCAGCGGGTCGGGCCCTCCACCAGCACCCGGTGCGGGTCCAGGAGCTGGAGGCGGCCGCCGAGGCGGTTCAGGTCGGTCAGATAGATCGCACGGTTGTCGTAGACCCAGTCGTGGATCAGGGTCTTGCCCTGCGCGACCGCCGCGATGGCCGCGAAGAACGGCACGTTGTCGATGTTCAGGCCCGGGAACGGCATCGGGTGGATCTTGTCGATCGGCGCCTCCAGCTTGGAGGGGCGGACCGTGAGGTCGACCAGGCGGGTACGGCCGTTGTCGGCGACGTACTCCGGCGTGCGGTCGTGGTCGAGGCCCATCTCCTCCAGGACGGCGAGCTCGATTTCGAGGAACTCGATCGGCACCCGGCGCACGGTCAGCTCCGACTCCGTCACCACCGCCGCGGCCAGCAGGCTCATCGCCTCGACCGGGTCCTCGGAGGGGGAGTAGTCCACGTCCACGTCGATGTTCGGGACGCCGTGCACGGTCAGGGTCGTGGTGCCGATGCCCTCGACCCTGACGCCCAGCGCCTCCAGGAAGAAGCAGAGGTCCTGGACCATGTAGTTGGAGGACGCGTTGCGGATGACGGTGACACCGTCGTGCCGGGCGGCGGCCAGCAGCGCGTTCTCGGTGACCGTGTCCCCGCGCTCGGTCAGCACGATCGGGCGGTCCGGCCGGATCGAGCGGTCGACCTGCGCGTGGTACTGCCCCTCGGTCGCCGCGATGTCCAGCCCGAACCGGCGCAGCGCGATCATGTGCGGCTCGATGGTCCGCGTGCCCAGGTCGCAGCCGCCGGCGTACGGCAGCTTGAAGTGGTCCATGCGGTGCAGCAGCGGGCCGAAGAACATGATGATCGAGCGGGTGCGTACGGCGGCCTCGGCGTCGATCGACGCCATGTCGAGGTCGGCCGGCGGTACCAGCTCCAGGTCGACGCCCTCGTTGATCCAGCGGGTGCGCACGCCGATGGAGTTGAGCACCTCCAGGAGGCGGTACACCTCCTCGATCCGGGCCACCCGGCGCAGCACCGTGCGCCCCTTGTTGAGCAGCGAGGCGCACAGCAGGGCCACGCACGCGTTCTTGCTGGTCTTCACGTCGATCGCGCCGGACAGCCGACGGCCGCCCACCACTCGCAGATGCATCGGGCCCGCATAGCCCAGTGAGACGATCTCGCTGTCCAGGGCTTCGCCGATTCGAGCGATCATCTCAAGACTGATGTTTTGGTTGCCGCGCTCGATGCGGTTGACAGCGCTCTGACTGGTGCCGAGCGCCTCCGCGAGCTGTGCCTGTGTCCAGCCGCGGTGTTGCCGGGCGTCACGGATGAGCCTGCCGATGCGTACGAGGTAGTCGTCTGCCATGAGGTTGAGGCTATCTCAGATATGAGATGGTGCCCGTTGGGGGGTCCGTTCGGGTGATGCGCTGTCAGGGGGCCTGACTGTTCGGCCCGTCGACCATCGTTCCGGTGCGCACAAAGGCGGGGCGGGGGGAACGTCAAGGCGGCTCCCGACGTTTGGTGATGAATTCCGCCGGCCGTTGTCCGGAGGTATTTCCTCCGTGTGCTGGGCCGGTGCCCGGCATGTGTCATCAGGCTCAAGTCGGAGATACGGAAAATGCCCCAGGAAGCCATCGAGGCAGCCCCGTTCCTCGGAACTCCGGAAGCCTCGGAGATCACCCCGATCGGGTCCCTCGATGCCGATCTGTGAACAACCGACCCGACCTCCGAGGGCGAGAATCCCGAGCCGTTCCCCGCGATCATCTGCAACAGAATCTGATGCACGCTTGGTTGTGCCGTACGCCGCCGGTTTCCTCCTCGAAGGTGCGCCGGTGGCGGTCACGGTAATTCCCGCACTCTCGCCGCACGCGGCGGGGATCGCACAGGTCTCGAAGGATTTGGATGGCGGAAGGAGCGGCGAGCTACGGCGACGTGTACGGAGGCGCCCTGAAGATGCCGGACGGGTGGCCGGAGCCCGGCGTGGGCGGGGGCGGGGGAGTGCGGCGGCGGGTGCCCGACGCGTGACGGACCGGCGCCCCCGGTCTCGCTGGCCGACGGTGCACGGGGTGTCGGCGTCGACGTTCGACGGGGTGCTGGGCGGACGGGAGCCGGCGCCGCCGCGGGCGGTGGCGGTGCCGCTGGACCACGACCGCGTGCCGTCCCGCAGGACTGTGCGGGACATCTTTTCCAGGACCGGCGTGCCGTGGATTCCGCCGGCTTCTTTCTCCGCCCATCCGCAGGTCGTCAGATACGGTCCGGAAAGGTTTTCCGAGATCGACATCCCGGGCTGTATCGCGGTGAACCGCCGGATCATCCCCCACTTCTCCCGGCCCTTCTCCCGGCCCGCGAAGAAATATGCGCGACCGGCCCCGGAACGGATCACTCCATCCGCCTTCCGGAGCAACTCCAGCTCTCCGGCCGTACCCGCCCGGAACTTCTCCCGTACGAACGCTCCATCATCGGCAACCAATTCGAGGTCTCCTTGCCGCCGACCGATCCGGCCGGCCGCATCGACACCGACCTCATGGTTTCCGGAACGCTGCGAACAGATTCCGTACTCGTCGCCGCACACCGGGAACTGCGAGGTGCCCGCGCCGGTCGATTCAAGGCCGCCGCCGAAAACGCGGAGGCGAGGCGGAATTCCTGTCCGCTCCTGGTGGCGGTCCAGGGCAACCGGTCCGTCGACGGGCTCGGCCCCTTCGCCGACGGCATCCACGCGACGAGCGGGCCGGAGCACCGGGGTGCGGGTACCGAGGTCGCCATCGGCGCCGGCGTGCTGTCCGCCGCCCGGGTGGACCGGAGCCTGAACTGCCTGCTCGGCGAGGGTGCGGCGGGCGTCCGTCCGAGGGTGGGCAACGGACTGGCGGGCAGGCACTTCGACTTCAACTCGCGGAATGACCGGCTTGATGCGCTTTGATGCGTTTTCCGACACGCCGACGATCCGCCGTGTGGGTTCCCCACCCCTCCGTCCGGGGCCGGACGGAGGCGCCCAGGTGGTCGACGGCACGGCCTTCACCGCCGCCCGCGCCGCGGGGCGGACCGCCCGGTCTCCGGTCCGCCCGCGGACGTCACCGACGGCGCTCCCTGGAGGTGCGCCGCCACCCGAACGGTCCGGGCAGGTCCATGGATGTCGTCCGGCGCCCTGTGCTGCTGTGTGTGTGCCGGGGTCCGTGCTTGCCCCCGGTGGTGATGGACCAGGAGTGCCGATTGATGTTGAGGCGCACTCCGGGCAGGATCCGGAAGCTCTTCCGGAAGGTGAGCGGCATGACTGCGACTCCTTTCGCTCCCCTCGTCGGCTACCCCCGCTCCGCGAACTGATGGGTGCGAAACCCGGATTGACCCACGGGGACCCGTTCGGGAGGCGGTGATTCACCCCCGGGAGCCGGCCCCGGACACGCCACAGGGACAACGGAGGGCGGGTCCGGGCATGACCATCCCGCGCCCGTGTACTAGAGTTATCTCGACATCGAGATATCTGCCTAGGCGCACCGTAGCCGCCACCTCCAGTAAGGCATGCCTAACTTAGCCTGACCTTACTGGATGGGCCAAGTCGGCGTGGCGGCACGATTGACGGTGGTACGCGCACATCAATGAAGGAGACTGTCGTGTCGGCGAACAGCTTCGACGCCCGCAGCACGCTGCAGGTGGGCGACGAGTCGTACGAGATCTTCCGGCTGGACAAGGTGGAAGGCTCGGCTCGCCTTCCGTACAGCCTGAAGGTGCTGCTGGAGAACCTGCTCCGCACGGAGGACGGCGCGAACATCACCGCCGATCACATCCGCGCCCTCGGCGGCTGGGACTCGCAGGCCCAGCCCAGCCAGGAGATCCAGTTCACGCCGGCCCGCGTGATCATGCAGGACTTCACCGGCGTCCCCTGTGTCGTGGACCTCGCCACCATGCGTGAGGCCGTCAAGGAGCTCGGCGGCGACCCGGCGAAGATCAACCCGCTGGCCCCGGCCGAGCTGGTCATCGACCACTCCGTCATCGCCGACAAGTTCGGCACCCACGAGGCCTTCGCGCAGAACGTCGAGCTGGAGTACGGCCGCAACCGCGAGCGCTACCAGTTCCTGCGCTGGGGCCAGACCGCGTTCGACGAGTTCAAGGTCGTCCCGCCGGGCACCGGCATCGTCCACCAGGTGAACATCGAGCACCTGGCGCGCACGGTCATGGTCCGCGGCGGCCAGGCCTACCCCGACACCCTGGTCGGCACCGACTCGCACACCACCATGGTCAACGGCCTCGGCGTGCTCGGCTGGGGCGTCGGCGGCATCGAGGCCGAGGCCGCCATGCTCGGCCAGCCGGTCTCCATGCTCATCCCGCGCGTCGTCGGCTTCAAGCTGACCGGTGAGCTGAAGCCGGGTACGACCGCCACGGACCTCGTCCTCACCATCACCGAGATGCTGCGCAAGCACGGTGTGGTCGGCAAGTTCGTCGAGTTCTACGGCGAGGGTGTGGCGGCGACGAGCCTCGCCAACCGCGCCACCATCGGCAACATGTCGCCGGAGTTCGGCTCCACCGCCGCGATCTTCCCGATCGACGGCGAGACCCTGAACTACCTGCGCCTGACCGGCCGCTCCGACCAGCAGGTCGCGCTCGTCGAGGCGTACGCCAAGGAGCAGGGCCTCTGGCTGGACCCGAAGGCCGAGCCCGACTTCTCCGAGAAGCTCGAGCTGGACCTCGCCACGGTCGTCCCCTCGATCGCCGGCCCGAAGCGCCCGCAGGACCGTATCGTCCTGGCGAACGCCGCCGAGCAGTTCAAGAGCGACGTCCGCAACTACGTCGCCGACGACGACGAGGCGGGCAAGGAGTCCTTCCCGGCCTCCGACTCCCCGGCCACCGCCAACGGCGTCCCGACCAACCCGGTCACCGTCACCGCCCCCGACGGCTCGACCTACGAGATCGACCACGGCGCGGTCACCGTCGCGGCCATCACCTCCTGCACCAACACCTCCAACCCGTACGTCATGGTCGCCGCCGCGCTGGTGGCCAAGAAGGCGGTCGAGAAGGGCCTGACCCGCAAGCCCTGGGTCAAGACCACCCTCGCCCCGGGTTCCAAGGTCGTCACCGACTACTTCGACAAGGCGGGGCTCACCCCCTACCTCGACAAGGTCGGCTTCAACCTGGTCGGCTACGGCTGCACCACCTGCATCGGCAACTCCGGCCCGCTGCCGGAGGAGGTCTCCAAGGCCGTCAACGACCACGACCTCGCGGTCACCTCGGTTCTCTCCGGCAACCGGAACTTCGAGGGCCGTATCAACCCCGACGTCAAGATGAACTACCTGGCCTCCCCGCCGCTGGTCGTCGCCTACGCCCTCGCCGGCTCGATGAAGGTCGACATCACCAAGGACGCCCTGGGCACCGACACCGACGGCAAGCCGGTGTACCTCCAGGACATCTGGCCCACCGAGGCCGAGGTCAACGAGGTCGTGGCGAGCGCCATCGGCGAGGACATGTTCAACAAGTCCTACGCCGACGTCTTCGCCGGCGACGCCCAGTGGCAGTCGCTGCCGATCCCGACCGGCAACACCTTCGAGTGGGACCCGCAGTCGACCTACGTCCGCAAGCCCCCGTACTTCGAGGGCATGGCGCACGAGCCGTCCCCGGTCACCGACATCGCCGGTGCCCGCGTCCTGGCCAAGCTGGGCGACTCGGTGACCACCGACCACATCTCGCCCGCCGGTGCCATCAAGGCCGACACCCCGGCCGGCAAGTACCTCACCGAGCACGGTGTGGAGCGTCGTGACTTCAACTCCTACGGCTCCCGCCGAGGCAACCACGAGGTCATGATCCGCGGTACGTTCGCCAACATCCGCCTGCGCAACCAGATCGCGCCGGGGACGGAAGGCGGCTACACCCGTGACTTCACCCAGGCGGACGCGCCGGTGGCGTTCATCTACGACGCCTCCCGCAACTACATCGAGCAGGGCATCCCGCTGGTCGTCCTGGCCGGCAAGGAGTACGGCTCCGGCTCGTCCCGCGACTGGGCCGCCAAGGGCACCGCGCTGCTCGGCGTCAAGGCCGTCATCGCCGAGTCGTACGAGCGCATCCACCGCTCGAACCTGATCGGCATGGGCGTCCTCCCGCTGCAGTTCCCGGAGGGTGCCACCGCCGAGTCCCTCGGCCTGACCGGCGAGGAGACCTTCTCCTTCACCGGTGTCGAGGAGCTCAACAACGGCACCACGCCGCGCACGGTGAAGGTCACCACCGACACGGGCGTCGAGTTCGACGCGGTCGTCCGCATCGACACCCCCGGTGAGGCCGACTACTACCGCAACGGCGGCATCATGCAGTACGTGCTGCGCAGCCTGCTCCGCAAGTAAGGCTCCGGTACTCCGGTTCCGGTAATCCGGTAATCCGGTACGGCGCTCGGGCCGCACTCCCCGCGACGGGGGGTGCGGCCCTTCGCGTGCGCGTATCCCCGGACCCGGCCCCGCTGTCGCCTACACCCAGCCCAGCTGAGCCGCCCGCACCCCCAGCTGGAACCGGCTCGCCGCCCCCAGCCGGTCCTGCAGCTCGCTCACCCGCCGCCGCAGGGTCCGCAGGCTCACCCCCAGATGCCGGGCCACCGCCTCGTCCTTCATTCCGGCCGCCAGCAGCCGGGTCAGCATCCGCTCGCCCTCGGAGAGTTCACCGTCACCGACCGGCAGGCCGAGTGGGGTCGCCTGCTGCCAGGCCAGCTCGAAGAGCTTCTGCAGCGCCTCGGTCACCGCCGAGTGCCGGACCACCGCCGCGCAGTAGCCGCCCGCCTCCGACGTGGTCAGCGGGAGCATCGCCCGACGGCCGTCGACCAGCAGCATCTTGACCGGCACCGAGGGCAGCACCCGGGCCTGCTCGCCCAGTTCGACCATCTTCCAGGCGTGGAAGAGGACGTCCGGGTCCTCCAGGGCGGTCGCCGCGTAGATCGCGCGGTAGACGACGCCGCGGCTCAGCAGATCGGCCTGGAGGTCCAACTGCGGGGTACGCGGGGCCAGATACGGGGGAGTGTCGAAGAGGCAGACCTCGTGCTCGGCGTGCGCGTACAGCTCTTCCAGCCGCGCCGCGTTGGCGCCCTCTCCCTCGACCACCTCGACCAGCCGGGACGGCTCCTCCCGCAGCAGCCCCGCCTCGTATGCGGTCGCCATCTCCCCGGCGGTGGCGGCGAGCAGTTCGGACTCCGTCTCGCGCCGCCGGATCAGCGCGCGGATCGCCACCCGCGGGTCCACCGCGCGCAGCCCGCCCATGGAGTCGGGCGGTTGCAGCAGACCGAGGGCGAGCAGCCGCTCGCAGGACGCGCGGACCCGGTCCGGAGAGGTGCCGGTCAGCAGCGCCCAGCCGGCCGTGTCGGCGTCGGGCTGATGGAGGATCGACTGGTAGACCAGCTCGTCTAAGGCGGAGACCCCCACCGCGGACCAAGGGCTCGCGGCGGGGGCCTGTCTTGCCGTGTCGTGTGCCGTGTTCACCATGGTCCGGCACGGTAGAGGATCATTGTTAAGACCGGGGCATATGCGCCGGGTGCCGGCTACTTCAGGCCGAACGCCCGCAGCACGGTCTGGTCGATCCCGTTGCCGTCCCGGTCGGTGGCCCGCACTCGCAGCGACACCGACTCGGCGCCCTTCGCCGGCTTGAACCGGGCCTTGCCGTTCTTGACCTTCACTTCCTTCCAGGACGCGCCGTCGTCATAGGAGACCCAGGCACGCAGACCGCTCGCCCGGACGCTCCCCAGCTGGTTCGCGACCGGCAGCCCGATCTCCAGCTTCCGCCCGCCGTCGGCCCGGTTGAGGAGGTCGAGGCCCTTCGGGGCGATGCCGACCGTGAGCAGCGGCAGCGCCGTCTCCGTGTCGGTGTGCGCCGAGGCGAAGGTCCACTCGGTGTGTGTGCTCGTGGAGTACCGGGCCCAGGCCGCCCGGCGCTGCACGTCCAGATCGAAGCGGTACGAGGCCTCGGCCGCCGGGACGTCGAAGACGCCGTATCCGCCGAACGTCGAGTCACCGACCAGCTGGCCGTCCGCGTAGAGCTTGCCCTTCGCGGTGTTGTCGGTGCCGTCGACGTATCCGTAGTGACCCGGCGTGGAGTCGGTCAACTCCGGCACCGAGAGGGTCAGTTCGTCGCCGTCGCGCACGGAGAGGCCGTACTCCTCGCTGCTGCCCGGCCGGACGACCTGGCGCAGCCAGTTCTCGGTGGGCTCGGTACCCGGTGCGCTGAAGGTCCGCAGCGGGCTCCACTCGCCCCGGTAGGCGTCCCAGTTCGGGTAGACGACGTGCCAGGTACGGGTGTCGGGGTCGACGTAGTAGTACTCGTCGCGTTCCGTGCCCAGCTGTGTGTAGACGCTGGTCTCGACGCCGAAGAGCTGCCAGGGGCGGAAGGTGTACAGGGTGTCCGCGCCGGTCTCGCCGGCCGTGGCCCCGTAGTAACGGGCATGCCGCTTCACCGTGTTGGACTTGTCCAGGGTGTAGGTCTGGTCCGCGGTGATGGCGCCGCTCTGCGCGGCGAGCAGGTTGTAGACGTAGGGACTGACCGGCGTGCCGTCCAGCTTCAGCGTGACCTTCTTGCCGGTCTTCAGCAGGCCGGCGAGTTCGGCGCCCTCCTCGCCGGTGGCGATCATCAGCGGGACGGTGGTCGCGCGGTCCACGGCCTCGATCCAGAAACCGGGCGTCTTGCGGTAGGCGATGAGGTAACCCGCCCCGGCCTTGGTCGCGTTGTCCAGCGCGCCCTGGGCCCGTTCCGTGGCGCCGAGCGCGACCACCGCCACCTTGCCCTTGACGTCGAGTCCCGCGAAGTCGGCCTCGGTACCGCCGCCCGCGTCCACCGCCCGCACCTTGTGCTCACCGCTGATCTTCAGCGGGAAGTCGTTGTACGTCTGGGAGTAGTAGAGCGACGACAGCGGGGTCTTCTCCGGGCTGGTGACGCTCGCCGTCAGCTCCTTCGCGTACAGGCGGAACTTGGCGTAGAAGTTCAGGGTGCCCACGGTGACCTGCTGGGTCGGCGCCACATAGACGTGGTCGGTCCACCAGCCCTGGCTGTAGGTGAGCCCCCAGGCGCTGCCCGGCCCCTCGCGGTGCCAGCTGGTGCTGAAGCCCCTGAACTCGGAGTCTTCCTTCGTCTTCGGCTTGATCTCCACCGCCTTGCGGGCGTCGAGGACGACCTCGGTGTCCCCGTCGACCTTGATCTCCGGGTTGCCGACGACCGAGGTGCCGACGGCCACGCCGCCCGCGTCCCGGTCCGGGATCCAGGTCGCGACGGAGTAGGTGCCGGCCGGCACCTGCCAGGTCCAGCCGGTGCCCAGGAAGCCGTACTCGTCGGGGTAGGCGCCGTTCAGCTCCTGGAGCGTGTAGATCGACGCCCCGGCGGACGGGTTGCCCTTGCGGTCCAGCAGGGAGACCTTGAGGGCGTACGTCTTGGGCGCCTTGTCGAAGCCGACGCCCGTGGTGACCTGGATGCCGTCGGCGGTCGCCGTGACGTGGCCCGTGTACCGGCCCTCGGTCTCCTGCGCGGGGTCGACGGAGACCGGGACGGTGGCGGTGCCGTGCGCGGGCACGGTCACCGAACCGGCGCCCAGGGCGAGGTCGGCGAGCGACGACGAGAGCTTCAACTCCACCGCCTCGTCGGTGGTGTTGGTGTACGCGATGTCCTTGCTGACGACCCCGGTGTCGCCGTCCTCGAACCTGCCGAAGCTCAGCGTCGAGGTCGCGAAGACGTCCTGCTCGACGGCCCGTACCGCGTCGACCCGGCCGTCGCCCTGCTCGAACACGGAGTTGTCGGCGTTCGTCTTCGCGGTGCTGGCGAGGGCCTCCTTGATCTGCTCGCCCGTCCAGTCCGGATGCGCCTGCGCGACCAGCGCCGCCGCGCCCGCGACATGCGGGGTGGCCATCGAAGTGCCGCTCGCCGTCGTGTAGTTGTCGTCGAGCGGCGTGCCCATGGTGGTACCGGCGGCGCGGGCCGCCGTGATGTTCACGCCCGGCGCGGTGATCTCCGGCTTCACCGCGAGGTCGCCGGGGCGCGGACCCCGGCTGGAGAACGAGGCCAGCTGGTCCGACTTGTCGACCGCGCCCACCGTCAGCGCGGAGTCGGCGATGCCCGGGGTGCCCACGGTCTGCTCGCCCGGCCCCGCGTTGCCCGCCGCGACCACGAACAGCGTGCCGGTGGACGCGGACAGCTCGTCGACGGTCTCACTGAGCACGTCCGAGGGACCGTACGCCGTACCGCCCAGGGACATCGAGACGATCTTCGCGCCGGAGTGCGCCGCCCACTCCATGCCCGCGATGATCCAGGAGGACTGGCCGTGGCCGGTGTTGTCCAGCACCTTGCCGACCAGCAGCCGCGCGCCTGGCGCCACGCCCTTGAAGCGGCCGTTCGAGGCCGCGCCCGAGCCGACGATCGTGGACGCCACATGGGTGCCGTGGCCGAAGCCGTCCTGCACCGTCTCGTCCGGTACGAAGCTCTCCTCGCCGGCGATCCTCCCGGCCAGGTCCGGGTGCCCGGTGTCCACGCCCGTGTCCAGGACCGCGACCTCGACGCCGGTGCCGTCGTAGCCCGCCTGCCACACCTCGGGCGCGCCGATCTGCGGGACGCTCACGTCGAGGGACGCCGTCACCTCGGCATCCAGCCAGATCTTGTCGATGCCGTCGCCGAGCTGTTTCGCGGCCTTCGTGGTGGGCGCGGTGCCGAGCGGCGGGGCGATGTCCGACCAGAACGCGGTCGACTTCCTCGCGCTGAGCGCCGCGCCGTCGATCCCGGGCAGCGCCAGCGTCCGGCGCGCGCCCTCGGGCGTCTCGGCGCCCTTGCCGTAGGTCGCGATGACCGGGGTGCTGCCGGTCTTCGCGTCCGTGTACCCCTGCTCGACCAGCTGGGAGACGTTGAACAGGGCGGGGTCGAGGCGGCCCGCCTTGATCAGCGGGATGGCGTCCGCCGGCAGGACGCTGATCTCGCCGTCCTTCTCGCTGGACAGGAAGGTCGCGGCCTCGCGGCCCTTGCCGCGCCGGACGTCCACGGCGTTCCTGCCGTCCGGTCCGACGGTGAGAGTCACGGTGTCGCCGGTGATGAGGGTGACGGTCGCTGGTGGGGTGACGGTCTGTGGTGCGGTGGTGGTGCTCGGACCCGTGAGGGGTGTGACGGGTGTGGTGACCGGGGACCCTGGAGCGGCCGTCGCGGGCGTGATCGCCCCCGCGAGCAGTCCGGCTGCTCCTGTCAGGGCCCACAGGGCGTGGAGTCTTCGCATGGGTGGACGTCCTCCCCTGAACGCGGAAACGCTTCCGCCCGGTAAGCGGAAGCCAGAGATCAGAGTGGGCGCCGGGGCGACGGCGGCTCAAGGGAACACGGTGGCCGGAGCGTGCCAATGCCCCCTTCGGCCAAGGGAGTTGGCGCAAACACTCCGCCCGGCGGACCCGGTCGCCGCCGGTCGCCCCCGGTCCTGGCGTCCGCATTCCGGCCCCCGCGCCCGTCCTGTCCCACGGCTACGGCTCAGCAGGAACACAGCATTCCCCCAGGAGACCGGCACAGACTTGATACATGTCTGCCACCGCAGGGTCCCGAACCGGCCGCGTCCGCGTCCTGATCGTCGACGACGAGCCCGGTCTCACCGAGCTGCTCTCCGCCGCCGTCGCGGAGGCGGGCTGGCGACCCTACCCCGCGCTCGACGGGCAGAGCGCCCTGCGGCTGGCCCGGGGCTGCGCCCCGCACGCGGTGGTGCTCGATGGGATGCTGCCCGACCTCGACGGCCTCCAGGTGCTGCGCAGACTGCGCTACGAGATGCCGAGGCTGCCCGTCCTGATGCTCACCGCCCGCGACGCCGTCGAACACCGTATCGACGGCCTGGAGGCGGGGGCCGACGACTATGTCACCAAGCCCTTCTCCCTGGAGGAGGTCGTGCTGCGGCTGCGCGGACTGCTGCGCCGGGCCGGCACCGAACAGCCCACCGTCGACGACTCCGTACGCGTCCTCGGCGACCTGGTACTGACCGGCGAGTCCCGCGAGGTGCAGCGGGCCGGCACCCCGATCAGGCTCACCGCCAAGGAGTTCGACCTGCTCAGCCTGCTCCTGGACCATCCACGCCAGGTGCTGAGCAAGGCCCAGATCCTCGACCACGTCTGGAGCACCTCCTTCGACGGCGGCGGCAACCTCGTCGAGGTCTACATCTCCAGCCTGCGCCGCAAGATCGACCGGGGCCGGACGCCGATGATCCACACCGTCCGAGGCATGGGTTACGTCGTACGGCCCGTGGAGGACGGCAGATGACCGCCCGGCCGCGCAGCCGGTCGCTGCGCACGCGCCTGCTCGTCTTCATCACCGCCGTCCTGGTCTGCGTCTGCGCCGCGATGGCCCTGACCACCGTCTTCGCCCAACGCGCCTACCTGATGGGCAACCTGGACGACCGGGTCGGCGACGCGGCCGAGCGCGGCGTGGGCGGCGCCGCCCTGCACCCGGAGCTCACCCGCGACCTGACCTTCCTCAACGAGACCGGTCAGCCGGCCGGCCTGCTCGCCGCCCGCCTCGACGCCGGGGGGAACATCATCACCGCGGCCGTCGTCAGCCGGGACGCGCCCCCGCGCTCCCTCAGCACCGCCCAGACCACCGCCCTCAAGGGCATCGCGCCGGACGGCTCGACGCACACCCGCGCGGTCCCCGGCCTGGGCACCTACCGCGTCACCGCCCTGAACGCCAGCGGCATCCGCGTCCTGGCCGGGCTCCCCATGGACGACGTACTGGACACCATCAGCGGCCTGGTGGCGGTCGAGATCGGGGTCGCGGCGGTCGGCCTCACGGTCGCGGGCTGCGTGTGCGCGGTGGTGATACGACGGCAGCTGCGCCCGCTCGGCCGGGTCGCCGCCACCGCCGTCGAGGTCTCCCACGCGCCCCTCGGCCGGGGCCAGGTCACCGGACTGACCCGGGTGCCCGAGCGGGACACCGACCCCGGCAGCGAGGCCGGCCAGGTCGGCGCCGCCCTCAACCGCATGATCGACCACGTCGAGGCCTCCCTCGCGGAACGCCAGCGCAGCGAGGAACAGGTGCGCCGCAGCGAGGAGCGCATGCGCCGCTTCCTGGCCGACGCCAGCCATGAACTGCGCACCCCGCTCGCGTCCATCGCCGGGTACGCGGAGCTGATGAACCGCGGTACGGACCGCATCGAGCCGGACCTGGCCTGGCGCAGGGTCAACGCCGAGTCCGTGCGGATGCGCAGCCTGGTGGAGGACCTCCTGCTGCTGGCCCGTCTGGACGAGGGCCGCCCCCTGCAGTCCGCCGAGGTGGACATGGCCGCGCTGGTCGCGGAGGCGGTGTGGGACGCCAGGGCGGCCGGGGCCGGTCATCTCTGGCAGCTCGAACTCAACTTGGACGGGCTTGCGTTCGTGAGGGGCGACGAGGCCCGCCTGCACCAGGTGGTGGCCAACCTGCTGGCCAACGCACGGGTGCACACCCCCGCCGGGACGACGGTGACCGCGACGGTCGAGTCCACCCCCGTCAGCTGCGTGGTCCGCGTCCGTGACGACGGCCCCGGCATCCCGCCCGATCTGCTCCCGACCGTCTTCGAACGCTTCACCCGGGCCGACACCTCCCGCACCCGCGCCGGCGTCCTGGAAGGCGGCTCGGGCCTGGGCCTGGCCATCGCCGCGGCCATCACCACGGCCCACGGCGGCCACCTCGGAGTGGAGAGCGTGCCGGGCCGCACGGAGTTCACGCTGGAACTCCCGCCGGCCGAACTCCCGCCCACCGGAACGGTGATACGCGCCCGCACGGCGCCGGTCTAGGAAAGCACCGAGCGCCGTGCGGACGCCATCGTCGAAGGGGGACGGTCAGGGGCTGGTGGTGAAGGTGTCGAAGTCGGCCTCGCCCGTGGTGCCCGAGGCGTGCGAGGTCTGGGTCAGGCCGACGTCCTGGGTGGCCGCGGCGGTCGGGACGGTGACGGTGCCCACCAGGTTCCAGGTGGCGTTGTCGGTCGAGTAGTAGCCGCTGTACGAGGTGCCGTTACGGACGAGCTTCAGCCACGACGGGTAGGCGGCGGTGCCGGTGGAGTCCTGCGAGTCCAGCTTTCCGTCGCCGTCGCTGTCCCAGTCGAGCAGGTAGCCGTTGCCCGGGGTGGCGACCAGGGCCAGGTAGCCGGGGGAGGTGTCGGGCTGAGTGATGTCGTTGCGGACCATGATCCCGGCCTTCGCCCAGACATCCGTGTTCGACTGGGAGTCGAGCTTCACCGTGGTCACGGAACCGTCGTGTTCGGCTCCGGGCAGATAGACCGTGCCGTATTCGTTGGTGCCGTTGTAGAGGTCCGCGCCCTGAGCCCGGATGCCGAGCTGGGTGCCGGACTGGCTGAAGCTCGCCGTGGTGGAGGCGAACGTCTTGTACGGCTCCGTCACTTGGTGGTTGACGGTGATCGTGTCACCGGCGGTGAGCCGGGTCTTCCCGTCCGACCGGAAGCGGTAGCTCGCGCTCCCCTGGAAGTCGCTGGAGGCGAAGAGCTTCGCCGAGGGCGGGATGGAGACGGAGTAGGTGACCTTCAGCGCGTGGCCGCCGTGGATCGTCCGGGCCCGGGTCGCGGAATGCGTGGTGATCTTCGTGCCGGACGGTCCGGTGAGGGTCAGGCCGGCGTCGGTGATCGGCCGCGACCCGTTGTCGGACAGGACCGCGGTCACGGTACGCGTGGTGCTGTCGCTCGATGCGGGCGCCCAGTTGAGCGCCAGCGAGACGTCCGGAGCCGCGGCCACCGTGCGGTGGGTGCCGTGGACCCGGTACAGGACCACGCCGTGCGGCGGCACGTTGGCGGCGATCCGGCCCGCGGACTCGGTCAGCCGCTTGCTCCACAGATCCTGCAGGGAGTAGTCGCGCGCCTTGGCCAGACCCAGCGCGGCCGCGGTGGTGGCCACCTCCCGGGGAGCCGACCCGGTGTTGAACAGACCGACCACGGCGTCCCCGTCGGGCTCGGTCTTGGCGAACACCTGCGAGTTCGCGTCCGCGGAGATCCGCTTGGCGTCGATGCCGTCCTGGTCGACCGCGAGGACGTCGGTGTTCTTCAGCAGGGCGAGGTCGGCGGCGTCGAGATGGGTCAGGTCGGTGCCGAGGATGAGCGGGGAGGCGGCCAGCGACCACAGACTCATCTGTGTCCTGCGCTCGTCGGGGGTGAGGCCGTTGTTGTCGCCGTTCCCGATTTCGAGGGAGTCGTAGTCGTTGTAGCCGCCGGGACCGCCGTACGGTGCCCAGGCGGCGACCTGGTCGAAGCGGGAGGCGACGGAGGCCCAGGTGGTCAGGGGGTAACTGCTGCCGTCCGGACCGCAGTAGCACTCGACGTCGCCGCCGGTGCGCCAGCCGTTGGAGAGCTTCTTCCAGGTGGCGGCGTTGTTGATGTCGAGGTTGTTGGACAGCTCCAGATGGATGGGCCGCCCGGTGTGATGCAGGGCGTCCGACCAGGCCTGGACGTCCTGCTGGTCGGGTGTGCCGACGCCGTCGATCTTGAGGTAGTCGATGCCCCAGCCGGCGAACTGCCCGGCCCACGAGTCGATGAAGGTCTGCGCGCCGGGCTTGGTGTAGTCGATGCCGACCATGCCGCCGCAGTTGTAGTTGTTCTCGGTCGCCGTGGTGGCGATGTCCCGGGCGTGGTACGGCGTTCCCTGGATCTCGGTGTTCTTGGCGACCGCCTGCTGGGAGATGCCGGGAGTGACGTACAGGCCGAACTTCAGCCCGAGGGAGTGGACGTAGTCGGCCACGACCTGGATGCCGTTCTCACCGCCGCGGGGCGGGAACTTGGCGGGGTCGGTGACCCAGCGGCCGTACTGGTCGACGTCCGGCCCCTGGCTGCCCGGGCACTGGTACCAGAAGTCGTCGATGTTGGCGTAGATGAAACCATTCTTCGCCAGGCCGCTGGTCTTGAGTGCCTTCGCCTGCGCCTCGATGGTCGCCGCGGTCGGATTGCGGCGGACGAAGCTCCAGCTGCTCCACCCCAGCAGGGGCTTGAGTCCGACACCGTTGTCATCGGCTTGCGCAGGCTGGCCGCCGGTCGCGGTGATTCCCATGGTGAGCAGCAGCGCTCCGGTGAACGCGGCCAGCACGCCGCGGATCTGTCTTCTCATCAGTTCTTCCTCCATCGCAGCGCCCTGACAGCGCGACGGTCGGTATCAGAAGGTCGAGATTCGGCCGGTACGGCAGCCCTGGCTCGCGTGATGAGACGGTCGCTCTCGCACCGCCTTGGCACGCGGACGTCCGCACGGCCACCCGCCTGTCTCAGAAAACGTCAAGAACAAACCCTATGGACGCGACAAGTGAACATGACCAAACGCCAGTCACCACATAGCGCGCTTGGCCAAAACTGAGTCAAGTCTGTGGGCCCACTGTGGCGCAGCCGGGCCGGGCGTGCCGCAGGGCCGGCCGCAGGCAGTTGAGGTGGGCGGCGACGTACCGGGCGAAGACGATGATGACGGGCAGGCGGCTGACCTCGCACCCGGCCCTCTCCCGTTGATCGGCCGATCGATCACTTGGCCGGTCCTCGGGGAGAGATCATCATGTGGGGATGTCTGAGAACCATCTCTCTGCAGAACCGGCTGCGGTGCGGCTCCCTCGGTACACGAAGACGGACCAGGACGAGATCCTCGGCGACAGCGAGGATCCCTTCGGTGTTGCCTCGGCCGGTTTGACCTGGCTGCCCAAGAATGAACACTTCGGCATCAGGCGCGGCGACCGGCTCGTGGCACACGCCGGCCTCCTGCGGCTGCCTGTTGCGATCGGCGGTGCCGAGAGGGAGGTCGTGGGCGTCGGTGGCGTGGCCGTGGCACCCGACCTGCGGGGTCAGGGGCTGGCCCGGCGTGTGGTCACGGCGGCACTTGACCACGCTCGCACGATGGGTCCTCAGCACGCGCTCCTGTTCTGCCGGCCTCCCCTTGTGCCGCTGTACCAGCGCCTCGGATGGCATCCCCTCGACAACGAGGTCCTTGTCGAACAACCCGAAAACCGCCTGGTGACCATGCCGTTGCGGACCATGGTGACGCCCCTGCGCGACAACGCGCCCTGGCCCTCAGAGCCAGTGCGGCTGTTCTCCCTCCCGATGTGACGGGCCCCTTCCGCGAGGACCGTCCGGCGTGGCGACGAAGGACTCACCCCCACGACACCGGTGTCAGCTCTCGGTTCTGTGTCGGACGCCCCGGGTCCACGGCGGCGTGACCGTCCGCATGCCGGATAATCCTTCGCCAAGCCGAAACCGGTCCGGCGATACTTCCTACTCATGAGGCGTGATGATCCCCATGGGAATATCCCGGCCAACCCAGCATTGCGACGCGTCCTGGGACGGCCTCATGGTCCGGAGCTGATGGATCTGATGGTCGACGGTATGTCCGGTGGTGATCTGACCACGTTGCTGCTCGAGGTGTTCCGGCGCCGAGCGGAACGGCTCTCGCCGGGTGAGGTGATGCGGCGTTACCGCAACGATCGGTTCGTAGCACCGGCACCGACCAGCTTCACCGCACTGCGCCGCACCGAAGACGCCTTGGTGTCCGCGTTGCCCGAGGATTTCGAGATCCTCGTGCTGGCCCCGGTCCTGCCGCTGGCAGCGCATTCAGCCGTCGCGACCGTCGATCCGCGCAAGGTGATCGCAACGGTTCGCGGCAGCGAGGTCGCCGCCGACCCGACGAACGCACTGGCCCTGGAGGCGTCTGTGCGACGTTCCCAGGCCCTGGCCGTGGATCCTCGCTCCAACGTGCCGGTCCGGCTCGCGGCAAGTCAACGAGTCACCCGTGCGCAGCACTTCGATGCCCCCGGGATGCTCGCCCACTTCCAGATCTTCGGCCTGGTGACTGCCGGCCGGGATACTGGCAACCGATCCTTCGAACACCAGCAGCTGGCCGAACATCTGCGGTTCGCCGCCCGGGCACTGGCCACCGCCGGCGCACATCGCACACAGATCCGGCTCACCTGCCTGGAGGACGCGAATCGCCCGATCGTCGAACGGATACGCGGTGACCTCGCTGCCTTTCCGGGCGCATCCGTGATCGACGACCCCGACCGGACGACCGGACGCGGCTACTACACAGGAATCTGCTTCAAGATCTATGCCGGTGTGGAAGACCAGTACCTGGAAGTCGCCGACGGAGGCTTCGTCGACTGGAGCCAACTCCTCACCGGCAACCGCAAGGAACGCCTTCTGGTCAGCGGCTTCGGCCTCGATCGACTCGCTGAGACCCTGACACCATCGCCCGGACACGACCAGCTCCCACCGCACTGAACCCGCAGCCCGTTCCACAGGTACTGGCAATTGCTCTCGAGAGGGTCCGTTGCTCCGGAGCGAGTCGTGGGGCGCTTCATCGGTCACTGGAACCAGCGTTGGGGACCAGCGGTACAGCCGTTGGCGCCAAGCACTTGATCTTGGTCGTCCAGCACATGCGATCGGGCTATTGCGGGGGTTTTCCGGAAGCTCTTCGATCGCTGGCGGGGGCTGGCTACCGTCCGCCGCATGCCGGTGGAATCCCTGACTGATGAGCAGGCTGTTATCTGGATCTTTCATTCTCCCTGGTCGGTTGGAGCTGTGGTTTCGTGTTGCTGACAGTGTCAGCCACGTGCCGTCCCAGCGTGCTGTGACCGAGTGTCCGGTCGTCCGAGGCCCGTGGACGGCAACGTTGTCGTGGGCATGGGACGAGTGGTTTATCGAGTGGCCGCGGTGGGTGACGCCGAGCCAGACTCAGGGGCATGGACGGCACGGTTGCCCAGCGGGTTGGCGAACTGGACGCGGAATCGAGCGAAGTGGCAGAGGACGCCCAGCATGCGCTGATCGCTATGGGGCCAGAAGTGCTGAACGAGCTGATCGCGGCAGTACCTGGTCTGGGACCGTTCGGACAACTGTGTGCCATTGAGGTCTTCACCGCGCTGCAGGATCCATTGCCGGGTGACGTGCTGGTCGGCCTGCTGGACAGCGGGAACTCCACCGTTCGCCAATGGGCGGCCGAAGCCTTGGCGGACCTGGGCATCCAGCGTGCGGTGCCGGGAATTCAGCGAGCCCATGAATCCTTTCGGCAGCGAGGTGAGGCCCCGGACGACAGTGAAGGAGTGGCACTTCGCTGGGCGCTGAGTGAACTCGGTGCCCGTGACGTCGTGGTCCCGCCCAGGGCCGCTGCGTTGCGGCGTTCGCTGAAGTACTTGGATCCGGCATGGCCGACAGTTCACCTCGCCGAAGTCATTGAGCAGCTTGCTGCTCACGGTCAGGCGGTGCTCTATTTCCAGGTTTGGCAGGTCAATCCCGGCGGCGAGGCCTTTGGAGGCCATGGTCCGGGCATCGGCTGGGAGGTTGACCGCCGACTGCCCTGGGCTCGGATCGTGGCTGACTGCCGGGACTGGGCTTTGCTGGCAGCCGAAGCAACCGACAAGGCTCCAGATCTAGTGGCGACGATTTGCTGGATCGACGCATCGGACTTGTAACGGTCACCGGCCCGATTGACAGCTGACGCCAACTCATCAGCCCGGAAGGGCAATTGCATCACCAGGGTTGGTCGCGAAGCTGATGCCCAAGAACCTCAACGTCCTGGGCCGCTACAGCTTCACCCCCGCCCAGCCGGCGGGCGGCACCCTGCGCCCGCTGCGCGACCCGGACGCGGCCGGACTCGATGACGACGAGGACGGCGCTGAGAACTGACGGCGTCAGGTGCCGACCAGGCGCACCGATCAGCTGGTGAGCCGCCGCCTTGGTCAGCCGCTTCGCAGCCGTGACGGTCTGCTCCCCCCGCGGCCCCGAGGCCACCACGGCGTGGTTGTAGCCGTTGGCGGGAGGCATGCCCCGGGGCGTACGAGGTGGCGCATCGTCACGTCCTACTCATCCGGGTCCCAGGCGCTGAGCTGCTCGAAGAGACGTCGGTCGCCGTCGAGCTCCAGGGAGTTGACCGGGATACGGTCGTACAGGATGAAGACCAGCTCGCTGGCCGTGCCCCGAGCGGAGAAGAAGGCGGCGGCCGCGTCCGGGTCCTGGCCGGCAGCGGTGGCCGGCATGGTGCCGGGCCCGGGGAGGCGGGCGGTCCGTGCGCCGTCGGCGGAGAGCGAGAGGCGCCAGGAGCGGCCCTCGGAGGCGTGGAAGTCGATGGCAGCGGGCTTGTGCGGCCAGGCACTTGTCGTTGCGACGCAGGTGGACAGGAACTCGTCGACACCGTCGAGCGCCACCTCGTCCGGCAGCGGCTGCGGGGCACCTACGGTGATCTGGGCGTCGTACGTGTGCACCGCGAACTGCTGGAGCTGGTGCCGAGCTACGGCACCGGAGGTCTGCGGCGACTGCGACGTCCCCCACCACGTCCAGCAACCGCGATCCGGGCCGGCCTTCCGCAATGCGTCCAGCAGTTGCTCCGTGGACTCCGCCAACCAGGCCAGCAGGGCCTCGCGCTCCCGAGGCGCAGCCGGGGCGCCCTCCGCTGCGGACTTGGCCGGAGCGGGCCCTGCGGCGACGGTGGCGGCCCAGTCGCGGCGCCCCTCGCCGATGTGCTGCGCCAGATCGAACAGCGTCCACTCGGGGCAGGTCGGCACCTGTACGTCGAGGCTGGGCGCGGAGGCGACCGCGGCGCGGAAGGCAGTCGACCGTTCGTCGATCAGTCGCAGCAGAACGGGGAACTCGAGTGTCAGTGTCACCCTGGATCTCTATCACTGCGTTCCGACAATCGGACAGCGATTTTCACAGCCGCCGTCGCGGGCGGACCCTCACCACCGCGGAGAAATGACAGGCTTCGGAGTGACCGCGTCGCCGCAGATCACCGTTCGCGAAAACCCTCTCAGAACCCGCACGTTGTGCGAAGCACTTCTGAGAGGCTGCCGCCGTCGATCTCACGCCCCATCAGGCCGCATTGGCGGTAGAACGTCACGACTGCCCGAACTGTGACGCGCCCGCCGGCAGCGCCTGTCGCACGCGGGGCGGGAAGACCACCCCGAAGTACCACACCCCGCGCTTCGTCCTCGTTCCCGCGCTCCGCGAGGAACTGGAGATCCCCGTCCCCGCCGACCGGCGCCCCGGCCGCGCATGGAAGCAGGGCCCCGCGCTCGCCGTCGCGCCCGCGCCCCGCACCGAGCGGCCCGTCCGGATCGGGTACGCGAGGACGTCGACCGCCCGGCAGGAGCTGGCGAGCCGACTCGAAGCCCTGCGCCGGGCGGAGTGCCACAAGGTCTTCTCCGAGCAGACCAGCACCCCGAACCCGGAAGGCCTCGTGGCGCTGCCGACGCCCGCATGAGCCCTGCCCGCGAGCGCACCCTCACCCGAACCGGTGCTCCGCGACCGCGCCGGGCGTTTACACCCGCCCCCGTCCGCGCTAGCTTCACAGAGAAGTGGGGTGGGAGCGCTCCCATCTCGTGCCGGCGGACCGGAACCCGTCGGTGCCGGGCTCGCTCCCACCCCGCTGTGCTCATCACCGCGACCCGCGCACGACCGTTCACCCCACACAGAGGCAGATCTGTCATGAATATGACAAAATCCGGGGTGTGCCTGCCCCGATTACCCCTCCCCACCCGAGGCCGGGCGCTCTTCCTCACCCTCCTCGCCCTGCTCACCACGGTCCCCGCCCTCGCCCTGATCCTGGCCGCCGGTGTCCCGGCGCAGGCGCACGGCACCCCCATGAAGCCGGCCAGCCGTACCTTCCTGTGCTGGCAGGACGCGCTCACCGACACCGGTGAGATCAAGCCCGTCAACCCGGCGTGCAAGGCGGCCCAGCAGGTCAGCGGGACCACGCCGTTCTACAACTGGTTCTCCGTGCTGCGCTCGGACGGCGCCGGCCGCACCCGCGGCTTCGTCCCCGACGGCGAGCTGTGCAGCGGCGGCAACCCCAACTTCACCGGCTTCAACGTGCCCCGCGCCGACTGGCCGGTCACCCACCTCACCTCCGGCGCGACCGTCGACTTCTCGTACAACGCCTGGGCGGCGCACCCGGGTTGGTTCTACGTCTACGTCACCAAGGACAGCTACGCCCCCACCCGGCCGCTCACCTGGGACGACATGGAGGCCACGCCGTTCCTGACCGTCGACCACCCGCCGCTCAACGGCGCCCCGGGCACGGTCGAGGCCAACTACTCCTGGACCGGGCAGCTTCCGGCGAACAAGACCGGGCGGCACATCATCTACATGGTCTGGCAGCGCTCGGACAGCACGGAGACCTTCTACTCCTGCTCGGACGTCGTCTTCGACGGCGGCAACGGCGAGGTCACCGGCATCCACGACCCGGGCAACCCCACCGAACCCCCGCCCGGCACCTGCACGGCGACCCGGACCACGACCAACAGCTGGCCCGGCGGCTACCAGTCCGCGGTCACCGTCACCAACAGCGGTGACGTCCCGATGCTCGGTTGGATGGTCGACTGGACGCTCCCTGGAGGCCAGTCGGTGGCCAGTCTCTGGAACGGCAACGCCACCTACAGCGGACAGGACGTGATGGTCCACAACGTCGACTGGAACGGCTCGCTCAGTCCCGGGCAGAGCACGACCTTCGGCTACGTCGTCCAGGGCGACGGCGGGGACCCTGCAACCGCCCTGCCCTGTCGGGTCGGTTGACGCGGCTGATCCGCTCTGGGCGGACCCGGTGTCGGTGCACACCGGGTCCGCGAGCCGGGCAGGGAGGGGGGTGGGGTGCCTGCCCGGGGGGAAGTGGCTCGAACTGCCTCTTGCGCGCTGTGCTGTTCGGCTTGTGTCGACGCTCTGGAACACGACAACGTTGTCTGATGGTCTGTACATGACTCTACCGCCTCAACCGACAACGATGTCAACCCGCTTCGGGTAGTCCGGCCGGGTGAATCAGGGCCGTGCCTGCCGGGGTGTACGCGGTCTTCCGTGCTACGGGTGGCGCACGTTACTGTCCCTGCGGCTTGTGCGACCTGTGGTGCGCGACCCGTCCGAAGGAGGAGGGGCCGCGTCATGCGTTTCCGTCCCATGTCCCTGCTGCTGGCCGCGGTGCTCGCGGCCGGCGGTGCCACCCCCGCCCTCGCGGCGACCGCGAGCGGGCCACCCGAACTGGTCAAGGACCCCACGGCATACGTGGACCCGCTGATCGGCACCAAGAACGGCGGCAATGTCTTCCCCGGCGCCGTCGTGCCCTTCGGCATGCTCTCCTGGAGCCCGGAGAACACCAGAGGCAGCGCGACGAGCACGGCCGCACCAGGCGGCTACCAGTACGACGCCACCCGCATCCGCGGCTTCAGCCTCACCCACATGTCCGGCACGGGCTGCGCGGGCGGCAGCGGCGACATCCCGTTCTTCCCGTACGCCGGTGAGGTCACCTCCTCCCCGGCGAGCGACACCAAGGACGCCGTCTACGCCTCGGACTTCGGCCACGCCGACGAGACCGCCGAGCCCGGCCACTACAAGGTCGGCCTCGCCTCCGGTGTCACCGCCGACCTCACGGCGACGGCCCGCACCGGCTCCGGCCGCTTCACCTACCCGGCCGACAAGCCGGCCTCGCTGCTGATCCGTACCGCCAACTCCGAGGTGGGGTCCACGGATTCGTCGGTCACCATCGACTCGGCGACCCGCACGGTCTCCGGCTCGGTCACCTCCGGCAACTTCTGCGGCTACCTCGACCCCGAGGGCCAACGCGCCTACTACACCCTGTACTTCACCGCCACCTTCGACCGCGCCTTCAAGGCGACCGGCACCTGGCAGGACGACAAGCTGACCCCGGGCTCCACCTCCGCGACCGGCGGCACGGGCGGCTTCACCACCGGCGGGCGGCCCGTCGCGGGCAAGGGCGCGGGCGGCTACGTCGAGTTCGAGCCCGGCAGCGGCCCGGTCGGCGTCAAGGTCGGTATCTCGTACGTCAGTCAGGCCGGCGCGAAGGCCAACCTCGCGGCGGAGAACCCGCCGAAGCGCTCCTTCGACGCGGTCGAGGACGCGGCGCACCGCGCCTGGCGCGACCAGCTCGGCGCGATCAAGGTCGGCGGCGGCACCGACGCCGAGCGCACCACCTTCTACACCGGGCTCTACCACTCCCTCCTGCACCCGAACGTCATCAGCGACGCCGACCGCAGATACACGGGCAGCGACGGCAAGGTGCACAAGGTGAGCCGGGGCCACCAGGCGCAGTACGGCACCTTCTCCGGCTGGGACATCTACCGCTCCCAGGTCCAGCTCCTCACTCTCCTCAACCCCCGCACCGGCTCGGACATCGCGCAGTCCCTCTACGAACTCGCCCAGCAGAACGGCGGGATCTGGGACCGCTGGCTGCACGGCGCGAGCGGCACCCACGTCATGAACGGCGACCCCTCGCCCACCGCCCTGGCCGGCATCCGCGCCTTCGGCGGCACCGACTTCGACCTGAAGGGGGCGCTGGCCTCCCTCGTCAAGGCGGCGACGGTCCCGACCGCCCAGGACCTGTCCTCCTCGGGCAAGCCGGTGCTCTCGGCGGGCCAACGCCCCTCCCTCGACAAGTACTTGAAGCTGCACTACATGCCGTCCGTGTCCAACGCCTGGGGCGGTGCCGCCGAGACGCTGGAGATGTCCACGGCGGACTTCGCGCTCTCCCAACTCGCCACGGCGGCAGGGAAGAAGAACACGGCGGCCGACTTCGCCAAGCGCGCCCAGTGGTGGCAGAACAACTTCAACATCGCCGCCGACCCCACCGGCGGTTACATCGCCAACCGCAAGGCGGACGGCAGTTGGGTCACCGGCTTCACCCCGGGCACCGGCAACGGCTTCGTGGAGGGCACGGCCGCCCAGTACACCTGGATGGTCCAGCACAACCCGGCGGGCCTCTTCGCGGCGATGGGCGGCACGGACAAGGCCCTGGCCCGCCTCGACTCCTTCTTCCATGAGGCGGACGGGAGTTGGGCCTTCACGGGCAGCGGCGGCGACAAGTCGGAGCTGGACAACGAGCCGTCCGTCAACGTCCCCTACCTGTACGACTACGCGGGCGCGCCCTACAAGACGCAGGAGACGGTCAGGGCGGCCATGAAGCAGCTCTGGACGACCGACCCCGCCGGTATCCCCGGCAACGACGACCTCGGCGAGATGTCGTCCTGGTACGTCTTCTCCGCGCTCGGCATGTACCCCCAGGTCCCCTCCCGCGCCGAACTCACCCTTGCCTCACCGCTGTTCGAGCGCATCGAGATCAGGCGCCCGGGCGCCAACGACATCTCCATCCGCGCGAAGGGCGCGGCGACCGACGCCCCGTACATCCAGTCCCTGAAGGTCAACGGCCGTAGCAGCGACCGCCCTTGGCTCTCCTCCTCGATCGTCAGGAAGGGCGGCACCCTCGACTACACCCTCTCCACCACCCCGAACCGCACCTGGGGCAGTGACCCCGCCGACGCCCCACCGTCCTTCCGCACCGGCGAGCAGCCGTACCAGATCGGCGTCGGCCCGACCACCGCGACCCTCGCCCCCGGCGCCACCACCAAGGTCAACATCCGGGCCCTGTCCCTGAGCGGCGGCACCGGCCCCGAGGTCCGCTACAGCGTCGAGACCCCCACCGGAGTCACGGCGACGCCCGCCCAGGGCACGGTCGTCGACGGCTCGCAGGACATCACCCTCACGGCCGCCGACGACGTCACGCAGGGCTTCTACGACGTGAAGGTCACCGTCACCTCGGGCGACACGTCGTACGAGCAGCCGGTGTCCCTCACGGTCGCCGCGCCCGGCACCCTCCTCGCCGCCTACGACAACACCGGTGTCTCGGACGACGTCGGTGACCACGACGAGGCCGACTTCGACGGCGGCGGCTGGAGCTACTCCCGCCAGGCCCTCGCGGCGGCCGGCCTCACCGCGGGCGCCCAGGGCACGGTCGACGGCCTGGCCTACACCTGGCCGAACGCCCCCGCGGGCCGCCCCGACAACGCGACGGCAGCGTCCCAGACCATCGAACTCACCACCCCCGCAAGCAAGTTGTCCTTCCTCGGCAGCGCCACCAACGGCAACCAGTCCGCCCGCGCGACCGTCACCTACACCGACGGCAGCACCGGCACGGCCGACCTCTCCTTCACCGACTGGACCGTCGGCGGCGGAGGCGGCACCGTCCAGTACGGCAACGAGACCGTGGCGAGATCCGCGTACCGCAACGTCGCGGGCGCCGACAAGGACCCCGTGGCGACCTACGTCTTCGCGACCAAGCCGTTCGAGGCGCCGGCGGGCAAGAGCATCAAGAGCGTCCGGCTCCCCGGGAACACCGACCTGCACGTGTTCACCCTCGCCACCGGCTGAGACGGAGAGACAGAGGGGGGCGGGCCCGAACGGGCCCGCCCCCTTTTCCGTTGCCGCTGTCTCAGGCCAGCAACTCCACCTCCGCCAGCGTCGATTCACCGTCCAGGACGAGCCGGTAGTGCGCGTACGTCCCGGGCGTGCGGACCGTGAACGCCCGGGTCTGCAGGTTCCAGGCGAAGGCCTCGCCCGAACGCCGGTCCACGGTGCGCCAGGTGGTGCCGTCCGTCGAGGCCTGAAGGGTCCAGCCCGTCGGGGCCCTGGTGTGGTCCGCCGGTGAGGTGAGCGTGTACTGGATCCCCTTGACCGACCGGGACACCGGCAGGTCCACCGACGTCACCGTCTGCTCCGTCGCCGACGTGTTGTCGAACAGGGAGCCGTCGCCCTTCAGGACGTCCGCGCGCGGGGTCGGGATCTTGTCGTCCTTGGCGATCGAGACCGGGCCGGCGCTCTTGCCCGTGCCCCACGTCGACGGCTTCGGGCCCATCGTGAAGTCGATGACCCCGCCCTTGGAGATGAGCGAGTGGGGGAGCGAGGTCGACGTCCAGATCCGGCCGTTGACCCGCACGCCCTGCACGTAGACGTTGGTCGCGCTGTTGCGCGGCGCCCGGATCACCAGGTCCCGGCCGTTCTCCAGGTGGACCGTCGCCTTCTTGAACAGGGGGGAGCCGATCGAGTAGTCGCCGCTGCCCATCACCAGCGGGTAGAAGCCGAGGGCCGAGAAGAGGTACCAGGCCGACTGCTCGCCGTTGTCCTCGTCGCCGTGGTAACCCTGGCCGATCTCGCTGCCCAGGTAGAGCCGGGAGACCGCCTCGCGGACGTAGGCCTGCGTCTTCCAGGGCTCGCCGGCCGCGTCGTACATGTAGATGACGTGGTGGGCGACCTGGTTGGAGTGGCCGTACATGCCCATCCGGACGTCCCGGGCCTCGGTCATCTCGTGGATGACCCCGCCGTAGGAGCCGACGAAGTCGGTGGAGGCCGTCTCGGGCGTCGCGAAGTACTCGTCCAGCTTGTCGGCGAGTCCGGACCGGCCGCCGTACAGGTTGGCCAGGCCCCGGCTGTCCTGCGGGGCCGTGAAGGCGTAACCCCAGCCGTTGGTCTCGGTGTAGTCGTAGCCCCACACCCGCGGGTCGTACGACGACGAGTCCACCCGCCACCTGCCCTGGGCGTCCTTGCCCTGGAAGAAGCCGGCCTTGGAGTCGAAGAGGTTCACATAGTCCTGGGCGCGGTTGAGGAAGTAGTCCGACTCCTCCTTGTAGCGCTTCTCGCCGGTCTTCTTGTACAGGGCCAGGCCCATCTCGGCGATGCCGTAGTCGTTGACGTACCCCTCCATCGCCCACGACAGGCCCTCACGGGTGTCGTCGCTGGTGTAGCCGAGGAAGGGGGAGGTCGACATGCCCTTGCGGCCCACGCCGGAGGAGGGCGGGACGACCGTCGCGTTCTTCACGGCCGCGTCGTAGGCCGCCTTCGCGTCGAAGTTCACGCCCTTGACGTACGCGTCCGCGAACGCCACGTCCGAGGAGGTGCCGGTCATCAGGTCGGCGTACCCGGGGGAGGACCAGCGCGAGGTCCAGCCGCCGTCCTTGTACTGCTGCACGAACCCGTCGACCATCTCGCCCGCCTGACTCGGCGTCAGCAGTGAGTACGCGGGCCAGGTCGTGCGATAGGTGTCCCAGAAGCCGTTGTTGACGTACACCTTGCCGTCCACGATCTTCGCGCCGGTGTGCGTCGGGGTGTCCTGGCTGGTCATCGGCGAGAAGGGGGAGGCGTACTGGTACTTCGAACCGACCTTCTCGAAGCCGGAGTTGGGGTACAGGTACAGCCGGTACATGCTGGAGTAGAGGGTGGTCAGCTGGTCCGCCGTGGCGCCCTCCACCTCGACCTTGCCGAGCAGCTTGTCCCAGGCCTTGCGGGCGTGCGCCTTGACCGTGTCGAAGGTGGCGCCGTCCGGGATCTCCTGGCGCAGGTTGTCCGCGGCCTGGTCGACGCTGATCAGGGAGGTGGCCAGGCGCAGGGTGACGGTGTGGTCGGAGCCGGCGTCGAAGCGGAGGTAGCCCTTGACCCCGCTGGAGTCGCCGCCCGTCACCGGCTTGTCGAATACGCCGTAGACGAACAGGCGGGTCGCGCCCGTCGACAGCCCGGACTTCACATCCGAGTAGCCGGTGACGACCCCGTGCTCCTTGTCGAGCGTCAGGCCCGCCTGCTCGGTGACGTTGTCGAAGATCACGCTCGTGTCGTCGCCCGGGTAGGTGAAGCGCAGCGCGGCCGCGTGATCGGTCGGCGTTATCTCGGCCTTGAGGCCGTTCTCGAAGCGCACCCCGTAGTAGTAGGGCCGCGCGGTCTCGTTCTCGTGCCGGAAGGCCAGCTCGCGTGCCTCCCGGCCGGTGTCCGGGGTGCCCGCGGCGACGGACGGCATCAGCTGGAAGGTCTGCCGGTCGCCCATCCAGGGGCTGGGCTCATGGCTCGCGCTGAACGCCTGGATCGTCGGCAGGTTGTCGTCGTTGTTCGCCCGTGCGTATTCGTACAGCCAGCTCTCCGAGGACGCGTTGGTCACCGGCGTCCAGAAGTTGAAGCCGTGCGGCAGGGCGGTCGCCGGGAAGTTGTTGCCGCGCGAGAAGCTGCCGCTGGAGTTGGTGCCGCGGGTGGTCAGCGCGTAGTCGGACAGATGCGCCTTGGGCTTCTCGGGGGCGACCCGTTCGATGTTCACGTCGTCGATCCAGCCCCGGAACTTGGCCGGGCCGGCGGGCGAGTCGTAGCCCAGCAGGATCCGGTCGACGGTCTTGCCGGACGCGACCGAACCGATCACCGACGAGACGGCGTTCCACTGGTTGACGTACAGCCCCTTCGATGCGCCCTGTCCGCGCGGGGACAGCGCGAACCCGTGCTGGTCCACCGCCCCGAGGCCGCTCAGATAGGTGCCGTCGGTGAAGGCCAGGTCCACGGAGACGTTGGTGGCGTCGTAGTCGAGGTCGCCGTCGGCCATCGAGGGGAAGATCCGGTACGACAGCTGCGTGTCCCGTCGGACCTTCACGTTCACGTCGAAGACCTTGTTGTACGAGTACGCCCGCCCGCTCGCCGTGTGCCGGCCCGCGTAGCGCAGCGCATGGGTCCCGGTGAAGCCGGCCCGTGCCTTCGCGGTCGGCGAGCCGCTCGGTCCCTTGTCGACCAGCGAGAGCATGTCCTGGGGGACCGGACCGCCGCTGCCGCCCGTGGAGAACTGGACGTCGGCGATCTGCAGGATGTCCGGCGCGCCGTTGTTCTTCGTGACGTCGAGCCGGAAGTGCCGGTACTCGGCGGGTGCCGAGAGGTCGTACGACCTGGTCTGGAACCGCTCGGTGAAGCCTTCGCCCGTGCGGGTGTCGACGGTCTTCCAGTCCTTGCCGTCCGCCGAACCCTGGAGGGTCCAGTCCGCGGGGTCGCGCTCGGCGTAGTCGTTCGCCGAGGTGACGGCGTACGTCACCAGCTTGATGGGCTTGTCGAAGTCGAACTCCGCCCAGCCGGTGGGCTGGAAGGTGAGCCACTTGGTGCCCGGCTCGCCGTCGACGAGGTTCTCCTTGACCTCCCCGGCGCCGGTGTTCTCGCCGCTGGCCCGCATGTCGGTCACATGGTCGGTGACATTGCCGGGGATGCCGGTGCTGTAGCCGCCGTCGACGCCGGAGGCGCGCGGGGCGCCGGCGGGGTCCGTGTCGACCGTGTCGGTCCAGTCCGGTGACGGATCGCCAGACTCGAACGAGGATGCGAACTGTGTCGCGGCGGTCGGTGCCTTGGCCGGCAGGGCGACCGCGGCCCCCTGGGAGCCCAGGGTCATGACTACGGCGGCCGCGATCACGACCGCCGTACCAGATCTGTGTCCTGTTCTTCGCTGCGTTCTCCGCTGCATCACAACGGGTACCCTCCCTGCCACATGAGACAACGTTGTCAGATCCGTGGCGCAGGAACCAGTAGGTGGTCAAGTGGTCCGTGATGTCAAGGGTGTTGGCTGCGGCATTCAGGGGTCTATGTCGGCTCTTTTTCCGGTAAGGCGTACACAGGTCGCTCAGATTTCCGACAGGTCTCAACTAGGAAAAGACCCATGGCCAACCTTGCATTCGATCTTGCCCCGCTGGCGTGAAGTGGACTATACCTGTCGGCGTTTCCTGAGTGACTTCCTGCACGGCCCAGCACTACCCGACCGCGGTGCCGGGGAGGATCCGGTTCACCGCCTGAGTCCTGGAGAGGGCGAGGACTTGAGCATGGGATCCACATCCGCAGCCAGTCATGGTTCCGAAGGCGTCGGCCGCCGCGATCTGATCAAACGGTCAGCCGCACTCGGCCTGATTTCGGTCCCCACCGTCGGTTTTCTCTCCGCCTGCGCCAGCAGTGGCGGAGGCGGCCAGTCCAAGGACAAGGCCGGCAAGAAGACGTCCAAGAACCCGCTCGGCGTCAACGACACCGCCCAGATGGAATTCGTCCTCTTCGACGGCGGTTTCGGCAAGGAGTACGCCGAGGACGCGGTGAAGATCTATGAGAAGGACTTCCCGAAGGCCAAGGTCAAGTTCGCCGCCACCCAGAAGATCCAGTCCACCCTGCAGCCCCGCTTCAACCAGGGCACCCCGCCGGACCTCATCGACAACTCCGGCGCCGAGCAGATGGACATGGGTGTGCTCGTCGGCAAGAAGCAGCTGGCCGATCTCACCCCGCTCCTCGACGCGCCGTCGTACGACGACCCGAACAAGAAGGTCCGCGACACGCTGCGCCCCGGCATCGTCGAGATGGGCCAGTTCGACGGCGACCCGGTCTGGATCATGTACTACGCCTACACCGTGTACGGCGTCTGGTACTCGCAGAAGGCCCTGGACTCGCTCGACGCGGAGTACCCGCAGACCTGGGACCAGATGATCGCCGTCTGCGAGAAGGCCAAGAAGAAGGGCATGGCCGGCTGGACGTACGCGGGCAAGTACCCGTACTACATCCCCTTCTCGCTGTACCCGATGATCGGCAAGGTCGGCGGCGTCGAGGTCCTGGACGCGATCGACAACCTGGAGCCCAACGCCTGGAAGCATCCGGCCGTCAAGGCGTGTTTCGAGGCCTACTACGAGCTCTACAAGAAGGGCTACATCCTCCGGGGCACCCCGGGCCTGGACCACATCCAGTCGCAGACCGCCTGGGCCCAGGGCAAGGCGCTGTTCATCCCGAACGGCTCCTGGGTGGAGAACGAGTCGGCGAACGTCATCCCGTCCGACTTCAACCTCGCCGTCTCCGCGCCCACGGGCATCGACAAGAGCGACAAGATGCCGTTCGGCACCATCTGGGCCTCCGGCGGCGAGCCCTTCATCGTCCCGGCCAAGGCCGCGAACGCCGAGGGCGGCATGGAGCAGCTGCGCATCATGCTCAGCGAGGCGTCCTCCAAGAACTTCACGGCGAAGGTGAAGTCGCTGACCGCGTACAACGGCGGCACCGACGGCATCACCCTCACCCCGGGCCTCACCTCCGGTGTCGCCGCCCTGAAGCTGGCCGGGTCGAACGTGGTCAACCCGCGGATGCAGGACTGGTACGTGCAGCTTCAGAAGGAGAAGATCGGGGTCGGCGGCCTCGGCGAGATGATGGCCGGCCGGCTCACCCCGGCGGAGGCCATCAAGAAGATCCAGGGCTATGCCGACGAGGCCGCCAAGGACGACTCGATCAAGCACTACAAGCACCAGTAATCAGAAACCCCTGACCGCACCGGAGTGGCGATGCAGCACGGCAAGTACCGGTTCATTGTGGGATTTCTGACGTTGCCCCTCGGACTGTACGCGCTCTTCGTGGTGTGGCCGTTCATCCAGTCCATCTACTACTCGTTCACGGACTGGACCGGCCTGAGCCCCGAATTCAAGATGGTCGGCCTGGACAATTACCAGAGGATGCTCCACGACGACATCTTCTGGAAGTCCTTGCAGCACAGCTTGATGTTCGCGGTCGTGCTGCCGCTGGTGACGATCAGCCTGGCGCTGTTCTTCGCCTTCATGATCAATGTGGGCGGTCGCAGAAGGAAGGGCGGCCCGGTCGTCACCGGTGTCCGCGGCTCCTCCTTCTACAAGATCGTCTATTTCTTCCCGCAGGTGCTGTCGATCGCGATCGTCTCGCTGCTGTTCGCCTTCGCGTACAACCCGGACAGCGGCGCGATCAATTCACTGCTTCGAGGCATTGGTCTGGACAATATCCAGCCGCTCTGGCTCGGCGACCCGAGTCTGGCGCTGTGGTGCGTGATGGCCGTACTGGTCTGGTCCACGGTCGGCTTCTTCGTGGTCCTCTTCTCGGCGGGCATGGCGTCCATCCCCACCGATCTCTACGAGGCCGCCCTGCTCGACGGCGCCGGCCGTGCGACGACCTTCTTCCGCCTCACCCTGCCGCTGCTCTGGGACACCGTGCAGTCCGGCTGGGTCTACATGGGCATCCTCGCGCTCGGTGCCGAGTCGTTCGCAGTCGTACAGATCATGACGACCGGACCGGGCGGCCCCGACTACTCGACGACCGTGATGGTCCTGTACGTGTACCAGAAGGCGTTCCGGGACGGTCAGGCCGCCTACGCCACCACCATCGGCGTCGCCCTGCTGGTCGTCACGCTCGCCTTCGCGGCGATCGTGATGCGGCTGGGCCGTCGCGAGCGGCTGGAGTACTGAAGCGATGACGACGACCGAGACCGACACCACCGTCACCAAGATCGACGTTCCCGCACCGAAGCCGCCCCGGCGCAAGCGCGAGGGCGGGGTCCTCAACGTCTTCTCCCACGGCGTCCTGGTCATCTGGGCGTTCATGGTGGCCACGCCCCTGCTGTGGGCGGTGATGACGTCCTTCAAGGACGACCGGTCCATCTTCAGCTCGCCCTGGGCGCTCCCCGACAAGCTGCACTTCGACAACTGGTCGCGGGCGTGGACCCAGGCCAACATGAGCGACTACTTCCTGAACACCATCCTGGTGGTGGGCGGTTCGCTGATCGGCACGCTGGTGCTCGGTTCGATGGCGGCCTATGTCCTGGCCCGCTTCGACTTCCCGGGCAACCGCTTCATCTACTTCCTGTTCGTCGGCGGCATGAGCTTCCCGATCATGCTCGCGCTGGTCCCGCTGTTCTACGTCGTGAACAACATGGGCCTGCTGAACACCATCCACGGCCTGATCCTGGTCTACATCGCGTACTCGCTGCCGTTCACGGTCTTCTTCCTCACGGCGTTCTTCCGCACCCTGCCCACCTCGGTGGCCGAAGCGGCCTTCGTCGACGGCGCCTCCCACACCCGCACGTTCTTCCAGATCATGCTGCCGATGGCCAAGCCCGGCCTGATCAGCGTGGGGATCTTCAACTTCCTGGGGCAGTGGAACCAGTACATGCTCCCGACGGTCCTCAACACGGACCCCGACAAGCGCGTCCTCACCCAGGGCCTGGTCCAGCTGGCGGTCAGCCAGGGCTACAAGGGTGACTGGTCGGGCCTCTTCGCCGGCCTGGTGATGGCGATGCTCCCGGTCCTGGCGGCGTACATCATCTTCCAGCGCCAGGTGGTGGCGGGGCTCACGGCGGGAGCTTTGAAGTAACGGAACGTTTGCTCCCCGAAAGGGGCGCGGGGCTGTGTTCCCATGCGGCTCCGCCGCGTCGGCGCGACCAGCCACGGCGGCGCCGCACCCACCCTCCACGCGCCCCGCGCCCCACTGACCAGTGGCCTAGACATGTCGAAAGCATGTCCCTCAGGCGACCCCCGAACCGCCAACGATTTCTGTCAAGGACTTGACGGCGGTAACCCGTTCAGCAGAGCTTGGAGTTCATAACTTGTAAGTGACCCGGTCCCAGTGATGTGACTTGGGTCACGTTGGCGGCGCCGTGGCCGCCTCCGATGGCGGGAGTGGATGGGTCGATGGAGACTCCGGGGTCGCAGTCGTCGCTGCACCGAGCCAACCTGGAACGTGTCGTACGGGCCGTACGTCTGGCCGGATCGCTCACGCAGGCGGAGATCGCGCGCACGACCGGCCTGTCGGCGGCGACGGTCTCCAACATCGTGCGCGAGCTCAAGGAAGGCGGAACCGTCGAGGTCACGCCCACGTCGGCGGGCGGCCGCAGGGCCCGCAGCGTGAGTCTGAGCGGTGACGCAGGCATCGTCATAGGGGTCGATTTCGGCCACACCCACCTGCGCGTCGCGATCGGGAACCTCGCCCACCAGGTGCTGGCCGAGGAGTCCGAGCCGCTCGACGTGGACGCGTCGTCCAGTCAGGGCTTCGACCGGGCGGAAGAGCTGGTCAACCGCCTGATCGCGGCGACCGGCGTGGACCGCTCGAAGATCGCCGGTGTGGGCGTGGGCGTCCCCGGCCCGATCGACGTCGAGTCGGGCACCCTCGGCTCCAGCGCCATCCTGCCCGGCTGGATCGGCGCGAGACCCGCCGAGGAGCTCAGACTCCGCCTCGGCGTCCCCGTGCACGTGGACAACGACGCCAACCTCGGCGCCCTCGGCGAGCTGGTCTGGGGCAGCGGCAAGGGTGTCCGTGATCTCGCGTACATCAAGGTCGCGAGCGGTGTCGGCGCCGGTCTGGTGATCAACGGGAAGATCTACCGGGGCCCCGGCGGCACGGCAGGCGAAATCGGACATATTACACTTGACGAATCCGGCCCGGTCTGCCGCTGCGGCAACCGCGGCTGCCTGGAGACCTTCGCGTCGGCCCGCTACGTGCTGCCGCTGCTCCAGCCCAGTCACGGCACCGACCTGACCATGGAGGGCGTCGTGCGGCTGGCCCGGGACGGCGACCCCGGATGCCGTCGGGTGATCGCCGACGTCGGCCGGCACGTGGGCAGCGGAGTGGCCAATCTCTGCAACCTGCTGAACCCGAGCCGGGTGGTGCTCGGCGGCGACCTCGCCGAGGCCGGAGAACTGGTCCTGGCGCCCATCAGGGAGTCCGTGGGGCGCTACGCGATCCCCAGCGCCGCCCGGCAACTCTCGGTGCTTCCCGGGGCACTTGGCGGCCGCGCGGAGGTGCTCGGCGCGCTCGCTCTCGCGCTCAGCGAGATGGGCGATTCGACCCTTTTGGACGGCACGTTGCCTGCCGTTGCACCTGCCTTCACTTAGAGAACGAATAGCGCCGTTGCCATCTCGTTAAGTATTTACTTCTTGACGCCGCAGTCACGGCCGAGTTGACTTCCAGCCACCTCGGCCGCAGCGTTGCGGCCCTGTCAGGGAGGCACCCCCAATGAACGCAACGATGCGTAGAGTCGTGATCGGCACCGCCGCGGTTTCCATGGCGCTGTCGCTCGCCGCCTGTGGCAAGGCCGGCGATGACAAGAAGAGCGACTCGTCGAGCAGCAGCTCTTCCGGTGGCAGCAAGACCATCGGCCTGCTGCTCCCCGACAGCGTGACCGCGCGCTACGAGAAGTTCGACAAGCCGTACTTCGAGGCGAAGGTCAGCTCGCTGTGTGCCGACTGCAAGGTCGAGTACGCGAACGCCGCCGGTGACGCCGCCAAGCAGGCCCAGCAGGTCAGCAGCATGATCACCAAGGGCGTCAAGGTCATCGTGATCTCGTCCCAGGACGCTGCTGCCATCAAGTCCTCCGTGCAGGCCGCTGTCGACAAGGGCATCAAGGTCGTCGCGTACGACCGCCTCGCCCAGGGCCCGGTCTCGGCCTTCGTCTCCTTCGACAACGTCAAGGTCGGCGAGCTGCAGGGCCAGGCCCTGCTGGACTCCCTCGGCTCCAAGGCGACCAAGAAGTCGAAGGTCGTCATGATCAACGGTGACGACGCCGACCCGAACGCCGCGCAGTTCAAGGAAGGCGCCCACAAGGCGCTGGACGGCAAGGTCGACATCGCCTACGAGCAGTCCGGCCTGTGGAAGGACACCGTCGCCGCGCAGAAGGTCAAGGCGGCCATCACGCAGCTCGGCGCCAAGAACATCGCGGGCGTCTACGCCGCCAACGACGGCATGGCCGGTGGTATCGCCACCACCCTCAAGGGCGCCGGCATCAGCGGCATCCCGCTGACCGGTCAGGACGCGGAGCTCGCGGGCATCCAGCGCATCGTCGCCGGCACCCAGTCCTCCACCGTCTACAAGGCGTTCAAGCCGGAGGCCGAGGCCGCCGCCACGATCGCGGTGGACCTGCTCCAGGGTAAGAGCATCGACTCGCTCGCCACCAGCACGCAGACCAGCGGCTCCGGCGACAAGGTGCCCTCGCAGCTGCTGACCCCGGTGTCGGTCACCAAGGCCAACATCACGGACACCGTGATCAAGGACAAGCTGTACACCGTCGCGGACATCTGCACCGCCGAGTTCGCCAAGGCCTGCAAGGCCGCCGGCCTGCAGTAGTCCCGCCCTGGAGCCGTCCGGCTCCGGCCTCAGCGCCCGGGTGATCGCAGTACGACACCCGGGCCCCGGCCGCCCGGCGCATCCGGCCCTTCCGCAAGGGCCCCGTCCGTCCGGCGGTCTCGCGAAACCCCTCCGACGCCCGCTCCGGCCTTCATACCCCGCTGCCGGAGCGGGCGTCGGACGGACCCGTTGCCAAGCGCAGCGGATTCGCGCATGTTCATCTTGTAAACCACGTGCGTACACCGACCAACCTGAGGTACCGCACGGCCCTCCGCGCCTGGTTGCCAGGCGCGGCATCCCCGCCGGTCAGGCGGCGAAGGAGATGGTTCACGTGTCCGCTACGCCCGTGCTGGCGTTGCGCGGAGTCTCCAAGCGATTCGGTGCGGTCCAGGCCCTCACCGAAGTCGATCTGGAGGTCCACGCCGGAGAAGTGGTCGCCCTGGTGGGCGACAACGGCGCAGGAAAGTCGACCCTGGTCAAGACGATCGCGGGTGTCCACCCCATCGATGAGGGCGTCATCGAATGGGAGGGCAACTCCGTCAGCATCAACAAGCCGCACGACGCCCAGGGACTCGGCGTCGCGACGGTCTACCAGGACCTCGCCCTCTGCGACAACCTCGACGTGGTCGGCAACCTCTTCCTCGGCCGTGAGCTGCTGCACCGCGGCGTCCTCGACGAGGTGACGATGGAGAAGCAGGCGCGCGAGCTGCTGAGCACGCTCTCCATCCGTATCCCGAGCGTCCGCATCCCGATCGCCAGCCTCTCCGGCGGTCAGCGTCAGGTCGTGGCCATCGCCCGCGCCCTGATCGGCGACCCCAAGGTCGTCATCCTCGACGAGCCCACCGCGGCCCTCGGTGTCGAGCAGACCGCGCAGGTCCTCGACCTGGTCGAGCGGCTGCGCGAGCGCAACCTCGCCGTCATCCTCATCAGCCACAACATGGCCGACGTGAAGGCGGTCGCGGACACCGTCGCCGTGCTGCGTCTGGGCAAGAACAATGGTTTCTTCCCCGTGAAGAGCACCAGCCAGGAAGAGATCATCGCGGCGATCACGGGTGCCACGGACAACGCCGTGACCCGTCGTTCGGAGCGTCGCACCCCGGAGGCGGCAAAGTGAGCGAGACGTCGAACAAGACCGTAGCGGGCGACGAGTCGCCCAAGATCGAGAAGGCCGAGGCGGCCGAGGCGGCCGAGGCCCCGACCACGGTGGCCCCCGCCGACGACCCCACGGCCGCGCCGGTCACGGTCGTCGACCCGCGCCTGCTGGTCCGTGAAGAGGGCTTCAAGGGCTACCTCACCGAGTTCAAGCGCCGGGTGAAGGGCGGCGAGCTGGGCTCGCTGCCGGTGGTCATCGGCCTGATCATCATCTGGACCATCTTCCAGCTGAAGAACAGCCTGTTCCTCAGCGCGGACAACCTCTCCAACATCAGCTACTTCCTCGCGGCCACCGGCATGCTCGCCATCGGCCTGGTGTTCGTGCTGCTGCTCGGTGAGATCGACCTGTCCGTCGGCTCGGTGAGCGGACTCGCCTCCACGGTGTTCGCCGTCTTCGTGGTCAACCACGGAATGAACCAGTGGCTGGCGCTGATCCTCACGATCATCACCGGTATCGGCATCGGCGCGCTGCACGGCTGGTTCTTCGCGAAGATCGGTGTACCCGCGTTCGTGGTCACCCTGGCCGGCTTCCTCGGCTGGAACGGTCTGATGCTGTGGCTGCTGGGCGACAGCGGCACGATCAACATCCCGGCCGACAGCGGTCCGGTGCACGTCCTCGGCCAGAGCTCCTTCTTCATGGACCAGGCCATCATCGGTGCGTACCTGCTGGCCGGTCTCGGTGTCGTGCTGTCGGCCCTGGGCCAGTTCAACGAGCAGCGCCGGCGCCGCGCGGCCGGTGTGCCGTTCCGGCCCACCAGCGAGATCCTGGTCCGCGTCGCGCTGCTCGCGATCGCGTCCTTCGTCGCCGCGGCCGTGCTGAACAACGCGTCCGGTGTCTCCAACGCGCTGGTGATCTTCCTCGCGTCCCTGGTGGTCGTCGACTTCGTGCTCCGTCGTACGACCTACGGCCGTAAGGTCTTCGCGGTCGGTGGCGGCATCGAGGCGGCCCGCCGTGCGGGTATCAGCGTGCCGATGGTCCGGATCACCGTGTTCGCGATCTCCGGTGGTTTCGCGGCCATCGGCGGTATGTTCTTCGCCGGTCAGACGGCGAGCGCCACGCTCAACGCCGGTGGTGGCAACACGCTGATGCTGGCGATCGCGGCCGCGGTCATCGGTGGTACGTCGCTGTTCGGCGGTCGCGGTACCGTCTGGTCCGCCCTCCTGGGCATGCTGGTCATCCAGTCCATCCAGACCGGCCTCGACCTGCTGAACATGAACACGTCGATCCAGTACATGATCACCGGTGGTGTTCTGCTGGGTGCGGTCGTCATCGACTCCGTCTCCCGCAGGAGCCAGAAGGCGGCGGGGCGCGGATAGCGCCGACCGTTGGGGGGTGCGGTGGGATTGTGGGTGATCTGCCGTCGTGGCTGGTCGCGCCCACGCGGCGGTAGCCGCAAATGAATACAGCCCCGCGCCCCTGAGGTTTCCGACTGTGCCCGGCACTGGACAGTGCCGGGCACAGTCGTGTCATAAGAAGGGCTCTCGGTGGGTACGGCCGTTCGCGTGACGTATGACCCACAGCCCGCGCGTCGGCCGCCCGGGCGGAACATTAGACTCGACAAGCCCGGCAACAGCTCGATCAGCTCTACTGCAAGGAGGCACGGGTGCCGCTGCTGACCCGTATCAGGGGACCGCGCGATCTGGACGGGCTCAGCCCCGAGGAGCTGGTCCAGCTGGCAGAGGAGATCCGGAGCTTCCTCGTGGAGGCGGTCTCCAAGACCGGCGGACACCTGGGTCCCAACCTGGGCGTGGTCGAGCTCACCATCGCCCTGCACCGCGTCTTCGACTCGCCGAAGGACAAGGTGCTGTGGGACACCGGCCACCAGTCCTACGTGCACAAGCTGCTCACCGGCCGGCAGGACTTCTCCCGGCTGAAGCAGAAGGGCGGCCTGTCCGGCTACCCCTCGCAGGCCGAGTCCGAGCACGACGTCATCGAGAACAGCCACGCCTCCACGGTCCTCGGCTGGGCCGACGGCATCGCCAAGGGCAACCAGCTGCTCGAACGCGACAGCCACGTCGTCGCCGTGATCGGTGACGGTGCCCTCACCGGCGGTATGGCCTGGGAGGCGCTGAACAACATCGCCGACGCCAAGGACCGCCCGCTGGTCATCGTCGTGAACGACAACGAGCGGTCGTACGCCCCGACCATCGGCGGCCTCGCCAATCACCTGGCGACCCTGCGTACGACGGACGGGTACGAGCGGTTCCTGGCCCGGGGCAAGGACCTGCTGGAGCGCACGCCGGTCGTCGGCAGGCCGCTCTACGACACCCTGCACGGTGCCAAGAAGGGGCTGAAGGACTTCATCGCCCCGCAGGGCATGTTCGAGGACCTGGGCCTGAAGTACGTCGGCCCGATCGACGGCCACGACATGGAGGCCCTGGAGTCCGCCCTCGCCCGGGCCAAGCGGTTCGGCGGCCCGGTGATCGTGCACTGCCTCACCGAGAAGGGCCGCGGCTACCAGCCCGCCCTCCAGGACGAGGCCGACCGCTTCCACGGCATCGGTCCCATCCACCCCGACACCGGCCTGCCGGTCAAGGCCTCCGGCGCCGACTGGACCTCCGTCTTCGGCGACGAGATGGTCAGGCTCGGCAAGGAGCGCGAGGACATCGTCGCCATCACGGCGGCCATGCTCCAGCCGGTCGGCCTGAAGAAGTTCGCGGACGCCTTCCCGGAGCGGATCTACGACGTCGGCATCGCCGAGCAGCACGGCGCCACCTCCGCGGCGGGCCTGGCCACGGCCGGGCTGCACCCGGTCTTCGCCGTGTACGCCACCTTCCTGAACCGCGCCTTCGACCAGGTGCTGATGGACGTGGCCCTGCACAAGTGCGGGGTGACCTTCGTCCTGGACCGGGCCGGCGTCACCGGCACCGACGGCGCCTCCCACAACGGCATGTGGGACATGTCGATCCTCCAGGTCGTCCCCGGTCTGCGGCTCGCCGCCCCGCGCGACGCCGACCAGGTCCGCGCCCAGCTCCGCGAGGCCGTCGAGGTCGACGACGCACCGACGGTCGTCCGCTTCTCGAAGGGCGCGGTCGGCCCGGCCGTACCCGCCGTCGGCACGGTCGGCGGCATGGACGTGCTGCGCGAGCCCGGCACCGACACTCCCGACGTGCTGCTCGTCTCCGTGGGCGCGCTCGCCCCGATGTGCCTGGAGATCGCCGGTCTCCTCGACAAGCAGGGCATCTCCACCACCGTCGTGGACCCGCGCTGGGTGAAGCCGGTGTACGAGGCGATGGCCCCGCTGGCCGAGCGGCACCGGGTGGTCGTCACCGTCGAGGACAACATCCGCGTCGGCGGCGTGGGCGCCGCGGTCGCCCAGGCCCTGCGCGACGCCGGCGTCGACGTCCCCCTCCGCGACTTCGGCATCCCGCCCCGCTTCCTCGACCACGCGACGAGGGCCGAGGTCATGACCGAGATCGGCCTGACGGCCCCGGACATCGCCCGCCAGGTCACCGGTTTGGTCGCGAAGCTGGACGGTACGACGACGGAGGTCGACTCGGTGGAGCCCGCTAGGGATTGAAACGTCCTAGCTGAGGCGCCCCTCCAGGGGCGCGGGGCCGTATCGATATGCGGCTCCGCCGCGTGGGCGCGACCAGCCCCCACCGTCCCGCACCTCCCGACGCACCTCAAACCACCCCAACGGGTCGGTCTCCCCACTCCTTCAAGTGGCGAGACCGACCCGTCTGCGTGAACCTGCCCTTGCCGGGGCATACGCATCCCCGGCCCTCTCGATCATGTCGAGGACGACAAACGTGGGAGGTAGGCACGTGGCCAGCACGCTCTTCAGGACCAAGAACGTCGAACAGTCCATCAAGGACACCGAGGAACCGGAGCACGCGCTCAGGAAGTCCCTGTCGGCCCTGGACCTCACGGTCTTCGGCGTGGGTGTCATCATCGGCACCGGCATCTTCGTCCTGACCGGCACGGCCGCCAAGAACACCGCCGGCCCCGCCGTCGCCCTCTCCTTCGTCGTCGCCGGCGTCGTCTGCGGCCTCGCGGCGCTCTGCTACGCCGAGTTCGCCTCCACCGTCCCGGTGGCCGGCTCCGCGTACACCTTCTCGTACGCCTCGCTCGGCGAGTTCCCGGCCTGGATCATCGGCTGGGACCTGGTGCTGGAGCTGGCGCTGGGCACGGCGGTGGTCGCCGTCGGCTGGTCGGGGTACATCCACTCGCTGCTCGACAACGCGGGCTGGCAGCTGCCCGAGTACCTCAGCGGCCGGGACGGCGCCCACGGCTTCGGGTTCGACATCCTCGCCGCCGCCCTGGTCCTCGTCCTCACCGCGATCCTGGTCGTCGGCATGAAGCTCTCCGCCCGGGTCACCTCGGTCGTCGTCGCCATCAAGGTGGCCGTCGTCCTGGTCGTCATCATCGCGGGCGCCTTCTTCATCCACAGCGGCAACTACGACCCGTTCATCCCGAAGGAGCAGCCGGTCCCGGCGGGCGGCAACCTCAAGGCTCCACTGATCCAGCTGATGTTCGGCTGGGCGCCCTCCAACTTCGGTGTGATGGGCATCTTCACCGCCGCGTCCGTCGTCTTCTTCGCCTTCATCGGCTTCGACGTCGTCGCCACCGCCGCCGAGGAGACCCGCAACCCCCAGCGGGACGTGCCGCGCGGCATCATCGGCTCCCTGATCATCTGCACCGCGCTGTACGTCGCCGTGGCGATCGTGGTGACCGGCATGCAGAAGTACAGCTCGCTGTCCGTGGACGCCCCGCTCGCCGACGCGTTCAAGGCCACCGGGCACCCCTGGTTCGCGGGCCTGATCAGCTTCGGCGCGGCCGTCGGCCTGACCACCGTGTGCATGATCCTGCTGCTCGGCCAGTCCCGGGTGTTCTTCGCGATGAGCCGCGACGGGCTGCTGCCGCGGTTCTTCTCGCACACCCACCCCAAGTTCCGCACCCCGTACCGGCCCACCATCCTGCTGGGCGTCGTCATCGCGATCGTCGCCGGCTTCACCAGCCTCAGCGAACTCGCCGAGCTGGTGAACATCGGCACCCTCTTCGCCTTCATCATCGTCGCGATCAGCGTGATCATCCTGCGCAACACCCGGCCCGACCTGGAGCGGTCCTTCCGCACCCCCTGGGTACCGGCGCTGCCGATCGTCTCCGTGCTGGCCTCGCTGTGGCTGATGCTCAACCTGCCGGCCGAGACCTGGCTGCGGTTCGCCATCTGGATGGTCATCGGCTTCGTCGTCTACTTCCTCTACGGCCGCTCGCACAGCCGCCTCGCCGGACAGCAGCGGACCCCCGCCGACGCTCCGTAATCGTCAGGCTCGCCACCCCGGCCCCGTATGTCCCGTCCAGGTGGGACTGCGGGGCCGGATAGCGTGCTCCCCATGCTTGTCACCCCCCTCGTCCCGTCACGGTCCGTAGGCGTACGGAAGGGGTACTGGCCGCGGCTGCTGCCGCTGCTCGCCGTGCTGGCCTGCGTCACCCGGGTGCCGTCCTTCCGCCGGCCGCTGTGGAACCCGGACGAGGGCTTTCTCGCCGTACAGGCGCGCATACTGGCGAGCGGCGGCCGGCTGTACGAGACGGTCGTGGACCGCAAGCCGCCGCTGCTGCCCTGGCTGTACGAGGGGGTGTTCGCGGTCTTCGGATCCGGGTCGCTCACCCCGGTCCGGGTACTCGCCGTGCTCGCGCAGCTGGCCACCGCCGTACTGCTCGCGTCGATCGCCCGACGGCGGTGGGGCGACCGTGCGGGGTGTACCGCCGGGGCGCTGTACCTGCTGGTCTCCGTGGGGCTCAACCCCGAGGACGCGCAGGCGGCCACCTTCGAGGTGTTCATGCTGCCCGCCACGGCCGCCGCGATGTGGTGCGCCGACCGCCGCCGCTGGGGCGCCGCCGGAGCGGCCGTCGCCTGCGCCTTGCTCACCAAGCAGACCGGCGGCGCGGTCCTGCTGCCGGTGGTCTACCTCCTCAACCGGTACGGCGGCCCGCGCGCCGGCCTGCTCCGGCTGGCGGCCGGCGTCGCCCTGCCCGTACTGGGCGCGGCCCTGCTCACCGACCCGGCCGGCTTCGCCTTCTGGACGGTCACCGGATCCGGCGCCTACGCCTCCTTCACCGGCTCCGAACTCCACGTCCTGGCACGGGCGTTGACCAACACGGCGATCCTCGTCGTGGCCTGCGCCGGGCTGCTCCCGCCGGTCGCCCGCGCCCTGCGCATCGCCCGTACCGGTGCCGCCGACCTGTGGCTGTGGCTGGCCGCGTCGGCAGCCGCCGTCACCCTCGGCTTCCACTTCTTCGGCCACTACTTCCTGCAGCTCACCCCGCCGCTCGCCCTGCTCGCCACGGGCGCGCTGCAGATCCTGCCCAGGGAGCGCACCTCGGCCGCGATCCGCACCTCGGCCTGTGTCTGCGTGCTGTTCCTGACCTGGGGACTGCTGGCCCCGCGCCCCGAACTCGCGCACGCCCAGCGGCTCGCGCTCGCCCTCGCCCACCGCACCGGCCCCGGCGACCGGGTGCTGGTCTGGGGGATACACCCGGAGACGTACTGGCTCGCCGACCGCACCCCCGCCACCCGCTATCTCACCGCCGGCCTCCTCACCAACTTCAGCGGCGGCCGCGACGGTCCGCAGGTCGGCGAGAAGTACGCGGTCGAGGGCACCTGGCCGGTCTTCCGCGCCGAGCTGGCCGACCGGGCACCGGCCCTGGTGATCGACGACTCCCGGGGCAATCCCTACGGCCCCGACCGAGTCCCCACCCTGCGCCGGCTGCTCGCGGCCGACTACGAACAGGTGGACGAGGTGGACGGGGCGTTGCTGTACGCAAGGGTGCCGGCGGAGTAGGACCGGGGAACGACGGGCGCGGGCAGGCCCGGCTCCGCGGAGCGGCGGGTGTGGCTGGGCTCGACTCAACGGAGTGGCAGGTGTGGGCGGGGCCGGTTCCGCGGTGCGGCGGGTGTGGCTGGGCTCGACTCAACGGGGTGGCAGGTGTGGGCGGGGCCGGTTCCGCGGTGCGGCGGGTGTGGCCGGTGGCCGGCTCGATGGTGCGGCGGGTGTGGGCAGGCCCGGCTCCGCGGAGCGGCGGATGTGGTCGCGGTGCAGTGTCGGTTCAGTGGAGCAGCGCGCTCGGGCCGATCACCTCGGCGCCCAACTCCGTCACTCGGCGCCGTAGTTCGCGGTCGGCGGTGACGACGAGGCGGGGGCGGCCGGGGTCGTCGGCGGTCAGCTCGACGATCCGGTCGTCGCCGCTGCCGGACGCCGGCTCCACCCGTACCCCGGGCACCGACTGCACCCCGCGGGCCGCGCCCTCGACGACGAGCACCAGTTCCACCGGGGTCGGATGGCCGGGCAGGCCCCGCTCGGCCAGCCGGTCGCGCAGCCGCTCGGCGGCCCCCTTGCGGTCCCGCCACCAGCCGTCCGGCCGCGACCCGACGACGTTCGCGCCGTCGACGATCACCAGCAGGGGAGCTTCGTCATCCATACCCCCAGCCTCGCACGCCCGGGGCCCGGGCCACTGCCCCGAACGGCCCCGCTTAGAGTGAAGCGGTGAACGGCGACTGGCTCCTTCGCGGCCGTGACGGCCGGCTCAGTGTCTATCTGCCGTCGGGCGATGCGGTGCTGTGCCGGGCGGAACGCGGCCCCGGCGGTCCCTGGGGCGCCCCCCGGAAGATGGGCGGCGACCAGCGGCTGCACCCCGGTTTCTCGGTGGGCCGGGGTGCCAACGGATACGCCCACCTGGTCGCCTGGCGGCCCACGGTGAAGGGCGAGTCGGGGCTGGTCCACGCCACCCACTACCAGCCGCGTCTGGCCGCCCTGGACTGGCAGCCGATCGGCCACCCCGGCAAGAAGGGCGAGGTCACCGGCGCCCCGGCCGTCGCGGTGGACGCGCGGGGCCGTGCCCATGTCTTCGTCCGCAACCGGGGGCGCGGGGTGAGCATGGTCGCCCAGAAGGAGAAGGGCGGCTGGGAGCCGTGGCGCGATCTGAAGGGCCGGCTGGTCGAGGACGGGCTGGCGGCGGTGACCGGCGAGTCGGGGCGGGTGGAGGTGTACGCGGCCGTACCGGGCGGGATCGTGTACTGGCGGCAGGAGGAGGCGGGGAAGCCGCCCGTACAGCTGGAGGCGCTGGAGGCCCCGGTCCGTCCGGGCACCCTCGCCGCCCTCGCCACCTCCCCCGAGAGCACGACCCTCTACTACAGCGACGAGGCCGGTGACCTCTGCGCCTGGCGTCCCGGCGGCAAGCCCTACACCCTGCTGCCCTCCGCCGGGCCCGGCCCGGTCGCCGCGGTCCGCTGCGAACTCGACGGATACGACTGCACGCTGCTCGCCCAGCGCTCGGCGAGCGGCCGGGTGGCCTTCGCCGCGTACCCCACGGAGGACGAGCGGGCCGGTGCCTGGTGGACCGAGTCGGGGCCGCAGCTCCCGGCCGACGCGACGGTCGCCCTGACCACGGACGAGGACGACCGGGTCACCGCGGCGGCCCTGTCCCCGTCCGCCGGGCAGCTTCTGCTCACCCGCCGCAAGGACGAACCGGGGCTGGCGCTGGAGGCCTGGCGCGAGGTCTGACGTGACGTCAGCTGCCGCCGGTGGCGGGGGACTTCTTCGCCGACCCGGGGATCGCGGTGTCGGTGCGGATCGCCTTCCACAGCGTCGAGGCCTGTGGTTCGGCGGCCACCACGCGGTTCGGGTCGACCTTGTCGTACGCCACCGGGAGCATGATCGTCTCCATGGTGGAGGGGTTGACGCCGTTCAGGCTGCGGCCGAACTCCGCGAGCTTGGTGAGCGAGGCGAGTTCGGAGTCGGTGGTGAGCGCGGCGGTCAGCTTGTCGGCGATCTTGTACGCCTTGACCGGGCTGCCCAGCAGGTCCTGCCGCTGGATCTCCGTGAGCAGGGCGATCATGAACTGCTGCTGGAGGCCGATACGGCCGAGGTCGCTGCCGTCGCCGATGCCGTGCCGGGTGCGGACGAACTGCAGGGACTCGGTGCCGTCCAGCCGGTGGGTGCCCTTGGTGAGGTCGAGGCCGCTGGAGGTGTCGTGGATGTCCTGGTCGACGGTGACGGTCACCCCGCCTATCGCGTCCACCAGGTCCTTGAAGCCGGCGAAGTCGACCTCGACGTAGTGGTCCATGCGGACCCCGGACATCTGCTCCACCGTCTTGACCACGCAGGCGGGACCGACCTGGGAGTAGATGGAGTTGAACATCACACGCTGTGCGGAGGCGACCGTGGAACCGTGCGGACTGGTGCACTTCGGGCGGGTCACCAGGGTGTCACGGGGGATGCTGACCGCGACGGCCTGCTTGCGGCCCTCGGGTATGTGCATCACCAGCGCGGTGTCCGAACGGGCCCCGGAGACCTTCCCGGTGTTCAGCTTCGCGTTGGCGCCGGCCCGCGAGTCCGAGCCGAGGATCAGTATGTTCTGTCCCGAAGTGGGGAGTTTCTCCGGGCGGTCGTCGCCGATCGCCCTGTCGATGTCGACGCCCTTGATGTTGCCGTCGATGCCGCTGTAGAGCCAGTAGGCGGTGCCCCCTCCGGCGGCCACCAGGACGGCCAGTGAGATCAGGATCCAGCGGCCCCTGCGGCGCCCGCCGGTGCGCTCGCGCTTGCGGCCTCGCCCGCCGCCGCGCCCGGGAGGCGCGTCGGAGTCGCTGAGCTGGGGCGTCGAGACATGACTCATCCTGCTTCGAATCCTCAAAGTTCGTGCCCCGGCGGGGCGGTGCTGTGGCGTGAGGACTCGGGTGGGGGGAGGCCGGTCCGGTGGTGCTGCCCGGTCGAAACCGCACAAGGGGCGGACGACCGCACGATCATGCACAACCCGTGATGTATTTGTAAACAGCAGCCAAAGAAATAGTATGCGCGCCATGACGTGGCTGATAACAGGCGGTGCCGGCTTCATCGGCGCCCATGTCGTCCGCGCGATGCTCGCCGCCGGTGAGCGTGTCGCGGTGTACGACGACCTCTCGACGGGCGACCCCGCCCGCGTCCCCGACGGTGTGACCTTCGTCAAGGGCTCGGTGCTCGACGGCACCCTCCTGCGGCGCACCCTGTCCGACCTCGGTATCGACGGCGTGGTCCACCTGGCGGCCAAGAAGCAGGTCGGCGAGTCGGTGGAACGGCCGCTGCACTACTACCGCGAGAACGTGCACGGCCTGGAGACCCTGCTGGAGGCGGCCGCCGGGACCGGCGTGCGGCACTTCCTGTTCTCGTCCTCCGCCGCCGTGTACGGCATGCCCGACGTGGACCTGGTGACCGAAAACACCCCCTGCGCCCCGCTCAACCCGTACGGCGAGACCAAGCTGGCGGGGGAGTGGCTGGTGCGTGCCGCGGGCCGGGCGCACGGGATGACCACCGCCTGCCTGCGGTACTTCAACGTCGCCGGGGCGGCCGACGAGCACCTCGCGGACACGGGCGTCTCCAACCTCGTCCCGATGGTCTTCGAGAAGCTCACCGACGGCAGCGCACCCGTGATCTTCGGCGACGACTACGACACCCCGGACGGCACCTGCGTACGGGACTTCATCCACGTCGAGGACATCGCCGCCGCCCATCTCGCCGCCGCCCGTGCGCTGCCCGGCCGGGAGCCCGGCAGCGACCTGACGGTCAACGTCGGGCGCGGCGAGGGGGTTTCCGTCCGCGAGATGATCACGCTGATCGGCGAGGTCACCGGCTACGGCCCGGCGGCCGACCCGGTCCGCGCCCCGCGCCGCGCCGGGGACCCGGCACGGGTCGTCGCCTCGGCCGACCGCATCCGCGCCGAACTGGGCTGGACGGCCCGCCACGACGCCCGCACCATGGTCGCCTCGGCCTGGGCGGGCTGGTGCCGGCGCCATCCGGAGGCCCGGCGCTGATGGCCGCTCCCGTGCGCGACCGTGCCGTCGGGGTGCGGCCGGCCGGTCGAGCCCCGGCGAGCCGCACGGTGCGGTCCGGACCCTGGCTCCTCACCGGGCACGACGGCCGGCTCATCGCCTACGCGCAGGTCGACGACGCCGTGCTGCGCTGGACGGAGACCCGCCCGGGCGGCCCCGACTGGACCGGCCCGGACGTGCTGCCGGTCAGGAACATGACCGAACTCACCGTCGCCCAGGGCCGCAACCGCTACGCCCACCTCGTCGGCCGCCGGGCCCGCTCCACCGGGGACGCGCCGCCTGCCGTGGACCTGGTCTACGCGATCCAGTACCAGGCGGGCCGCCCGCTGAGCGAGTGGCGGTCCGCCGGCAACCCGCACGCCAAGCGGGAACGCACCGCCCAGATGGGCACCCCCGCCGCCGTCGTCGACGCCTCGGGCGCCCTGCACATCCTGGTGGCCACGGCGGAGGGGCGGCTGGCCCTGCGGCGCGAGGACGCCCGGGGCCGCTGGGAGCCCTGGCTGGACCTCAAGGTCGCGGCCGTCCTCGACACCCCGGCCGCGGTGGCCACCGACACCGGGCAGCTGCACCTCCTGGCCCCCACCCGCACCGGCGCCCTGACCTGGTGTCAGCCCAGGCCGGGCGCCGTACCGGAGCGGGGCCCCGACCTCGCCGTCGTACCGCTGCCCGGGTCCGCCTGCGGCCTGGAGACCTCGCCGGGCCGGATCACCTACTACCTCACCGACGCGGTGGGCGGCGGTGCCGTCGCCGTACGCCCCGGCTCCTGGCCGGTGCCGCTCGGCGGGAACCCGGGCGACGGACGGCACGCCGCGCTCGCCACCACGCTCGACGGACACCCCTGCACGGTGCTGGCCCACCGCGACACCGAGGGCCGGATCGTGCTGGGCGCGTGCGGTGCCGAGGAGGAGCACCACGGCGTCTGGTGGACCGACACCGGCACCGTCTGCCAGGGCGATCCCGTACTGGCCCGCGACGGCCTCGGACGGGTGGTGCTGCTGGCGCTGACCGAGGACGGCGGGCTCGCGCTGGCCCGTCAGGACGACGGCCCGGGGCTGAGCCTGGGCGACTGGAGCCTGCTGTGAGCGCACGAGGCGACGGACACGAGAAGGACGTGAAGGCATGACGCGCAGGTCCGGCCGGACCGGGCCCGGACCCGCGGGCCGTACCCCGGACGGCCGCGGGCACCTGGTCGCCGTCGTCGTACCGGAACCCCGGGACGCGGTGGCCGTGGTCGAACGGGAGGCGCCCGGCAGCGAGATCGCCGTGGTCTGCCTGCGGCCCGGCGGCAAGGACGGCCGGGCGGCCCTCGACCGGGCGCTCGCCGCCGCCGAGAGCCGGGGCTGCCGGGTGCGCGGCGGCCCGCGGGTGCTGGACACCGACCCCCGGCAGGCACTGCCGGCCTTGCGGGAGGAACTGCGCGCGCTCGATCCGGAACGGCTGCACACCCTCGACCCCGACCCCGTGCACACCTGCCTGGACGAGGCGAGCGGGATGCCCTCCTACGGGGTGCCGGACACGCACGCCGAGACCGCGGCCGTCGCGCTCGCCGCGGCCCGGGCCCATCAGGCCGGGACGGGACGGCCGTTGTACGTCGACTGCCTGCGCGCCGAGCAGGGTCCTGGCGGCGACGGCGCCCCGCGCCACCCGGCGCCGGTGAACTGGCTCTCGGCCGGCTTCGACGGCCGGCTCACCGCCTTCTGGCCGACGGCCGCGGGGCTGGTGCGCTGGTACGAGGAACTGCCCGGCGGCCGGTGGCGCGGCCCGGAACTGCTGGAGGGACCGGGGCTGCTGCCCGGTCTGCTCGTGCTCCGCGATCCGCACGGGCTGCCCCATCTGCTGGGGCTGCGCAGGACCGCGCGCGGTGACGGCGGGGTGGACGTCGAGGTGGTGCATGCCGCCCAGTACCGCACCGGGCGACCGCTCACCCCCTGGCACTCGCTCGGCGGCCCGAACGCCGCCGCCTGGCGCAAGGGACGCGAAGTGGGCTTCCCCGCGGCCGCGTTCGACGCCGCCGGGGACCTCCTGGTCTTCGTGCGCAACTTCGGGCACAGCGTCAGCCACCGCCGCCGGTCGGCGGACGGCACCTGGACGCCGTGGCAGCACCTGAGCGGGCTGCGGGTCGCCGACGACCTGGTCGCGGTGACCGCCGAGCACGGCGGGGTCGAACTGTTCGCCCGGGCCCGGGACACCTCGGCCGTGCTCCGCTGGTTCCCGGGCCCGGACGGCACCTGGAGCGAGGACCGCACCCTGCCGTTCGCCGCCCGCCCGGGCAGCCTGGCCCCGGCGGCCGAGCCGGGCGCGGTCCTCTTCCGCGACGCCCGTACCGGCCGGACCTGCTTCTGGCGGCCGGGTGCCCCCGGCCCCTACCCGCTCGACGACCAGGAGAGCGGCTCCGGCGCGCCGTCCGCGGCCAGGGGCGCCGAACTCGCGGGCTGGGGCTACTCCGTGCTGGTCGGCCGCGGCGCCGACGGGACCTGCTCGCTCGGCGCGCATCCCGCGGGCCGGCCGGACACGGGGGTGTGGTGGCAGGACGCTGGCGCGCCCTCGTACGGCGCTCCGGCCGCGGCCGTCAGCCGTGCCGGACAGCTCGCCGTGGCGACCCGGATGCCCGGCGGGCGGCTGCTGGTGGCCCGCCGGGACGAGAGCCGGGACGGGCTGGTGCTGGACGGCTGGCGCCCGGTGGGGGACTGAGCCCGGCCTGTCGGACCGCCAAGCGGATGGCTGGATTCCCACCCCGTCCGAGGGCGGGCGGATGGCTTGATTCCGCCCGGAAAGCCCTTGCCGCGGCAGCCCTCCAAACCGTTCGCAAGGCCCGAGCCAAGCCTGCCCCAAGAGCAGCCCATGGTTCCCCGATGTGAAGATCGCAAATAGTTGTACGGGTTGCCTGTGATCAACGTCGCGGTCAATCCCAGGTCAATGCACGTCGACACGTAAGTGAAGGATTGTTAAAGTTCGGGTCGCTTATGTGATTGGCCTGTGAAATCAGTAGGTCAATGTGTCCTGTTTAAGGGGTGACTGGGGGGTTATGGCCAGGCTTTCGCTGCGGGCTGTCCAAAAACTGACCTGCAAGAAACGAGACGCCTGGTGGACGGTCTTCCTCGTCGACCCCGTCGCCACCCGACTGCTGCTCGTCGTCGCCCGCTTCCGCTTCATCACCCCGAACCGGGTCACCTGGGCGGCGCTGTTCATCGGCCTGGCCGCGGGCGGCTTCTTCCTGGAGGGTGACCGGCAGTCCCTGATCATCGGGGCGCTGCTCTACCACCTGAGCTTCATCCTCGACTGCATCGACGGCAAGCTGGCCCGCCTCAAGGGCAACGGCACCGTCTTCGGCGGCTGGCTCGACTACGTCTTCGACCGCATCCGGGTGCTGTTCTGCGCCCTCGCCCTGATGGGCGGTCAGTTCCTGCCGCACGACGACGAGCGCTACCTGGTGGCCGCCCTCGTCGTGGTCTTCCTCGACATGCTCCGCTATGTCGACGCGCTCCAGATCTACAAGATGCGCATGTCGATGCGGACCAGGATCGAGAAGGTCACCCGGACCCGCGCCGAGGCCGAAGCTGAGGCTGCGGTTGCGGCTGCGGCTGTGCAGGAACGTTCCGTCAAAGAGCGGGAGACCGCCGACGGCTCGCCGGTCGTCTTCATGGAGGACCTGCTCCGCGACAACCCCCACACCTCCGCCGAGACCCTCCGCGCCGAAGCCGGCACCGGCAACGTCGTCGACCTGCACGAGCAGTTCCGCGGCCAGTTCCCCTGGTACACCCGGATCCGCCGGGCCATGCTGCGCACCCGGATCCGTCCGCACCTCATCAGCGGCATCGAGTTCCAGATGTTCGTCTTCATCGTCGGCCCGCTGATCGGCCAGATCCTGTGGACCACCGCCGTCTCGGCCGCCCTGCTGCTGCTCTTCGAACTCGTCATCATGTACAAGTTCTGGCTCTCCACCCGCGACTTCACCAGGGTCATGGAGGAGCTCAGCCCCGCCTCCGGCACCACCGGCACCATCGCCCCGCAACTGCACCGCGGCCGCCACCGCCGCGCCGAGGCCGACGCCCTGCTCGCCGACGAGCGTTACCAGGCCCCGGCGCCGGAGGACGACCCGTTCTTCCAGCCGTACCCGAAGCCCAACACCGTGCTCGAAGGGCTCCCGCACATCCCCGTACCGCACGGCGACACCATGCCCCTGACCCAGATCGGCAGGGGCGCGGCCCGCCGGATCCCGGCGGGCCGGGAGGAGTACCGATGAGACCCGGAGCAGAGACCACCCACGCCGACGACGACGGCGGCAACTTCCGGGTCACCGTCGTCATCCCCGCCCACAACGCGGCCACCACGATCGGCAAGGCGCTCCAGTCGGCCCTGAACCAGACCTACGAACCGGTCGAGGTGATCGTCGTCGACGACGCCTCCACCGACGGCACCATCGAGGTCGTCGCAAGCTTCGCGGGCACCGACCCCCGGGTCCGGGTGCTGCGCCGCAAGGAGAACAGCGGCGGGGTCGGCGCCCCGCGCAACTGGGGCATCGCCCAGGCCGAGGGCCGCTGGGTGACGTTCCTCGACGCGGACGACGAACTCCCGCCCCGCGCCTGCGAACGGCTGGTCGCGAGCGCCCTGGAGACCGGCAGCGACATCACCGCCGGCCAGGCCGTCCGGGTCAACCGGGCCACCGGCGACACCGAGCCCTGGGCGCCCGAGGTCTACGCGATGGGCCGAACCGTCTCCGGTCTGGAGGAGTTCCCGCTCCTGCTCTCCGACCCGATCGCCGCCGCCAAGCTCTACAGCGTGGAGTTCCTGCGCTCCTGCGGCGTCTGGTTCCCCGAGGGCGTGTTCTACGAGGACACCTACTTCTCCACCGTCGCCGGCTGCCTCGCCCGGGGCATCACGGTGATCACCGAGCCCGTCTACCGCTGGATGTGGGAGCCGGACGGCACCTCCATCACCGGCCGCACCGGCGAACTGCGCAGCATCACCGACCGGATCGCGGTGCACCGGGCCACCGACCGGTTCCTGCTGGAGCGCGGGCTGTGGCAGCTCAAGGTGCGCAAGGACGCCAAGTTCCTCACCCACGACCTCAGGCTGTACATGCGCGCCCTCGCCGAGGGCGACGCCGGGTTCCAGCAGCGCTTCGCCGACATCGTCAGCTCCTACCTGTTCTCGCTCAGCGAGGAGGCCTTCGGGCTGTGCGGCCCGGTCGACCGGGTGCGCGCCTACTTCCTGATGTACGAGGAGATCGAGGCCGCCCTCACCACGTTGGACTACACCCAGCGCAAGAGCGTCTTCTCCTCCCACCTGGTCGAGGAGGACGGCCGGGTCTACTGGTCCGCCGACCATCTGCACCTGCCCGACGCCCGCCGCATGCTCGACGTCACCGAACTGGGCCTGGCCGCCGCCCCGGTCACCCAGCTCCCGCTGTTCGCGCAGCTCACCGGCTGGCGGGTGGCGCGCACCGAGCTGTCGTACACCGGCGAACTGGTCAACCGCTTCGGCCGGATCGCCCCCGGCGACCCGGTCTCCCTCTCCCTGGCGGTCCGCAACCGGCACACCAAGAAGGACGTGGTCGTCCCGGTCGGCAAGGTCTCGGTCGGCGAACGCCTGCTGACCTTCGAGGGCAGCGCCGACCTGGTGAAGCTGCTCGGCGACGACCTCGCCGACAGCACCGTGTGGAACGTCTCGGTGATCGTGGAGTGGAAGCGCAGCCGCTCCCGCTCCGCGCTCAACGTCCGCGACCTCGCGCTGGAGGGCCTCACCTTCGACCGGGACGGCGAGGAGTACGAGGGCTACCGCACCGTCAGCGGCAACCTCGCCCTCCGCTCCGCCACCGCGGGCCGGCGCACCTTCGAGACCGAGCAGAACGACCCGAACGCCCCCTGGATGTGGTGGCGGGACCGCGTCCACCCGCCGATCGGGCAGCTCACCGGCCCCTTCCAGCTCGCCGTCGTCGTCCCCTGCTACAACGTGGCGCAGTACCTGGACGACTGCCTCGGCTCCCTCGCCGCCCAGCGCGGCTTCGCCGAGACCCAGGTCATCCTGGTCGACGACGGCGCCACCGACGAGACGCCCCGGATGCTGGAGCGGTTCGCCGCCCACTACGCCAACGTCACCGTCGTCCACCAGCCCAACGGCGGCCTCGGCAACGCCCGCAACACCGGCCTGGACCGGGTCGTCGCGCCGTACGTCACCTTCCTCGACTCCGACGACATCCTCGGCGAGGACGCCCTCGCCGCGATGCTCGAAGCCGCCCACCGCGACGGCTCCGAGGTCGTCATGGGCGACCTCGTCAACTTCCCCGACCGGCCCTACGGCCCCTGGAAGGACTACTTCGGGCAGGGCGACCGGCTGGTCACCGACTTCGCCGAGATCCCCGACATGATCTTCAGCGGCTCGGCCTGCAACAAGCTCTTCTCCACCGCCCTGCTGCGCCGGCTCGGCCTGCGCTTCGGCGAGGGCGTGCACTTCGAGGACGCCTGGCTGACCCTGCCCGCCCTGCTCCGCGCCGGCTCGCTGAGCATCGTGGACCGGCCCGTGTACTGGTACCGGGGCCGCCCCGACGGCTCGTCCATCATGGACTCGCTGTGGAGCAAGCCCGCCAACTACCGCGACCACCTGCGGCTCAACCACTTCCTGCTGCACTACAGCGCCGAGGAAAGCCCCGAGATCCGCCGCATGTTCCAGCGCTACGCCACCCGCACCTACAAGGGCTTCCTGTGCAACGCCCGCAACGTGATGGGCCGTGCGCAGCTCGCCGAGATGTTCCCGGACCTGCACCGGCACTACGCGCAGATCCCCGACGACGTCATCACCGAGTTCGTCACCAGCCCCGCCCAGCAGCTCGACCACTACGCGGCCCGCACCGGCAACTTCGCGCTGTTCGCCGACCCCGAACCGGCCCTCGCCGCGGCCCCGCCGGTCCTGGAGATCGACGACGACGGCTTCTACCGCACCTTCCCCGGCGGCCGGCTGCACAGCGGCGCGGCCCGGGTCAAGGACCCCAACGTGGTGGTGGAGAGCGTCCGCACCCGGGACGACGTGCTGGTCCTGGAGGGCTCCATGGCCTTCCCGGGCCTGGACCTCGGCGGCCCGATGGGCAACCGCCTCGAACTCGTCCACCAGGTCCGCGACACCAAGGTCACCGTCCCGCTGACCCAGGTCTACCGCCGCGACCTGAGCAACGCGCGCGGCGGCCGGGACCTGTACGCCGGCTGGTACGCGGAGATCCCCGCCGCCCGGCTCGCCGAGACCGGCTTCGGCGTCGGCGACTTCCGGCTGCGGGTGCACCGCCCGGACGGCACCCGGCACCGCAACGTCGTCATGAAGGCCCGCCTCGCCCTGCACCGGCTCAAGGGCCCGGGCAAGGTCGGCCGGTACCCCTACATGCTGACCATCGGCGCCCAGGACGCCCTGCATCTGCGCCTGGTCGCCCCCGGCCGCACCGCCCGCCTCAGGCACGCGATGTGGCGGACCGGCCGCGAACTGCGCATCCTGCGCACCCGCAACCCCGGCTGGCGGATGCGCCTCGCCTACTGGCTGACCTATCCCTTCCTCAACGGCAAGGAGATCTGGCTGGTCGGCGAGCGCTCCGACACCGCGCAGGACAACTCGTACCACTTCTTCAAGTGGGCCCGGATCTACCGCAAGCGCCGCAACGTCCACTACGTCATCGACGCGGCCTCGGCCGACCACGCCAAGGTCGCCCCGTACGGGAACGTCCTCAAGCTGGGCTCCTTCAAGCACCGCATGTACCTGCTCCATGCGACGAAGCTCATCGGCTCCTACGACTCCGAGTCCTATCTCGTCCCCGAGGGCTACAAGAAGGCGCTCTTCCTGCACCGCTTCGGCGAACTGGTCAAGTACCAGCGGGTGTTCCTCCAGCACGGCGTCACCTACAACGACGTGACCTCGGGCGCGGACCAGCGCATCGCGAGCTACGACCTGCTGGTCACCGCCGGCCGCCAGGAGCGCGACTTCATGGCCCAGGAGGCCGGCTACGGCGACCGCGCCCAGCCGGTCGGCTTCCCGCGCTTCGACGCCCTCCAGCGCGAACGCCGCGACAAGCCGCGCATCCTGCTGATGCCCACCTGGCGGCAGTGGATCGTCACCGCGTCCTACAAGAAGTCCGCGGGACCGGCGAGGACCAGCTTCACCCAGTCCGAGTACTACCGCTTCTACCGGACCCTGCTCTCCGACCCCCGCCTGGGCCGCGCCCTGGACCACTTCGGCGTGGACCTCGAGTTCTTCCCGCACTACGAGATCCGCCCCTACCTGCACACCTTCCAGTTCTCCTCGCCGTCCATCCACGTCGCCGACCCGCACACCCGCAATGTGCAGCAGGCGATGAAGGAGTGCTCGCTGATGGTCACCGACTACTCGTCGGTGTTCTTCGACGTGGCCTACATGGGCATCCCGCTGGTCTACGTCCCCTTCGACGAGGAGGACTTCTACGGCCGGCACTACAAGCGCGGCTACTTCAACCTCGCGGAGGACGGGTTCGGCCCGGTCTGCCGGACCGTCGACCAGGCCGTCGACGAGATCATCGCCGCCATCGGCCGCGACTTCACCGTCCAGCCAGAACACCGGGCCCGGGTCGAGGAGTTCTTCGTGCACCGCGGCGGCGGCAACTGCGAGCGCGTCTTCGACGCCATCGACGCCCTGGGCACCGCCTCCGCGGCCGCACTGGCCCCCGGACGCCCGATCGGCGCCCTCCCGGCCCCGCTGCCCACCCTCGCCGAGTGGATCGACGCGGCCTGAGCCGTTCCACGGCATGCGAAAGGGGGCCTCCGCGGATCGCGGAGGCCCCCTTCTGCTGTCGGCCGTTACGCCGGGACCGACGCCACGCCCGGCGCCAGGAACTTCTTGCCGTTCACGCGCTCGGAGACACCCTCGCGGTCCAGGTACGGCGTGATGCCGCCCAGGTGGAAGGGCCAGCCGGCGCCCGTGATCAGGCAGAGGTCGATGTCCTGAGCCTCGGCGACGACACCCTCGTCGAGCATCAGCCCGATCTCCTGGGCGACGGCGTCCAGGACGCGGTCACGGACCTGCTCCTCGGTGAGGACCACGTCACCCTGCTTGAGCAGCGCGGCGACCTCGGGGTCCAGCTCCGGCTTCCCGCTGTCGTACACGTAGAAGCCGCGCTTGCCCGCCTTGACGACGGCGGCGAGGTTCGGGGAGACCGTGAAGCGGTCCGGGAAGGCCCGGTTGAGGGTCTCCGAGACGTGCAGGCCGATGGCCGGGCCGACCAGCTCCAGGAGCACCAGCGGGGACATCGGCAGACCGAGCGGCTCGACCGCCTTCTCCGCGATCTCGACGGGGGTGCCCTCGTCGATGACGTTCTGGATCTCGCCCATGAAGCGGGTGAGGATGCGGTTGACGACGAACGCCGGGGCGTCCTTCACCAGCACCGCGGTCTTCTTCAGCTTCTTGGCGACGGCGAAGGCGGTGGCCAGCGAGGCGTCGTCGGTCTGCTCGCCGCGCACGATCTCCAGGAGCGGGAGGATCGCGACCGGGTTGAAGAAGTGGAAGCCCACGACCCGCTCGGGGTTCTTGAGCTTCGACGCCATCTCCGTCACCGACAGCGAGGAGGTGTTGGTGGCGAGGATCGCGTGCGCCGGGGCGACCGCCTCGACCTCCGCGAACACCTGCTGCTTGACGCCGATCTCCTCGAACACGGCCTCGATGATGAAGTCCGCGTCGGAGAAGCCCTCGGCCTTGTCCAGCACACCGGTGACCAGGGCCTTGAGGCGGTTGGCCTTGTCCTGGTTGATACGGCCCTTGCCGAGCAGCTTCTCGATCTCGGCGTGGACGTAGCCCACACCCTTGTCGACGCGCTCCTGGTCGATGTCGGTCAGCACGACCGGCACCTCCAGGCGGCGCAGGAAGAGCAGGGCCAGCTGCGAGGCCATCAGGCCGGCGCCGACGACACCGACCTTGGTGACCGGACGCGCCAGGTTCTTGTCCGGCGCACCCGCGGGCCGCTTGCCGCGCTTCTGCACCAGGTTGAACGCGTAGATGCCGGCACGCAGTTCGCCGCCCATGATCAGGTCGGCGAGCGCCAGGTCCTCGGCGTCGTAGCCCTGCTGGAGGTCGCCGTTCTTGGCGGCGGCGATGATGTCCAGGGCGCGGTAGGCGGCCGGGGCCGCGCCGTGCACCTTGGAGTCCGCGATGAAGCGGCCCTTGGCGACGGCCTGGTCCCAGGCCTCGCCGCGGTCGATCACCGGGCGCTCGACCTCGATGTCGCCCTTGAGCACCTGGGCGGTCCAGATCAGGGACTGCTCCAGGAAGTCGGCGCCCTCGAAGAGGGCGTCGGCGATGCCCAGGTCGAAGACCTGCTGGCCCTTGAGCTGCTTGTTCTGGTTGAGGCTGTTCTCGATGATGACCGAGACGGCCTTGTCGGCGCCGATCAGGTTCGGCAGCAGCGCGCAGCCGCCCCAGCCCGGGACCAGACCGAGGAACACCTCGGGGAGCGAGAACGCCGGGATGGCCTTCGATACCGTGCGGTAGGTGCAGTGCAGACCGACCTCGACGCCACCGCCCATGGCGGCACCGTTGTAGTACGTGAAGGTCGGCACGGCCAGACCCGCGAGGCGCTTGAAGACCTCGTGGCCGCCCTTGCCGATGGCGAGCGCGTGCTCGTGCTCCTTGAGGAGCTCGACGCCCTTGAGGTCCGCGCCGACGGCGAAGATGAACGGCTTGCCGGTGATACCGACACCGACGATCGTGCCGTCGGCCGCCTCCTTCTCCACCTGGTCGATCGCGGTGTTCAGGTTCGCCAGCGAGGCCGGGCCGAAGGTGGTCGGCTTGGTGTGGTCCAGGCCGTTGTCCAGGGTGATCAGCGCGAAGCGGCCGGCCCCGGACGGCAGGTCGAAGTGGCGTACGTGCGCCGACGTCACGACCTCGTCGGGGAACAGGTCCGAGGCCTGCTTCAGAAGCTCGGCGGTGGTGCTCACTTGTCCCCCTCGAAGTGCGGGTTCTCCCAGATGACCGTCGCGCCCATGCCGAAGCCGACGCACATGGTGGTCAGGCCGTAGCGGACGTTCGGCTGCTCCTCGAACTGACGGGCCAGCTGCGTCATCAGACGCACACCCGAGGAGGCCAGCGGGTGACCGAAGGCGATGGCGCCGCCGTACTGGTTGACGCGCTCGTCGTCGTCCGCGATGCCGTAGTGCTCCAGGAAGGCCAGCACCTGCACGGCGAAGGCCTCGTTGATCTCGAAGAGACCGATGTCGGAGATGCTCAGCCCGGCCTGGGCGAGGGCCTTCTCGGTGGCCGGGATCGGGCCGTAGCCCATGACCTCGGGCTCGACACCGGCGAACGAGTACGACACGAGCCGCATCTTGACCGGCAGGTTGTTCTCGCGGGCGAAGTCCTCGCTCGCGATCAGCGAGGCGGTGGCGCCGTCGTTCAGACCGGCAGCGTTACCCGCGGTGACCCGGCCGTGCACACGGAACGGCGTCTTCAGACCCGACAGGTTCTCCAGGGTGGTCCCCGGCCGCATCGGCTCGTCGGCGGTGACCAGACCCCAGCCGGTCTCGCCGCCCTCGGGGTTGGTCCGGCGCACCGAGATCGGCACCAGGTCGGCCTGGATCTTGCCGTTGGCGTACGCCTTGGCGGCCTTCTCCTGCGACCGCACCGCGTACTCGTCGGTACGCAGCTTGGAGATCCCCGGGTAGCGGTCGTGCAGGTTCTCGGCGGTCATGCCCATGAACAGTGCCGACTCGTCGACCAGCTTCTCGCTGACGAACCGCGGGTTCGGGTCGACGCCCTCGCCCATCGGGTGGCGGCCCATGTGCTCGACACCGCCGGCGATGGCGATGTCGTACGCGCCGAAGGCGACGGAACCGGCGACCGTGGTGACGGCGGTCAGCGCGCCGGCGCACATGCGGTCGATGGAGTAGCCGGGCACGGAGGTCGGCAGGCCCGCGAGAATGCCCGCGGTACGGCCGATGGTCAGACCCTGGTCACCGATCTGGGTGGTCGCGGCGATGGCGACCTCGTCGATCTTCTTGGTGTCCAGCCCGGGGTTGCGGCGCAGCAGCTCCCGGATCGCCTTCACGACGAGGTCGTCGGCGCGGGTCTCGTGGTAGATGCCCTTCGGGCCCGCCTTGCCGAACGGGGTACGGACGCCGTCGACGAAGACGACATCCCTGACGGTACGAGGCACGATTGGCTCTCCTCCAGGGTGCGGGATGGCACTGCTGCATGCGCTGAGCGCGCGCTCAGGCCCATGCTACTTATGAGTAACGTGACTGCCCACCCCTGACGGTCGGAGCGGCGAAGGTCACATAAGAAGGTGCCGTCGCTGGAGCGCCCCGTCAGGGGCGCGGGGCTGCATCGATATGCGGCTCCGCCGCGTGGGTGGGCACAAGACCGCCGCGGAACTCGAAGCCGCACAGCAGGCGCTCTCCCGGTTCCCGCGCCGCAAGGCCCTGCATGCCGCCCAGAATCTTGGCGTGATCTCGACGTCCCTGTTCCGCTTCCGCGGCCCCTGCGGAGCGCACGGGGAGATCATCTAGGCGGCAGCGATCCTGGTCATCCCGCCGACGCTGGTCGTCGTGCTGTGCCTGCAACGCTTCGTCTACAACGGCTTCATGCGGGGAGCGGCGCGGTGAGCGCCCCGCAGCGCCGGGGCTTGCGGCCGACGCCGCTGGTGCGGGTCGGCGTGCCGTACGCCCAGCTCCAGGATGCGGGCGTTCTGCGTCATCAGGCGTGGGCCGTGCGGGCCTGAAGCGTGGATGGGGCGGCCGCGTCTCGCGTACCGGCCGGATGTCGCCGGCTGCCCGCTGCCGCAGGTCTCCGGGGCGTGGGCGTGGACGGGGCGGGACCGGGGTGATGTGAGCACGGGGGCTCCTCTCGGGTGGTGGTGTGCGCAGGAGGGCGGAGGTGGGGTCATGGACGGCCCGGAGAGCGTCATCCGTGGTGCTCCAGCGCACGGATGACGCGGTAGTCCCGTTCGATGGCCCGCGGCTCGCTGCTGCTGAGCACGGCCTCGGCGGACACGGGCGCACCCGGCACGCGGATCTCGCTCGCCGCGACCACGGTGGGCAGCGAGCGCAGGACGGCTCCCAGCCACGGGGCGATCCCGGCGGCCGGACGCATGTGCACCCGCACGATGTGCTGTCCGCTCGGAGCGGGCGTGAACCGGGCGGTGGCGGCCGGCGGTATCCAGGTGCCCAGCGCGTCGGCGGCGCGGTTGCGGCCGGTCGCCGTCCGCAACGCCTCGTCGGCCGGTGTCACGACGGGCGCCGCCAGCGCACACACCACCAGCAGCTCGTCATCGGCGCCGTACGCGAGCCGGGTGGTGACCGGGCCGCACACCACGCCGAGGGCGTCGAGCGCCCGGTTCGTGCGGAGCGCGAGGGTCTGTGCCAGTGGGCCGCCCGGAGGGAGCAGGTCGGTACGGTCCAACCGGCCGTCACCGGTGTGGACGTCCGCCCACAGGTCGGTGACGACGTGCTCGGGGCGGCCGTCCGGACCCGGACGAGTGGCGGTGTTGACCGTGTACTGGAGCCGGGAGGGCCGCTCGCTCAGCACCAGGTGCGCGCTGCCGGAGTGCAGCACGGCCGCGTGCCGCATGGCCGGCCAGGCAGCGCTGATCCGGCGTTCGTCACCGCACTCCACCGGGTCGACCGGGGTTCCGGTGGCCGCCGGGGCGAGCAGGTAGCCGGGCCCGGGGTGGGTGCGCGCCCAGGCCACGGCGTCGGCCGGACTCGTCGTGCGGATGCCCCGCAGAGCGGGGATCCCGGCGCGTGCCAGGCGGTCCGCCTGCGCCCCGCGGTCGTACCTCAGCGGTGAGCACGCCGGATCGGCGCCGGGAAGGCCGAGCTGCCAGGCGATCCGCTCGGCCGGCTCGATGCCCCCGGTGCTGCCCGCGACGACGGCCGACACCCCCAGCGCCCGCAGCGCCTTGACCGTCTGCCGGACCCCGCGGTGCACGACCGTGCCGGTGTATCCGGCGGGTATCGGCGAGCTCTGGTACGCGGCTGGCCGCAGGCGGCGCTCCGGGACGACGGCCACCGTCCGCCAGCCGTGCCGGGCGAACGCCACCGGATACGGAACCCCGCCGTCGTACGGGGCGATCACCGCCGCGATGCCGGCGGCGGGGTCGGTCCGTACGACGGCCGCGGCGGGGGCGGCGGGGATGGTCATCGGTGCGAGCTCCCAAGCAGACGGGTGTGAGGCCGAAGGGGGTCAGCGGGTACGGGCGGACATCCGGCCGCCCGGGTTACTCACGCGCACGTGACGGACGAGGAAATCGCGTCGGATATCCGCGCGTCTGCTCCACGGATGCCGCCCATAGGGGCCGGAACCGAATACGGATCGCGTCGAGGACAAAGCCGGCCGTACACCGACGCCGACGGCTCGGCGGACCGTGTCCGAACGCGATCGGAATACATGTGACCCCCCGTGCGGATGGGTGTGATGCGGCGGCGTGTCCGCTGGACCGCCCGACCCGTCATACGACGCCACCTGGTCTTGTTGGGACCGAACGGTCTCTTCTGCTGTGACCGTCTCCATCCGCAGGGAGAGCGTCGACCATGTCCTCGGAGTACAGGACGGGCCGTTCGCTTCTGGGATGTGGTCAGCGTGAGAAGGGACTACTCGGTCTGTTCTGTCGGCGCCAAGTCTGGAACTCAGGCGCTGTGACGTCAAGCAAGCACGGGTGGCAGTGCTGTCAGGGCCGCGGTCGTGGGGCGGGAGCCCGTGTCCCGCTTAACGAGGGAGGTCATGGTCGAAAGGCGCTAGTGGCCATTACATGGGGCTGCCCTGCCCCTTCGGGGTAGTATCGGGAGGCTGATTGGCGCGTACGCGGTATTTTCCGGCTTATTGCGAAGCCCTGGAATTCCCTGGCCTGCGAATGTGGTGCGGCTTTTCGGGGCTTCGAGTTCAACCGGCGAATGGGACTCGAAGGCGAGATCGAATGAGCAACCTGCGTAGGCCGCGACGGCGGCAACAGCGCGCCATTGACACGAGGCAGCGAATCCTCGACAGTGCCGGCGCACTCTTCGTGGCGGACAGTTACGAAGGGACTTCGGTAAGCGACCTGATCACCGCCGCACGGACGAGCAAGGGGGCCTTCTACCGGCATTTCCCCGGCGGAAAGCTCGAAGTGGCGTCGGCCATCATGGAGGACACGCTGAGCATGGACGGGCTGCAGAAGCAGCGGATCATGCTCCAGGAAATGGTCGACATCGGCATGATCCTGGCCCATCGCATCTCCAGGGAGAGCGCTCTCCAGGCCGCCTTGATGCTGTCGTTTCACGGCAACGCACCAGAAACCTACGGAACGCCCTGGCCGGACTGGATCGCGTTCAACACAGGGCAGTTGACCGAAGCCCGGCGACGAGGAGAGCTGAAACCCTTCGTCGATCTGGAGGAACAGGCACACCAGGTCGCGGGGGGCTGGGCCGGATTGGTGCTGATCTCGAACACCCTCGATCGGCACATGGGGAACGTCGAGGCGCGGGTCTCGCGCATGTACCGCAATCTGGTGACCACGATCGCGGTTCCGGAACTCCTGCCGGAGATCGACCTGTCGGTGGACCGAGGCAAGAACCTGTACGCCGTGTTCCTCGAAGGCGCACCCGACCCGGACCTGCCGCCGGGCCGAACGGCGGACGAACTCCCGGATCAGGACGAAGAACTCGAAGAGCTCTCGGAGCACGCCGAAAAAGCCGCCCCGGAGCACGCCGGAAAACTCCTGGACCAGCGGGATTAGCGGGATCACTGCGGACGTCGGCTCTTCAGCTGTGCCGTGGTGCGCGCTGGAGGGCCGAGTCCGGAGTCCGGCCGTCGGTACCCGGTGGGCCGGAAAGGGAACGGGCCGGGGGAGCGGCCCGGGGAGACCCGCCTAGGCGGACAGCGCCGTCACCAACGCCGTCGTCACCTGCTCCACCTGCCACGGCCGCGCACCGTACCCCGCCAGGGTCGCTCCCACCGTCTCGGCGTCCATGACCTTCGGCGGCTCCCAGCAGAGCCTGCGCACCGAGTCCGGCGCGATCAGGTTCTCCTGCGGCATGTTGAGCTGCTCGGCCAGCGCCGACACCGCGGCCCGCGCCGCGGACAGCCGAGCCGCCGCCTCGGGATCCTTGTCGGCCCACGCCCGTGGCGGAGGCGGCCCCGTCACCGGCTGCCCCGGCAGTGGCAGCCCGGCGTCCGGCAGCGCCTTGGCCCGGTCCACCGCCGCCTGCCACTGCTCCAGCTGCCGCCGCCCCATCCGGTGCCCGAAGCCGTTCAGCCCCGAGAGGGCGTGCACGTTCGCCGGCAGTGCGAGCGCGGCCTCCACGATCGCCGCGTCACTGAGCACCTTGCCGGGCGACACGTCCCGCTTCTGCGCGATCCGGTCGCGCGTCTGCCACAGCTCCCGCACCACGCCCAGCTGCCGGCGCCGCCGCACCTTGTGCATCCCCGACGTCCGGCGCCAGGGATCCTTTCTCGGCTCGGCCGGCGGCGCGGACGCGATCGCGTCGAACTCCTGCCGTGCCCACTCCAGCTTCCCCTGCCGGTCCAGCTCCTTCTCCAGGGCGTCCCGCAGATCCACCAGCAGCTCGACGTCGAGCGCCGCGTACCGCAGCCACGGCTCGGGCAGCGGCCGGGTCGACCAGTCGACGGCGGAGTGGCCCTTTTCGAGGACGAAGCCGAGGACGCTCTCGACCATCGCGCCGAGCCCGACCCGCGGGAAGCCAGCGAGCCGCCCGGCCAGCTCGGTGTCGAACAGGCTGCTGGGCATCATGCCTATCTCGCGCAGACAGGGCAGATCCTGGGTGGCCGCGTGCAGTACCCACTCGACGCCGGCCAGGGCCTCGCCGAGGCCGGAGAGATCGGGGCAGGCGACGGGGTCGATCAGCGCGGTACCGGCGCCCTCGCGGCGCAGCTGGACGAGGTAGGCGCGCTGCCCGTACCGGTAGCCGGACGCGCGCTCGGCGTCGACGGCGACGGGACCGGAGCCGGCGGCGAACGCCGCGATCACCCGGGCGAGTGCATCCTCGTCCGCGACCACGGGCGGAATGCCCTCACGCGGCTCCAGCAGGGGAGTCGGCGCCCCCGTCACAGAAGATCCGGCGTCGTCCGGGGGAGTGCCCCCGGTGGTGCGCAGTGAACTGTCTGCTGCGGTGTCTTGGGCGTCGGTCACATGTCAAGGGTATCTGTGTGTGGACGGGGCCCCCCCCGCGGCGCGTACCGCGACGCGGGCCCCGCGGGGGTGATAAAAAAGCAAGATGGGAATATAAGTTAGACAGAACAGGGGC